>NZ_JBDZDT010000006.1:0-532634 GCF_040049275.1 Aquabacter albus | reverse complement strand
CCTCTGGTGTCGGCTCAAGGACTGGCGACGCATTGCTACCCGATACGACAAGCTTGCCGCCAACTACCTCGCAGGTGCCTACATTGCCGCCGTCATTGCATTCTGGTGCGATTGAGTCCCGACCCTAGCCCTCCCCCGCAAGCGGGAGAGGGAATTCTTCTCCGAGATGCCCCGGCTCAAACCGGGGCATTTTCTTTTTGCGGGGCCGGCATGCCGCGCGCGGTGCCGCTGACGCCTTCGAAAGCGCCGTCCGACAACTCCGCCACCAGCAGCCGCGCCGGGTCCACCGGGCCGGGCAGGGCGATACGCCCGTGGGGCACGTGCTTGAAGCCGAAGCGGCTGTAGTAAGGGGCGTCGCCCACCAGAACGATCAGCTTGTGCCCGGCGGCTTTGGCGGTCTCCATGGACACTTCCATCAGCCGCGCGCCGATGCCCACCGCGCGGAACGGCGGCTCCACCGTGAGCGGGCCTAGCAGCAAAGCGGGCGTCGCGCCGATTGCGATGGGGGTGAGCCGCACCGAGCCAACCATCATGGTGCCCACATGGGCGGTGAAGGACAACGCCAAGTCGTGCGCCGCCTGCTCGCGCAGCCGGAAGGCCGTGCGTGTGAAGCGCCCCGGGCCGAAGGTGCGGCGATGGAGCTTGTCGATGGGGTCGGCGTCGGCAGGTTTTTCGGGCGCGATGGCGATGGGAAGTTCGGTCATGGATGGGAACCGGGCAGGGGCGAACGGCCCGCGCCGGTGGAATGACCGGTCAGGCGGGCAGGCGAAGAGACGCGCGCGCCGGAAGGCGCTCGGTGCTCGCTCGTCGTCGCTGCGTCCTCTGGACCATAAAAACCTCGCGCCGGGCAATCTCGCCCATGCGGCCGGCCGGATAGCATGGGGGCAGGCGGGGGTCCAGTTCTATCGCGCGCCGCCGCCATGAATGAGGCCGGCAGGAACAAGGCATCGGCACAATGGGCGCCCGCCCATTGTGCCGGAAAATCGATGCCGAGACGGCGCAGGGCAACCTGAGGCCGGCGGGAATGCCCCGCCGCGGCCCCTTGTCCGCTTAGGTCTTCAGGCCGCTATTGGGCTTTGCCGGGGCGGCCGGGGTGGTGGTCGTCGGAGCACCCGGAGTCGCGGCGCTCGGAGCGGGCGGATTGGCCGCCGTCGGCGCGCCGGGCGTGGCAGTACCGGCGGAGGAGTCCGTCTTGGCGGCATCGGGCGCGCGGCGGATGATGATGTCGCCGTTCGGCATCACTTCGGGGGCTTTGTAGGGCACCACCGTCTCCACCGTGGACGAGAACAGGTTCAGGCCCTTCTGGAGATAGTCAGCCAGCGTCTTCTCCACCTTCGAGAAGGTGGACTGCTGCTGGGGCGAGGGCGAGGCCGGCTCGCCCGCCGTTTGCGCGAGGGCGAAGGACCCGCCGCCGAGGAGGATGCAGCCCGTGAGGCCGAGGGTGATGAGGCGCTTGGAATTGAACATGGCCATCTCCTGTCGTGGCGGCACCAAGGCCGTGATCAGTTGATCTTCAATACCACATGTTCGGATCGCCTGCGCGCGTTGAGAACCAGCAGCAGCAGGAAAAAGATCCAGAAATTCAGCTTGTTGACGAGCCAGCCGGCGTAAATCGTCAAATAGACCGTGGCATAGGCGCCCCAGAACACAATCAGAACGTTACGTATGGCATTGGCGGTTGCGCGGCGAGATCTATAGGCAAGGATCGGTCCATAGAAGACGAGCCCGCCGAGAAAGAGAACGATGAATCCCGCAGGGGTCGGCAGTTTGCCCGAAAGCGGCCAGACCAGGATGGCGGAGACGTCATAGGACAGGGGATTGGCCGGACCCGTGAGGAACTCGACGAAGGTGAGGTCCCATGGCCCTCCCTTGCGAAAAAGTTCGCCGGCTTCCAGCAGCTGCGCATCCACATTCTCCACCAGCAGGATGACGCCCGCCATGACCCCCACGCAGAGGGCGGAGAGTTCGACATTGGGGGTCCAGGGAAGCTGTGCGTCCTGCACCGAGTTCACAATGCGGCAGGCGACCATGAGCAAGGCGAACGGAAACGCCATGAGGAGGACCGCCTGGACGATCATGCCGAATACGCCCAGTGCCAGTTCAAGTCCCATGGTCCGCCCGTGTGGTGGAAGGCCGCTGCGGGACGCATCGGCCGGATGGTGAGTTCCGCGTCGTGATTCTAGGGCCGGCAGGCGTCCGTCCGCATTCCGGCGCCCCGATCCACGCAATCCGGGGGCGCAGGCGTCGATCCGGCGTACGTCGCGCGCGCGTCGTCCACCACCGTTGCCACCTTCAGCCCCGTCCAAACTAACATCAGGAATCCAACAAGGACAACGATTCCAATGAGGAAGAAGCGCGCGCGATAGACGATCAGCCCCACCGCGACCGCCAAGGGAAGGATGATGAATCCGACGATGAACAACTTCTCAAGCATGCGCCGCCAATCCCGATACCCAACATGGGCGGCGCCGCGGCCGGTCGCCACCGTTTCAGCGTGCACGCCCCGGTTTCTGCGAAGGCGAAATCCTCAGATCAGTGGCGGGGAGGCGTGCCTATTTCACCCCCTCTTTCTCAACTTCCAGCGCTTTGAGCGCAGCGGCGTACTCCCGCGAGATCGGGTTGATCATCAGGGCTTCCTCGAACTGGGTGCGGGCTGCGGCTTGCATGCCGACCTGCTCGTAGAGCCTCGCGAGAATGTAGCGCAGGGAAGGGTCCTCGGGAGCGATTTGCACGGCCGCCACATACTGGACGATGGCATCCTCGATTTGGCCCTGCTCGACCAGCATCTTGCCCCACGCCTTGCGGGTGATGAGGTAATTGGGGTGTATCTTCACGGCTCTGGCGAAATAGTCGTCGGCCAGAGCATATTCCTTCTTGCCCGCATAGATGATTCCAAGGTTGATCAGCGGGTAAAGGAAGTCCGGCTCCTGAAGAAGCGCGGCATTGAGGTGTCGAATGGCTTCGCGATACTGAGTTTCTTGCTGCTCAGGCGTCAAGGCCGTGTCCAGCTCGGCCTTGAGCATGTGCATGCGGCCCAAAAGACCATAAGCAAGAAAGTGCTTTTCCAAAGGTTGTGTCGCGAGAAATCTGCGAACACTCTCATGTGTCTTTGGAAAGTCGTAATCCCTGGCGGCCAGTTCCATCCGGCGATAATAAAGAGTAACAACGTATGGGTTGATGTATTCAAGTGTCTGAATGGCGCCTTGGTGGAGAATGTCGTCGATTTTGTCGGTGTCTCCGCCGATGTGCAAGAGCCTGACAGGCTCGTGTTTATCCTTGGCGTAGACCCGGATCGTAAGGGCGAGCTTGTTGTCGTTCGAGACAATTTCGCCGTTCACGTAGTATTTGATCATTCCGAGGATATTGCGGGCTCCGTTGATCAGCAGCCCGACCTCGAAGTAATCCTCGAAGGCATTGATGCCTTTCTCCACGCCCCCTTCATCGATCCTGAGCGCGGAAAGCTCCGATGCGCCGGCATAGCTCAGCGTGCGAAGATCGTCCGCGAGCCGGCGGGTGACGATGGACGAGGTAAAGCCGACGGTTTCCTGTGCTTTAGGGACATTGATCTTTTCGAGCACAACGTCTCCGCCGACGAACAGGGCCGACATGAAGACCATCGCAGCGGCCATCGCCGGCAGCGTCAGAAATCCAAAATCCAACATGTTCGCCCCTCATGAAACCAGCGCCAGCGGCAAGGCCTTCCCCGCCTTCCGCTCAGCCCGCCCCCGCCAACCTGCACTCGGACGCTCCGAACCGCCGAAGAATATCCAGATACTCATCTGCACGGATCAGAGACAGACCCGCCACCCGGAATTTTTCGAATTCCGCCGGAGTCGGATAGGTATTGGACCTTAATTTGGATTGCCTTTGCGGAACAGCGTGCGTGCTGTGTCCCTTCAACCACGACAATATGACATCTGTCACAAGGCGGTTGCCCAAGAGGTGGCTTTCGAGGTTGAGGGCGAAGGCCGTGAGCGTGGGGTCGATTGGCACTTCCCCCTCCGCCAGGATGGCGCCGGTATCGATATTGCCATCGACCATATGGACCGTGCAGCCGTGCGTGCGCTCGCCGGCGAGCATGGCAAAGAAGTGCGGATAAAGCCCCGCATAGTCCGGGACCCGCCCGGGATGGACATTGATGACACCGCGCGCGGGCGCGGCGATCAGATCAGGCGGGAACAGGAAGCTGAAGCGTGCGGAGAGGATGAGGTCGGGCGAGAAATCATCCAGCACCTTCTGAAACACTGGATCGTTGATGCCGCGCACCACGGAAAGCGCGACGCCGTATCGCGCGGCAAGGCCGGCCGGCGTCATCAAGTCGGCCGGGCGCGGATCCGCTTCCAGGAGCGGGAACAGGACCTGGAAGGGCAGATCACGCTCGTAGAGCTTCATCTGCACGAGTTCGGGAACCTGTGTCTCGATCGGGCGGGTGCGTTCGGCAAGAACCAGGTGAAGCCGGCAACCGGGGAGGGGGGCCAGCCGTTCCAGAAGATCGTTGAGAAACACCGTGGAAGTCAGGTCGCGCTTGGAGCAGATCAGAATGTTCAAGCCCGTGCCTCCCGCTTGCTGAGGAGAAGCAGGGGAGAAAGCAGCGCAATCATGCCGCCCATGATTATCAATCCAGTCACAAATCCGTATTGGTAAGAAAAAGCTGCAATAAGTAACGGGCCGATGACACTGCCGATCCGCTCCAGCATGCGCAACTCGCCGAGCAGTGTGGTCTGCCCCACCGCCTCGATCTCCGCGCGGCAGATCTGCGGCACCATCGCCACCTGGGGCGAGATGGAAATGGCATGCGCGAACGCCACTGCCACCACGGCGAGGGCGACGCCGTAAATGTCCGGCCAGAACCACAGCAGCCCCATGGCGGCGCCGGAGACGAACGTGCCCACGAAGACGAAGGAATGGATGTAGCCGTGCCGGTCCGCCATGCGGCTCAGCCAGGGGCCGGCGACGACGATCACCAGGGAATAGAGGATCATCACCCGCCCCGTTTCCGCTTCCGAGGCGCCGAGTTCGGCCAGATAGAGGGGAACGGCGTAGAACAGGAAACCGGTCAGGACGATCTTGTTCGGGATGGCGGCGAACAGGACCAGCGCCACGAAGCGCGGATTGCGCAGCACCACCCCGAGATCAGCGAGCCGGAAACCCCTCCGCTCGGCGGCGAGCGGCGCCAGGTGGCCCATCATCCGCCATGCCAGCAGCCCCGCCAGCAGGGCCAGCGCCGCGGCGCAGACGAAGACGATCCGATAGTCCAGCTGATCTGCGAGGATGCCGCCGATGGAGGTGCCGCAGATGCTCGCCGACATGAGGACGGTGACGAACACCGAAATGCCCTGGGTGCGGTCCGCGCTGCTGGTGGTCTGGACGATGAAGCCCTGGGCCGCGATGGTGCACATGGCGTAGCCAACGGCGGTGATCGCACGGGCGCCGATGAGCCCCACAAGAGTGGCGGCAAGGGCCGACCAGAGAAACCCGAGGATCGCCAGCCCGACGCCCGTAAGGAAGATGCGCCGCGGCCCGTAGCGGTCGGTCCAGGATCCCGCCAGCGGCGTCGCCAGGGCGAGGGCGAGCATGTAGATCGAAATCGGCAGGCCGATGAGGAGATCGCCGGGGGCGGACGGGATCTGGCTTTCGAGCTCGCTGATATAGAGCGGCAGGAACGCCTTCTGCAGTTCCTCGGCAATGACGAACACGAACAGCGGCAGGCGCATGTCCGTGACGGAGGGCGGGATGTCGAACGCAGCGGGGGGCGTAGCGACAAAGCCGAACCGCTCGCGCAGGTCCTTCACGCGGTCACGCAAGGTTGCGCTGCCGCTGCGTTCGGCCTTCTCTGCCAGCCGGCGGTAGCGCGCATTGAGGGCCAGCACCGTGGCGTTGAAGCTGCGGATCGCCCGGCCGATCTCGTCGCGGTGGAAATGGGTGATGCGGTGGCCGAACCGGCCGGTCCCCATGGCGGCGACAAGCTGGCCAAGGGGACCGGCCTTTCCCGAGAGCGCGATGGCCACCTCGTAGACCAGGAACAATGCAACAAGGAGGATGACGAACACGTCCTGCGCCAATGCCTGGAGCTGGGCGCGCACGAACGTCGGGTCGAGCCTGATGGCCACGGCGGCGACGGTGGTGCCGTTGAGGCGTACGGGGCTTAAGACGGCCTGAAACTCCGCGATGTCCACATGGGCGATGTTCTGGCCGCCCGCCGCCGCAAGCTCCCGCGCGGCTTGCTCCACAGGACCTCCCTTGACGGGCTGGGCACCCGAGACGTGGAGGGTCCGGCCCTGGCTGTCCATCAGGGCCACATAGAGAATCTCGGGATTTCCCGCGCGCTTCTGAGCCAGGTAGTCGGGAACGCCGACAAGCCGATCCAGCGGAATGCCACGGCTCAGGGCCCATGTAATATCCATCGCGGTGAATTCGGCGACCATCTCCGTCTTGAGGGTCAATTGCGGCTCGAGGGCCGCCTCGAACAGGCGGTTGGTTCTGAAGGAAAGGAGGGCGGCGGCGGCGATCACCAAAGTGAGGGTGATCAGCAGAATGCGCGCGCGGATCCAGCCGCCCCCGGCCCCACCGGCATCGGTGCTCACGGCGGTGCGTCCGCAAGATAGGGGGATTGCCGCTCCTCCGACTCAAGGTCGCGTTCTGCGGCCTCCAGCGCCGCGGCGGCTTCGGCGGCGGCGGCGCGGAACTGCGCTGCCGGGAGGCGCAGGGACTCGGGCAGAACGCCTCCCGGATCGCCGTCCGAACCGCCAGCCTGAAGCATGTTTGCCAGCCCCTTCAGCGGCCGATGCAGGTCGCGGGTCGCGAGCATGGTGGCGACGAGTGCGATGATCACGAACAGGGCGAAGATGGCGAGCATTTCCTCGATCTGGGCGACCCTCATGTGCGCCATGGCGCGCTGTGTTTCCGCCAGCGAATAGACCAAAGCGATACCGCCGACGCCCTTCTCGTCGCCCGTATCCAGCCTCATTCCGACTGTCGCCAGATCCTCTCCGCCAATGTGCCAGGATTTGCCGGTGGCTTGCCTTTGCGCGCTCAGCCACGCCTCCGGCACCGGCGTGCCGACGAGGGTGGGATCCGTAGCGTGGAGAATGCGTGAGGATCGGGCACTGAAAACGGCGACGCTTTCGACGCGCCGATCTTCCTCCTTGGCATTGGCGACGATCTGCTGCGCGGTGGCGACATCCTCGAGCTTGAGGCCGAGCCGAAGCGCCGCATCTATGGAATCGTGGGCGCGCTGCCCCACCAGCGCGATGCGCCGCTCGGCGATCTCGCCGTAGGTGGATGCGAACTTCCAATGGTTCAGCGTCGTGGTCAGGATGAGCACGAATGCCAGCGACAGCACGATGGCCGCAGCGATGTGCACGCTCTCACCCAGTGCGCCGAAAAGGCGCTTCATCAAATGCGTGCGGCGATGTGCGTTTATGGGCACGGCCGGCCTCGTCAAAACATCTTAGCCGGCGCGGATTTCCCGGCGAGCGGCCGCTGCTGAAAGCATGCATACTCTACTCCCCCCGAAGCACCAATAAGCTCTGCCGTAGCCACAAGCAGGGTTGGAGACCTGCTTCTCCTGTGCGAATGTCCCGGGACGTTTGGAGCGAGGGGGTTCTCGTGGGGGCGGGCCGCTCGGATGCATAGTTTCGGCATTCCCGACATCGTCGCGCGATGGCTGACCGCCACGTGCCTCGTGCTCGGCACCTACAATCCTTACGCCTTGTCGTACGTGCACTGGATCAGGGATGTTCCGGGCCAGCACTCCATGAAGGTGCTGGTGGGGGTCACCCTTCTCATCCTTCACGTGGTGGCCATCCTCTCCGCCACGCGCTCGCTCGGCATGATCGGCATCGGCCTGCTGACGGCCCTATTCGCGTCCGCCGCCTGGACCCTGATCGACCACCATGTTTTGGATGTGGAGGAGCCGCGTGTGTTCATCCTCACGCTGCTGATCATTCTCTCGACGCTCTACGGCCTCGGCATGTCCTGGTCGCATCTGCGCAACCGCATCGCGGGGCAGGTGGATTCCACGGACGTGACCCACAACTCGCCGATCTGACGCGGTCGATATGCCCCGCCTCGATACAAACCCGCCAATTCATGTTGTGCCGATGGTGGCGAAGCGCACCTTGCTGTGCGCCTTCGTGGTCCTCGCCGCCTACAATCCGAGCGGCAATTCCTACGTCCACTGGATCCTGTCCTCGGAGCACATTTCGCCGCTGCAGATCTGCATCGGGATCGCCCTGCTCACCGCGCTGGTGATCCTGACGCGCATGGCCTACCTGAGCATCAAGTATTTCGGGATCGTGGCGTTCTCGCTGTTGATCATGATGAGCATCACGTTCTGCGTCGGCCTCGGCCTCTTCGCATTCCAGGACGTGGAGATCACCGCCTATATGGTGCAGTTCTGGGCGATCATGATCCTTGGCTTCGGAAATACCTGGGCCTTCGTATGGAAGCGCATCTCGGGCGAACGCGACGTGGTGCGTTCTCCCCCGTAGCGGGCCTGCGTCAGTGTGTTTCGGCGGTGAGCGCTTCCGCTGCCATGTCCGCGGCATCGTCGACCTCGATGGTGACGTGGCCGATGCCGAAGCGTTCAGCAAGGCGCGCACGCACCGCTGTCTTGACCACGCTCGCCTCCGCCCCGTGATCGAGCTTGATGTGCAGCGATGCCATCAGCTTTTCGCCGGTGAGCCCCCAGACATGCACGTGGTGGACATCGGAGACGCCGGCGATGGAGGTGAGCTCGGCGGTGAGGGCCGGTCCCTCAAAGCCCTCGGGAACGCCTTCCATGAGGATGTTCGCCGAGCTGCTCATCAGCGACCAGGCGCTCTTGAGGATGAGCACGCTGACGAAGACGGACAGGATGGGGTCGATGGGCATCCAGCCGGTGGCCATGATGACGAGGGCCGCGACGATGGCCGCTACCGAGCCCAGAAGGTCGCCCAGCACATGCAGCAGCGCGCCGCGCATGTTCACGTTGCGCCGGTCCCCGCCGCGCAGGACGAGAAAGCCGCCGACATTCACCAGCAGGCCGACCACCGCCACGATGAGCATGGGGCCGGCCATGACCTCCACCGGATCCCAGAAGCGCATCACCGCCTGGTAGACGACCCATATGGCGATCAGGAACAGGGTGAGGCCGTTCAGCAGGGCCGCGAGCACTTGGAAGCGGTGATAGCCGAAGGTGCGCTGCGCATCGGCGGGGCGGCGGCTGAGGCGGAACGCGATCCAGGCGAAGCAGAGCGCCACCGTGTCCGAGAGCATATGGCCGGCATCGGCGATCAGCGCCAGCGAGCCGGAAAGGTAGCCGCCGGTCGCCTGGATGATCATGTAGGTGCCGGTAAACACCATCACCCAGAAGACGCGCCGCTGGCTGTCCTCGGTCACGGAGGGCCCGTGCTGGTGCCCGGCATGCTCGCCCCCCGCGCCCGCTGCCGCGCCATGGTCGTGGGGCGCGTGAGGGGGCTCTTGACCGGCAGGTTTGTCCGGATGCGCGGAGGCGGTCACCTGTGCAATCCCTTCCTGGGTTTAGCACCAAGCCGCCGCCGGAGACCGGCGGCGGCTTATGTTACTCGGTTCGTGCCTCAGTTGACGGTCTTGATGACGCCGCCGAGGGGGCTCGCCTTGAGGTCGGCAGCCGGAATGGAGTCGGCGCACAGGTCGGCGCGCAGGTTCATGTAGCGGTCGCGGGTGCTCGCATAGGCGTCGAGCGTCACCGCCGGGGTGGCGGTCGGCGCGTTCACGCCGGCATCAGGCGCCTGCTCGAACAGGCTCATGGGAAGGTCAGATGCTGCCGCCACCGTCCGGTCGGCGACCACATAGCCGTAGACCCAGTCTTCGCCGGTGGCGTAGGCGAGACCGTAGGCTGCGATCGTGCCGGCGGCTTCGCGCGCATTGGTCGGGCCGAAGAAGGGCACCATCAGATAGGGGCCGGTGGGCACGCCGTAGCTGCACATGGCGGTGCCGAGGTCTTCCGGCCGCGAGACCCAGCCCATGCGGGTCGCAACGTCGAAGACGCCGCCGATGCCGGCAATGGTGTTGATGGCGAAGCGGCCCGCGGAGACGCGCATGTTGGCCAGGTCGCCCTGCACGCCGCTCGAGATGACGGTCAGCGGTTCGCGCAGGTTGGTGAAGACGTTGTTGACGCCGGTCTGGACCGATGTGGGAACGGTGGAGCGATAAGCGGCAACCACAGGGCCAGCCACCACGGACATGAAAGCGCTGTTGAGCGAGTAGGTGGCGCGATTCACGCGCTCAAACGGGTCCCACACCTCGCTGCGGGGCGCTGCGGTCTGCGCGAAGGCCGGGGCGGCGGCGAGCAGGGTGGCGCCCACCGCGAGCGAAAGGAAAAGCGTGTGTTTCCGTACCATCTCGGACTCCTATAAGGATGAGCGCCGCAACGCAGAGCAGGAAAGGACGCCCGCGAAGGGGCGTTTTGGGGCGCAACTCCCGCCTATGGCAGAAGCGCGTATGAGATCGCCACGGCCCCGACAGCGCCGAACGCTGAAGACAGGGAGCCGCCGGCTAGGAGGCCGATGATGAAGGCGCCGCCGACGACCGCGGTTCCCCACAGCAGCTGGTCCATGCCAGCGGTGTAGAACGCGCTTTCTTCGGGGTCGTTGTCGGCAGCCAGAGCGACGCTCGCATAAGGGAGCGTCGCGGGCCGGGCATAACCGGGTGTTTGGGCGTGCGCGACGGCCGGAGCCAGCATCAGCAGCGCCAGAGCCGCGAGAAAGAAAATCCCGTAGCGCATCGTCCCCCACCCCGTTGACGGGCTCCACAGTGAATCATTCCCGGAGCCAATTCCATCTCTAACTGTGCCGTCCCGTCACCTTTATGACGTGATGGTCCATTCCCGTTTTTTGGGCGCGCGGCAGCCCGACTGCGCGTGCCCGCGGCGGGTTGTTTCAGCGGATCTGGTTGAGAAGGCTCGCGCCCTCCGTCACCACGCGCGCGCCGCTCGACAACCCCGATTCCACCACCATCACGTCGCCGGCCACGCGCACCGCCCGAACCTGGCGCGGCGCGAAGGTCTCCGCGCCGATGCGCTCCCAGACGATGCTGCGTCCGTCGCCGTCCCGGATGATGCTGGAGGCGGGAACGGGGATGCCGGCGATGGTCTTGTTCTGCCGGACGATGACCGTCACCGGCTTGCCCACGGACAAGCCCTCATGGGGGCCGACCACGCGGAAGCGCAGGGGAATGGCCTGGTTGCTGAGCATGAGCCCGCCGCCGACGAATTGCAGGGCGATGGGCTTGTTGTCGCCGACCACCGCAGCCGCGCTTTTGATGTTGTTCGTCACCGCCGGGTCGTAGGCCGCCGCCTCCACCCAGAGCGCGTCGGGATCGACGATCTCGAAGATGGTCTGCCCTTCGAGAACCGTGCCCCCCACCGCCGCGCCCACGCGGGAGATGACGCCGTCCACGGTCGCCCGGAGGGTCTCGCGAGCGCCGAGCGCCGACTGGAGGGAGGTGAGCTCGCGGCGATAGCCCTCGACCTGGACCTTGAGCGCCTCGATCTTGTTGGCGCGGTAGCGCACGAACAGAACGTCGTCGAGGCGCTCGATCTGCTTTTCAGTCAGGGAGATCTGGTTGGCGAGCTGCTGCTTGCGCGCCTCGATCTGCGCCCGCTCGGACACCGACACGGACGGCTGAAGATAAGCGAGCAGATCGCCGCGGCGCACCCGCATGCCGAGATAGGGGAACGTGCCCTGGTTGGCCTCGATCACGCCCGAAAGCGTCGCCTGCAAGGTGGTGCTGGTGCTTGGATCGGTGATGACATGGCCCGGCAGCTCATAGGCCATGGATACGTCTGCGCGGGTGCACACCTGCCAGCGCACGGAGAAGATGCGCTGGGTCGCCATGGGCAGGAAGAAGGTGCCATCCGGGCGACGGTGCGGCGTGTCCCGGACCAGATCGAGCGCCGCCTGGGGCTGCGCGTGGGGCGCCACGACTTCGGCGGGCGGGAAGGTCGGCGTGGTGTCTTCCACGGCATCGGTCATGATGGTGGCGGGCAGTTCGGCCCGGGCCTCCTTGCGACCCGCGAGAGGACTGTCCGCGTCCATGCTCCGGCGCGGCGCAAGTCCCGGAGAGGGAAGCAGGTCCTCCATCTCAGGGCCGGCATCGGTCCTTTTTCCCGGACCAATGCGGGGCGGTATGATGTCTTCTGCGGGCACCCGGCCTTCGGCGGCGCTCAGCAGGATCGGCATCACCGCGCTCCGGGTCGCCGTGTCGCCCGACGCTGCCTCCCTTGCCGCGGAGATGGTTCGCTTGGGCTCCCGCTCGGACGAAGCCGGGGGATTGATTCCGTAATCCTGGCTCTCGCCTTGGGTGAAATAGTCCGCGATATAGTTGGAGCCGACCTGGGTGACGACGTTCGTCAAGGCGAGTGTCGCCGCCACAAAAAGCGTCGTCAGCACGTAGTACATGGCTTTTCTGGAACGCTACGCCCAGCCCCCACCTGCGGAAGTCTCTCCCGCATGCCCCGCGGCCTGCCCATCCCGCGTCTGAACCGGCCCCCCGGCTGCGAGATAAGCTTGCCTCTCTTAAGGGCATATAGCATATGAACAAAGCGTCAGGAATATCCTTGCGTATAAAAGGCGCCAAATACTGCGTAGCCGGCTCTCTTGTTCTCTCGGGTGTCGGAACTCTGCGGCATTTTCACCGTCTTCGGTCAGCAGGTCCCGCATAAGGCCTTATAATGTCGTATAAAACTTGATTCGAGGTGGCCGATGAATATTGTCGCTCATCCGATCCGTTTGCGAGGCTTCATGCGCGGCGTTCGTTTCTCTCTCGCCGGTCTTTTCGCCGCCGGTGCCATCTTCGCCGCGCTGCCGGCGGCGGCTGAGAGCATCGCCAGCGACATGGATTTTCAGGGTGTGAAGTCGCTTCGCGTCACCACCAGCCCGCTGCCCATCGATTCCGTCGACTGCAACATCGAGCCCGGCGCGCTGATCCGTGATTTGCGGCGGCAGTTCGAGTTCGAGGGGCTGAAAGCGGCCAATTCGGATGACGCTCTCGCTGTCGTCACAATATTGTCGGCGCGGGATGCGCCCAGCAATACATGCAGTTCCACGCTTATGCTTGGAGCCTATAAGAAGGCGTCCTTCTTCGACAAGGATGTCGGCTGGATTCGCACGGGTTACGTGGTGATGTGGCAGAGCGCCGTGCTGGTCACGTCGCGCAGCGACGGACACTCGGTTCAGGTGCGCGATGCCCTTGCCCGCATCGGCGATGCTCTTCTGAAGGAATGGCGCACGGCCAACGCCTCGCCTTCCGCCGGGCGGTAGGTTTTCGTTGGCGGAAGGGCGTGGCCGGCCTCGAAGCTTCGCCGAGGCCGGCTTGGTTTTGTTGAAGGCCGCCCTCTGATCAGCTTAGGGGCCGTAGAACCAGTTTCCCACATAGCCGCCGACAAGAGCGCCAGCGACGGTGACGGCAGCCTGACCGGCGGCGAGGGCATAGCTACCGCCAGCGGCGAGGCCCGCGAGCGCCGCGCCGTTGCTGCCGGCCACCAGGATCGGCGTGATCATGCCGGCGGTGACGGCATTGGCGATGATGACGCCGCCAACAGCGCCAGCCGCGATCGCTGCGACCCGGTAATCGCTGAGGTTCGTTTCGCTATGCGGCTCGGGAACGTTGCGCGACTGTGAGGGGGTCGTCGCGGCGGCAGCCGTGGTCGGCGCTGCGGGCTTGGGCGCCGTGGCGGCAGCAGGGGCCGCGGAAGGGGCCGGAGCCGGGGTTGCGGCGGGCGGCGTTGCCGGCGCGGGCGGGGTTGCGGGGCGCGGCAGGGTCGCCTGAGCAAGCACGAACGGCGCGTTGTTCGGGAGCGCGGTCTGCGCGAGGGCGGTCTGTGCGCATGCAAGCGGCGCCAGCACCGCGAGGCTGATGGCGAGGATCGGTCTGTGTTTCATGGATCGGCTTCCTGGAGGGCGCCGCCGGGAGGAAGGCCCGGGCCCGCGCGGTTGTCGGATGTCCACGGGCCGCATCCGCGCGTCACCCGACTCGCAGCCAGTGCGTGACGCCCAGAACACCCCAAGGCCGAGCTTGGCGCGCCGCCTTCATTTACGCAAGGTCCAGTCGAAATTGCCCCCGGAGCATATCATTGTACTACCGTGGCGTGCGACATCATGAAACATGCTTCCAGCACGCGGAGCGCTACATCGGCCCCTCTGCAACTGGAATTCTTCCGATCTTCACTGAATTGTCATAAAACTCTCACTTAGCTTCGCACGTGCGAGAAACTACTTTGAAAATCCATTATTCTCAGTATTCTGAGCGAAGGGGTAGTAGGGGAAAGGCGCGAGGAAATCGGCGATGCCGTTCCTCGCAATTGCGGCAGGCATTCCGGCCTTCGCAAATCGGTCGCTCAGAATGGCTAATGCCGTGGGCGCGTGTTGCGCGCTGCGGCCTTTTCGTTTGAAGCGTCTGGCGCGCCGGCCGGGGGGGCGGAGGGGGGGCGTGACGGGACCAGCTGCTGCGCTGACCAGCGCTGCATTCATCACTGACGTATTGCGCGCGCCCGTTGGCCCTGCGGCTCAAGCCGCCATGAGGCCGGCGCCCGGCATGATCTCGGCTCTCCGCAAGACGGGCATCAGCGTGCGCGCGGGGGCGAGCCGCGAAGATTGTCCGCGCCCCGTCGCGCAGAACACCCTTATCCCGCTGGAAAGGGCGCCCTGCGCCGCCGGCAGAATGGCCGCCGCCAGCGGCCTCTTCGGCTTTCGCGGAGGCTCGTTCGACCGGCTGCTGAATGGACTGGACGGCCGTGACCGCTCTTAGTCCCGACATTCTCGCTCCGGCCCTCGTGGCAGGGCTGCTGATCCTCGCGACCCACGTTCCCCTCGGCGTCATCGTGCTGAACCGGGGGATCATCTTCATCGACATCGCGCTCGCGCAGGTGGCCGCGCTCGGCGTCGTGTTCGGAAACCTCATGCTGGGTTCGGTGGCGGGTTGGGCCGTTCAGGTGAGCGCCATTGCGGCGGCGGTCGGCTGCGCGATGCTCCTCACATGGACCGACAAAAAGTTTCCGGCCATCCAGGAAGCCATCATCGGCGCGGTCTATATCGTCGCCGCGGCCGTGCAGATCGTGCTCCTGTCCAGCAGTCCCAACGGCTTGGAATATCTGAAGGACCTGCTGGTGGGGCAGATCCTCTGGGTGTCCGGCACCCAGCTCCTGGTGCTCGGCCTCCTCACCGTCGCGGCGCTCGCGCTCTGGTATCTGCGCGATCTCGTGAAGGAGCGCATTCTGTTCTACGGCGTCTTTGCCGTGGTCATCACCGCATCGGTCCAGATCGTCGGCGTGCTGCTGGTGTTCGCATCGCTCATCATGCCGGCGCTCGCGACCCAGCATGCACCGCCCCATTGGCGCCTCGTGATCGCGTTCAATCTCGGGGCGGCCGGCTATCTGCTGGGACTTGTCGCCTCGGCCATCTTCGGCATCTCCACCGGCGCGGCCATCGCCTGCGCCCTGGTGCTCGTGGCCATCTCCACCGCCTGGGGTCTGTCGCGCACCGTCGCGGCCGGGGCGGGGACACCGGCCGGTGCCGCCGATCCCGGGCCGGGTTGAGGACGGGCGCATGTTCGCATCCCTCGTCAATATCAGCCTTCGCGCCCGCCTCCTGGTGCTGGTGGCGGCCGCCGCCGCCATGATCTATGGCGCCGCCGCCCTGCACCATCTGCCCATCGACGTGCTGCCGGACCTCAACAAGGGGCTGGTCACCATCCTCACCGAGGCGCCGGGCCTCGCCCCGGAAGAGGTGGAGACGCAGATCACCGCCCGCATCGAGACGGCGCTCATGGGGGCGAGCGGCGTGACGCGCGTGCGCTCCTCGTCCACCACCGGGCTGTCGGTGGTCTATGTGGAGTTCGACTGGAACACGGACATCTATGTGGACCGGCAGATCGTGGCCGAGCGGCTCGGGCCGGTGCAGCTGGAGCTGCCGGCGGGCGTGCGGCCGGTCATGGCGCCCATCTCTTCCCAGATGGGCGAGATCATGCTGGTGGCGCTCTCCTCGTCCACCCTCTCGCCCATGGACCTGCGCGAGCTTGCCGACTGGACGGTGGCCCAGCGCCTGAAGGCGATCCCCGGCATCAGCCGCATCGTCACCATTGGCGGCCTCGCCAAGGAATATCGCGTCACCCTCGATATCCTGCGCATGTCGCAGCTCGGCGTGTCCATCAATGAGGTGCGCCAGGCGCTCCAGGCGTTCGGCTCCAACACCGGCGGCGGGGTGGTGAACCAGGGCCCGCAGGAATTCCTGATCCGCAACCTCTCGCGCACCCAGAGCCTGGAAGACATCCGCAACGTGGTGGTGGACCACCGCCTCGGCCAGCCGGTGCTGCTGCGCCAGTTCGCCGACGTCTCCTTCCAGCCCAAGCAGCGGCGTGGCGATGCCGGGTTCGCAGGCGGGGCGGCCGTGGTCATCTCGGTGAACAAGCAGCCCCAGGCGGACACCCTTGCCCTCACGGCTGAGGTGGAGAAGGTCCTGGACGATCTCCAGAGGACCATGCCGGAGGGCACGCGCGTCAACGATTATCTGTTCCGGCAGTCCGACTTCATCCGCTCTGCCGTGGGCAATCTGGGGCAGGTGTTCACCGAGGCCATCATCCTGGTCGCGGCGGTGCTGTTCCTGTTCCTGCTGAATGTGCGCACCACCCTCATCTCGCTGGTGGCGATCCCGGTCTCGGTGCTCACCACCTTCATCGTGCTGCGCTGGATGGGGATGACCATCAACACCATGACGCTCGGCGGCCTCGCCATCGCCATCGGCGAGCTGGTCGACGATGCCGTGGTGGATGTCGAGAACATCTTCCGCCGGCTGCGCGAGAACAGGGCGCTCGCCGTGCCGCGCGCCTCGCTTCAGGTGATCGCCGACGCCTCCCAGGAGGTGCGCTCCTCCATTGTCCATTCCACCGCCATCATCGTGCTGGTCTTCGTGCCGCTGTTCGCCCTTCCGGGCATAGAGGGGCGGCTGTTCGTGCCCATGGGCATCGCCTACATCGTCTCGATCCTCGTGAGCCTTCTGATCTCCATCACGCTCACCCCGGTCCTGTGCTCCTACCTGCTGCCCAACGCGAAGGGCGTCCTCGGGCGCGACAGCCTTCTGGTGCAGAAGATCAAGCACGCCAACACGCGCCTTCTTTCCTGGGTGCTGGACCACCAATTCCCCGTGCTCGCCAGCATCGTCGCGGCCGTTGTGGTGGCCGCCGCATTGGTGCCGAGCCTGCCGCGCGCCTTCCTGCCCCGTTTCAACGAGGGGGCGCTCGTCATCACCATGGTGCTGGAGCCGGGCATATCGCTTGAGGAATCCAGCCGCATCGCCGCCACCGCCGAGCGCCTGCTCCAGAGCATTCCGGAGACGACCAAGGTGGGCCGCCGCACCGGCCGCTCGGAGGCGGACGAGCATGCGCTTGGGGTCAACGTCACCGAGATCGAGCTGGAACTGGCGGCAAAGGACCGGCCGCTCGCCACCGTCATAGCCGATGTGCGCGCCCGCCTCGGGGGCCTGCCGGGATCGTTCAGCATCAGCCAGCCCATTGCCTTCCGCATCGACCGCATCCTCACCGGAACGGCGGCGCAGATCGTCTTCAAGATCTTCGGCAACGACCTCGACACGCTGCGCAATATCGGGCGCGATGTGGAGGCGCGGCTCAAGGCCATGCCGGGCCTCACCGACGTCGCCATCGAGCGGCAGGTGCCGGTGCCGCAGATCCAGATCCAGTTCGATTCAGGCCGCGCGCTGCTCTACGGCGTGCAGCCGGGCGAGTTCACCGGGCGCCTCGCCCAGCTCACCAATGGCGAGGAGGTCACGGAGATCGTCGATGGCACCAAGCGCTTCGATCTGGTGATCCGCCTGAGCGACGAGGCGCGCTCGGCGCACCAGCTCGGCGCCATGCTCATCGACACGCCGGCGGGGCAGGTGCCGGTTTCCACCATCGCCCGCGTGTCCGAGCAGACGGGGCCGAGCACCATCCAGCGTGAGAACAACCTGCGCCGCATCCTCGTCACCGCCAATGGCGATGGCACCAATCCCAATCTCGTCAGCGGCGAGATCGCCGCCATGCTGCGCGACATGCGCCTGCCGCCCGGATACTTCATCGCCTTCGAGGGCGTCTATGCGGAGCAGAGCCGCTCGGCCCTGCGCATGGGCGGGCTCGCGCTCATCTCCTTCCTGCTAATTTTCTCCATTCTCTATGCGCGCTTCAAATCGGTAATGCTGGCTGCCATCGTCATGGCCAATGTTCCGCTGGCGCTCATCGGCAGCGTGCTGGCGCTGAAGCTTACGGGGATCGATTTGTCGCTCGCCTCCATCGTCGGCTTCGTCACGCTCGCGGGCATCAGCACGCGCAACGGCATCCTGAAGATCAACCACTACATCAACCTCATGTCCCACGAGGGCGAGAGCTTCGGCCGCGGCCTGATCCTGCGCGGCGCCAATGAACGCCTCGTGCCGGTGCTGATGACGGCGTCCGCCGCCGCGGTCGCGCTGATCCCGCTGCTTCTGGGCGGCGAGGAGGCGGGCAAGGAGATCCTCCATCCCGTGGCTGTGGTGATCTTCGGCGGGCTGCTCAGCGCGACCCTGCTCGACACCGTGCTCACCCCCTTGCTGTTCCAACGCTTCGCGCCGGCGGTGCTCGGCCGGATCATGCCGGCTCCCGCTGCAACCCTAAAGAAGGCCTATTGATGATGAGGTCCCCGCGCCACAGCCTTCCCAAGCCAGAGCTCCACTTCAGCTCAGGAGCCGTCGCATGATCATCGGTCTTCTCAACCAGAAGGGCGGCGTCGGCAAGACGACGCTCGCAACGCATATCGCCGGCGAACTCGCCCTGTCCGGGTCGCGGGTCGCGGTGGTCGATGCCGATCCGCAGGGCTCGGCGCTCGACTGGGCGCAGACCCGCTCCCAGATGGGCCTGCCGCGCCTGTTCGCGGTGAGCGGCCTCGCCCGCGAGGTGTTGCACCAGGAAGTGCCTGACATCGCCCGGTCGCACGACCACGTCATTATTGACGGGCCGCCGCGCGTAACGGCGCTGGCACGCTCGACGATCCTGGCCTCGGATCTCATCCTGATTCCGGTGCAGCCCTCCTCCTACGATGTCTGGGCGAGCACGGAGATCGTGACGCTGATCGGCGAGGCGCGCATCTTCAAGCCGGCGCTGAAGGCGGCGTTCGTGGTCAATCGCTGCATCACCGGCACGGTGGTGGGGCGCGACCTGCGAGACGCGCTCACGGGGGACATCGGCCCGCTGGAGACGGTGATCGGCCAGCGCGTGGCCTTTGCGGAGAGCGTGGCCACCGGCCGTCTGGTCCGCGAGCTGGACGCCCGTGGCCAGGCGGCGAAGGAAATTGCGGCCCTTGCGGCCGAGATCATGGGGCGAGGCATATGACAGCGAAGCGCGTCACCATCGGCCTGAAGCCGATTTCCGGGGGGCAGGACATCCCCCGTGTCATCGATGCGGAGCGCACCGGCATCAACACCTCCGCGCGGACCGAAGCGGCGGCGCCGGAGGATGCCGTGAAGGCTTCCGTGGCACCGACAGGACCGCTTTCCATCGAGGAGTGGCTGCACCAGGGGCGCGGCCAGCCGGAGCCGGTGTCGGTGGCTGAACCGACCCCCACCGTCCTCCCGGCCGTCGCCGTCGAAAGTGTCGAGCCGCCGAAGGCGGAAGAGCCGTCTGTGTCGGCGGAACCTGCACCCGCTCCCGAGCCGGTGGTCTCCGCCGAGCCGAAGACCCCGTCGCGCTTGCCGCCCTGGTTCGGCATCGCAGCCAGCGCTGCGGCCGGTGCGGTTGCCGCGCTGGCAGTGGTGTTCCTCGTCCCCCCGTTCCTGCCGTCCACCGACCTGCGCGTCGCGCCGCTTTTCGCGCGCATCACCTCGCTTGAGGGCACGGCGCAGAAGACCGGCGCGGAGGTGGGGCGGCTCAACAACGAGATCGCCCAGGTGCTGGACGGTCAGGAGAGCGCCCAGACCCGTCTTTCCGAGCAGAACGAGATCTTGACCGGCCTCAAGAAGTCGATCGCCCGTGAGAACGACAAGCGCGTCGAGCCCATCATCGACGCCTCTTCTCCCATCTTCGCCGTGGCGCTCGGCCAGTTGCGGACGACCTTCTATGCCGGGCGGCCGTTCGAGGCGGAGCTGGTGAACCTCTACGCCATCGCGGGAAATGACGACCGCTTCTCGGCCTATCTCACGCAATTGTCCGGGCCGGCGCGGACGGGCGTTCCCAATGCCGCGGAGCTGAAGCGCGTCTTCCCGTCGTATGTGGCGGCCGCCGGGCTGCGGATCGGAAATTCGGAGAGCTACTACCAGTATGGCCTGTCGCTGGTGAACCGGTATGTGGGAGTGGGCGCGGAACCCTATCCCACCGAGATCGGAAACCTTGCGGTCACCCGCGCCGAGGCGCGGCTGGCGGCTGGCGATGTGGCCGCGGCGATGCGTGCGCTGAATGAGCTCGACCAGGAGTTCACCACGCCCATGACGCCCTGGCTCGATGCCGCGCGGAACTATCTGCGAATGGAAACCATCATCGCCGACATGACCGGGATCGTCACGGAGAATCTCCGGCGGAAGCTCAGCAGCGCCGGCGGGAAAACGCAGCCCGCCGCAAATCCCGCGGCCGGCCTCAGCGCCCCGGCGGCAAAGCCGTAAGGGAGCTTGGCAGGGGGCCGGAAAGCGAAGCTTCCGGCCGCATGTCAACGATGTAGTCGGCAGTGATGCGGCCGCCGGAGGATTTGACGCCGGGGTCGATCTCCAACAGCACTTCGCTCGAAATATTCGCCGTGATCTGAACCAGCAGGTCCGCTGCCAGTCCGAAGATCACGACGAAGACGGGAATGAGATAGACCATGGGCGCGCTCCGCACTCGGCCGGACCATAGGAAGACCGGTCCCCTGCGTAAAGCCCGTCCTTCGACCACGCATGAAGGCCTTGTGCAGCGATGACCGACCAGCCGCTTCCCATCCCGCCAGTCCCTCCTCTTGAGGCGGTGGCTCCACAGCCCGCCGCCCCCGTGCGCGACATGCCGCCAGTGCTGGTGGAGCGCGAACTCGATGTGGCCATGGAGCGCGAGCGGTGGTTCCGCTCCCAATATGAGCGTGAGCATCAGGTCACGCTGTCGGTCATGCGGATCCTCCTCGGCGGTGTCCATCACCCCGAAGGCGACTCGATGAATTTCTGGCGCTGGCTCATCGACGACCTGCGCTCGGAACGCCGGAAAAAGGAAACGTTGAAGGCCGAGTTCCACCTGGATCCAAGGGTGGAAGCGGTGTTCGGGCCCCGTCCTTAGCCGCAGCAATAACGCAACTGACATGTGGGCGTGATAGGGGCGGGGACAGGATGGTGTTGGAGGGGAGCATGATGGCCCGGGCATTGAAGCTGGCGCTCGCCGGCGTCCTGCTTTTTGCGGGCGTCGTGGCCGCCACGGCGCAAGAAAGCCATGGCCAGGGCTCGACGTCGCGCATGATCATCGTCTCACCGCGGGCCGAAATGCGTATCGGCAATCAGGAGGCCGTGCTCACTTATGACGGCCGCCGGCTGGTCCTGTTCCTCCAGCGCTATTCGGACGGCCTGCCCACAGGCGGCGCGAAGATCGAGCTGACCGCGGGCTCCGTGGCCGCGCCCCTCGAGGAGCTGGCGCCTGGGACCTATGCATCGAACGACGTGTCGCTTGCCACCGGGCAGAACGACATCAAGCTCGCCTACACCATCGGCGACCGCAAGGGCGTCGCGACCGTGCCCTTGGTTCTTCCGCAAAGGGGCGTTGAGGGAAGCGCGCTCGGCGCCATGCGCGCGCCGTCCACTGCCGGCATCAACGGCCTGATGCTGGCCGTCATCGCGGTGATCATCTTTCTCGCGGTCAACGTGCTGCTGGCGCTGCGCGCCCGCACGGCCCGGCCGGGCGCTCCCGCATGAATCAATAGGTGAGGTTGTCGACGCTGACTTGGCCGGTGACCATGACCCAGGCCGAAGCCCAGCAGATGCCGATCCCCATGAGGCCGCCGAACATGTAGAGCGTAATGGTCGCCAGATCCTGAGTGTCCCGCAAAGGCACGATGTCCGCGTCCACCAGCGCGTAGGCAAGGGAGCCGAGGAAGGAGATGGCGAACAATATTCCCCATGGCCTGAGCGCTCGAAGTGTCACACGCAGCAGCAGGAAATAGAGGATGATGTAGAAGGCGATGAGGGGCATCAGGAGCATCCAGTCGAGAGACCAGCGGATCTCGATCCAATGCACCAGCGAATAGCCGCTCAGATTGTAGGTGGACAGCACGAGAAAGAGCGTCCCCGACAGCCGCGTGAGGAACATGACGAGGCCGAAATTGCGCGGGCGGGGACGCGTGATGCGCATGGGGGAAATCTCATGCCGAAGACGGGGAGATGGTAGAGCGTGACGCGTTGTGAGGGAAGCGATCCGGCCGTCCTGGCACAAGCCGGCGGACAGCGGCAATTCGCACCATGGCACCGGAGTTTTTTCGTGGCGCCCACCCGGCGCTTCGGCAATGGTGGCGCCGCTCTTCGCGCGTGCCTTTGGCGCCTGTGTCGGCGCGGCCCGTCACGGAACCAGTGATGTTTGCGTTGCCTATCCCCACCAATGGACGTCTCGCGCGGCTGAGCGGGATTTGTGTCTCGGCGCTGATCATCCTCGGCTTCATCGCCGCGGGCTGGAGCGTGTTTCCGCACGCGGCGGTCGGCGACCTCGTGCGCTATTATCGTGATCCCCTTGCCGCGTCGTGGCGCGGCACCATGCCGGTGTTCGTCATGCGGCCGGACCACAGCGTCATCCGGCACGGCACCGCCTTCGCCGGAGGGGACGGCCGCATCCGCATTGAGCTGTTCGGCAGCACGGCGCGGGAGCATGTGGAGGCCGACACTGCGCTGCTGATGGATTCCAGCTTCGGCGTGCTGTGGGCCGCCGCCACGGACAATTCCCAGGCCGAGCTCCGCCGTCGCATCGAAACGGTGCAGGACGAGCTCGCCGCCTCCGTCGAGCGGATCATCACCTCCAACGTCTTCAACTCCGAATACCGGCCGGCACTGCGCGCCATGCTCACCGATGCGGTGTCCTATGCATGGCGGGACCCGCGCACCCAGGCCGCCCTCGAACGGCTGCTGGCCAATGCCGAGCCGGCGCTGCGGCGGGCGCTGCGCGGCGAGGTGCAGGAGATCCTCCTCAGCCGCGTCAAGGACGCCATGTGGGACATGCTGCGGGCCAACTGGCAGAACGCGCTGGTGGCTCCGTTCGGCTATGACCTCAACTACGAACCGGTCATGCGCGCCGTCTCCACGACCTTGTCCGATCCGCGCATCCAGACAGTCATGATGGGGTTCGGGCGCGATCAATTGGAGACGCCGGAGGCGCGCCAGCTGGCGGAGCGCCTCGCCGTCGGCTCCATCGATGCGCTCATGCGCGACCGGCGGGTGCCGGGGGTGATCACGCAGATGTTCTGGGACGTGCGGCTGCGCACTTTGCTGCGGCCCTTCACGCAATCCATCCTCCAATTGCTGGGCAGCCTGCCGCAGCATCTCGGCGGGCTCGGCGCGCAGAGCAGCCTCAACCCGCTCGCCGCCCACGTGTTCCAGTCGTTCGCACTCGGCGCGCGCACGCCGCTTGTCATGCTCCTGACGCCCAAGGACCTTAACCGCATCCAGCGCATCGACGGCGACGGCGTCGTGCCGCTCGTTCTCCTGTCCACCGGAAGCCGGCCATGAATGCACCGGAGATCCTTCCCGCTGCATTGACGGTCCGGGGCCTGTCGGTCCGCACGCCGAACGGCAAGATGCTGGTGAACGATGCCGGCTTCGAGGTGGGGGCGGGGGAGCTGGTCCTTCTGATCGGCCCCAGCGGCAGCGGGAAGACCAGCATCATCAATGCGCTGTGCGGCCTCCTGGACGACCGGGAAGGCGCCTGGCACGTGGAAGGGCTGCTGCATTTCGGCGCGCGCGAGGTGAACCTCGCCAACAGCCGCAGCGACATGTGTGGGCTGGTGTTCCAGGGCAACGCGCTGTTCGACGACCTCAGCGCCGGCGAGAACGTGAAGATCGCCGCCGACCATGCGCCGGAAGCCGCCCGCGCCTACGACACCGCCCCCATTCTTTCCTTGCTCGCCGACATCCGCCCGGAGCAGTCCATCGCGGCGTGCAGCGGCGGGCAGAAGCAGCGCATCGCCATTGCCCGCACGCTGCTTGCGGGCCATCCCATCCTGATCCTGGACGAGCCGAATTCCGGCCTCGACCTTGTCTCCTCGCGGCGGCTCGCCAGCGTCATCAAGTCCATCTGCGTGGAGCGGGCGACGCCGGTCATCATCGTCGCCCATCATGTGGACGACCTGCTGCCGCTGGCGGACAAGGTGCTGCTCGTCGACACGCACAATCACACGGTGCGGCATGTGACGCCCACCATGGCCGCCATCGAGCATGCCATGGAGCAGCTCCAGGCGGCGGAGCATCCGGCGCCCGACGCGCTGCGGCTCGTTGCGGCGCCCGACACCGTTCCGGACGTCTTCCCGCAGGCCCCGCGTCTGTCCTCTGCGGCGGCGCCCCAATGGCACGCCCGCACGCGGGCCGGCAATCCGCTGGTCTGGTGTGCGCGTTACTTCGTCGAATACATCTGGGTGCTTTGCGCGTCGCCCTTCATGCTGGGCTATCTGGGGCTCGGCGGCCTTATTCTCGGCTTCGTCTCTGTCTGGTTCGGCTTCAACTATCACGCGTTCGACGGCTATCTGAAGTCGATCCTCCATGATGAGACGCTGGCGGGCATCGGCTTCGTGCAGACCACCATTACGGTGCCGCTCATCGCTTCCATTCTGGTGGTGGCGCGCAATAGCGCGGTGATCTCCGCCGACCTCGGCAATCGCGTGCTGTCGTCGCAGATGCGCGCCATGAGCAACCTGAACATTCCCGGGCTGCGCTACCTCATCGCCTCCATCTTCATCGCCAATCTCCTGTCCCTGGCGCTGCTGACAATCGGCGCCGTGGCGACTGCGTCCTGGGCGGGGCTCCAGACCTGGCAACTGCTGTTTCCCGACCAGCCATTCGAGTTCTGGCAGGAGAATTATTTCCGCCGTCTCGTGGAGGCGGGGCATGGGATCTACGGCCTGATGGGGTGGGTCGCGGGCAAGATCGTGCTGAGCTCGATCCTTGGCAGCGGAACCGCAATCCTCATGGGGTTGCGCCCGAAAGTATCCGTGGTATCGATCAACAACGCGATCGCGAAGGCTATAGTGATCGGCGTATCATTGACGCTGTTCGCGCACGCATTGTTCGCTGTCCTACAGTTTTGGCGCTGATGCGGGTCGCGGGCGGCTGCGCGGGGTTGATCCGCGCGGGGAGAATACCGGAAGCGGGGCGAGCGTGGCCGCGGAGCGGGCGCGCCGTATTTACGTATCCAATTGGGCGGGGGGGTGATGGCTGGGAACGGGACGTCCGGCGAGCGTTTCATGGGCTATGTCGAGCTTGCAGGGCTCGACCGGCCATTCATTTCGAAGGCCGAGGAGCGCCGCCTGCTGGAGCGGGGCATTTCGCAGTTTGCCCTCGACCCGCACGAGGCGCGCGGCCTCGTGCTCTATGTGGCGCAGATGAAGGACATCCGCCTGGAGCGGGATGTGGACCGCCGCATGCTGCCGATCCTGGATCGCTACGGCGGCAAGTCGAAGAAGATCAGCAAGGCGCAGTTCCGCGAGGCGGCCGCCCTCTATAACGGCCTCGCCGGCGGCGTGCTGAGCGACCAGGAGGCCCGCATCCGCGTCAAGCAGGTGATGGACCAGAACAAGTTCAGGCCAAAACGTTCCATGATGCTGTCACGTGGATGGTACGATAAGATTGGTAAAGACAAGAAGGGGCGCGCGCCGGGACCTACCGTTACGGCGTGAGGGGTGATTACGTGGAGGCTGCGGAGCGAAGCTCGGGTGCGGCCTCCAGGTTGGTTGCCGGTCCCTGAAGGGAAGGGGCCGGTTTGACTTGGCTCCTTGGAAGAAGCGTCCAATCGCGCGGCCTGGGGATGGTCCCGGCCGCGCCTGTCCATGAAGCTGATTTCAGGAAACCGACAATGAAGCGATCCGTGACGATCAAGGCTCTCGCCGTCAGCCTCACCGTGCTGGGCCCGCTGGCGGGAGCGCAGAGCGCTTTTGCCGAATCCAATCCCATTGTGCTCGCCCAGACCACGCCTGCTCCGGCCCGTCCGGCTGCCGCTGCCGCCCCTGCTCCGGTGCCCGTTCCCGCCCCGATGCCCGCGGTCTCCGAAGCGCGCGCTGCCATTGAGCCCCGCTCGGCGTCGTATGAAACGACCGCGCTGCGGGTGGCGGTCATCTCGGTGGGCGCTGTGGCTGGCGTCTTCGTCGCCAATGCCGTGACCGCCGGAATGATCACCCCGATCCTGGTGGCGACCGGTGGCAACACGGCGGCGATTGCCGCGGGCGGCACCTATGCGGTCGCCGCGGGCGAAGCGGCCGTCACGGCGGTCGGCGCGGTGATCGGCGGATATGCCAGCAACTGGCTCTACGGCCCCTAAGCTTCGGCATTAGGCTGATGCAAAACGGCGGAGGTCCGGCCGGGCCTCCGCCGTTTTCATATTTGGACGCTGCTCAGCTCTTGAAGCGCCTCGCCAAAGCGTCGGCTGCATTGCGCAGGAGGCCGAGATCGGCGCCTACGGCGACGAATTTGTAGCCCCAGTCGATGAAGCGCCGCGCCTCTTCCTCATTGGCGGTGAGGATGCCCGCGGGCTTGCCCACCTTCGTCAGGCGCTCCACCGCATCCTTCAGCACGGCCTGCATCTCCGGCCCGGTCCAGTTGCCATGGTGGCCGAACGAGGTGGAGAGGTCGGCGGGGCCGATGAAGACGCCGTCGACGCCATCGACGGTGGCGATCGCCTCCAGCTGCTCCATGGCCTCGCGGGTTTCCACCTGCAGAAGAACACTGATCTCGCTGTCGGCCTTCTGGAGATAGCCGGGCACGCGGCCATAGCGGCTCGCGCGGCCTGAAGCCGTCACCCCGCGCAGGCCGACGGGCGGATAGCGGGTAGCGGCGACCGCGCGCCGCGCCTCCTTCACGTCCTGGACATAGGGGATCAGCAGGCCCGGCGCGCCGATGTCCAGAAGGCGCTTGATCAGCACCGGGTCATTGGAGGCGGGGCGCACGATGGGCGTCGCGGTGCCGCCGCGCGCCGCCTGGAGCTGGGCGAGGACCGCCGGCAGCTCGTTGGGCGAGTGCTCGGTGTCCAGCAGCAGCCAGTCGAAGCCGGAATCCGAGACCACATCGACCGTGATGTTGCTGCACAGGCTGCACCACAGGCCGATCTGCGTCCCACCGGCGGCGAGCGCGTGCTTGAAGGCGTTGCGGGGGAGTTCCATTGCCATGGCCCCCGCTCAGACGAACTGCACGGCGACGCTGCCGAGCGGGCCGAAATCCGCATGCAGCGTGTCGCCCTTGGCCGCCCAGACGGGGCGGGTGAAGGAGCCGGAGAGCATCAGGTGGCCGGGCTCCAGCACCGTGCCGAAGCGGCCCACCTTGTTGGCGAGCCAGGCGATGGCCATGGCCGGATGACCCAGCACGCCGGCGGCGAGGCCGGTCTCCTCGATCTCCGAATTGCGGTAGAACACCGCGCCCACCCAGCGAAGGTCCACATCGTTCGGCCGCACCGGGCGCCCGCCCAGCACGATGCCGGCGGCAGCGCCGTTGTCGGCCACCGTATCGGTGATCTTGCGCGGGTTCTGCACGCGGGCATCGATGATCTCGATGGAGGGCACCACCCATTCGGTGGCGCGCAGCACGTCCACGAGGCCGATGCCAGGGCCCTTCAGCGGCTCCTTCAGGATGAAGGTCAGCTCGGGCTCCACGCGGGGCACGCAATAATCCTCGAACTTAACCTTGGCGCCGTCGTTCAGCACCATGGTGTCGAGCAGGTGGCCGTAGTCCGGCTCGTCGATCTGCGAGGAGGCCTGCATGGCCTTGGAGGTGAGGCCGATCTTGTGGCCGATGAGCTTGGCGCCGTTCTTGACCTTGTGCGCCGTCACCATGCTGGAGATGGCGTAGGAATCCTCGATCTGGATGTCGGGATAGGTCTTGGAGAGCTGCAGCGCCGGCGTCTTCGTGGCTTCGGCGGCGAGCAGGATTTCGACGGCCTTCTGGCGGTCGGCATCGGACAACATGTGTCTATCCTTCAAAATGTTGGAGGGCCTTGGATCCGGGCGCGGGCAGGGCGCCCGTGTCTCATTCCGGGAACAGGGCGCTGATGATCTCGCCGGCGAGGTTGAAGGCCGCGACCCCCCGGAACAGGGTGGCGATGGCGGCGGCGGCGTGCAGTTCCTCCACGTTCGCCCCGGCCTTAACGGCGGCCTTGGCGTGGTTCGCCGCCGCTTCCGAGGTCTGGGAAAGGAGGATCGCGAAGCACATGAGCTGGACGGTCTTCTGGTCGAGCGCATCCGGGGTGAGGGCGGCGATGCGCCAATCCTCCAGCGCGGTCACCAGGTCCGGGTCCACCCTCACGCCCAGCTTCAGCCGCTTGGCGATCTTGGGGGGCGTGAAGCCGATCATGTCCTCATAGCGGCGTTCGAGCTCTTCGAGCGTGCGACGTTCGGCCATTCGGGTCTCTCATTCTGCAAGTCGGGTGGAGGCCGGCGAGGCGTGCCCCACCGGCAGGTTCAGCGTCAGTCGACCTTCACGTTCGCGTCCTTGATCACCTTGGCCCACTTGATGTCCTCGGCTTCGATGAACTTGCCGAAAGCGGGGCCGAAGAGGGTGCCGGGCTCGGCGCCGAGATCGGCGAACTTCTTCGCCATCTCCGGCTCGGTGAGCGCCTTTTTGGTGGCGTCGATGATGACCTGGAGGACGTCCTGGCTGGTTTTGGCGGGGGCGACGAGGCCGAACCAGGCGGAGGCGTCGAAGCCGGGCACGCCGGCCTCGATCATGGTCGGCAGCTCGGGGAACAGCGGGGAGCGCTGGGCTCCGGCCACGGCGAGCGCACGGATCTTGCCGGCGGTCACCTGGGGCCGCACGGCGGGCATGTTGTCGAACATCATGGGGATATGCCCCGCTACGAGGTCGTTCATGGCCGGCGCCGCGCCGCGATAGGGCACGTGGACGATGTCGATGCCGGCCAGCGTCTTGAACAGCTCGCCCGCCAGATGGTTGGTGGTGCCGTTGCCCGAGGAGCCGAAATTGAGCTTGCCGGGCTCCGCCTTCGCGAGGGCGATCAGCTCCTTCACGGAGGTCGCCTTCACCGCCGGATTCACCGCGAGCACGATCGGCACGTTGGCCACCAGCGCGATGGGCGCGAAGTCCTTCAGCGGATTGTAGGGGAGGTTGGGATAGAGCGACGGGTTGATGGCGAGCGGGCCGGGGGCGGACAGGAGGAGCGTGTAGCCGTCCGGATCGGCGCGGACCACGTTGTCCGCGCCGACGTTTCCGCCCGCGCCCGAGCGGTTGTCGACGATGACCGGCTGCTTCCACTGCTCCTGAAGGTTTTGCGCGAGCAGCCGCGCGATCACGTCATTCGATCCGCCGGCCGGGAAGGGCACGATGATGCGCACCGGGCGGTCGGGGAAGGCCGCCGCCGCGCCGGTGACGCCGGCCAGCAGGGTGAAGGTCACCGCCGCGAGGGCGGCCAGAGAACGACGAAGCATCACTCCTCCAGATTTCATCGATGATTTTCAAAAAATCGATGATTATTCATTTACACCTCCCGGCTTCGTCGTCAAATGAATGAATCAGATCGTGCCTCTCCCATCGTGGATCGACGGTGACGCAGAGGCACCCGAAGGCCAAAGGTTGACTGATGAGCGTTGATGCCGCCCGCCCCATGCACGCCTGCCCGGCCCCCGACCGGAACACCAAGACGCCGGCCTTCAAGATGCCGCGCGGCGCTTGCGACACCCATGTCCACGTCTTCGGCCCGCAGGTGGTCTTTCCCTTCAGCCCCAAGCGCAGCTACACGCCGGAGGATTGCACCTTCGAGGATTTGCAGAAGCTTCATGCCATCCTCGGCATCGACCGGGCGGTGATCGTCCATGGCGGGGCGCACGGCACCGACAACCGCGCGACCCTGGACGCCCTCGACCGCAGCCCCGGGACCTTGCGCGGTGTGGCGGTGATCCCGTCCGGTCTGCCGCGGGCGGAGCTGGAGGACATGCACCGCCGCGGCATGCGCGGGTGCCGCATGTCCACGGTGGTGAGTGGCGGCGCTTCCTTCGACCATCTGGAGCGGCTGTCCGACGAGACGCGCGATCTCGGCTGGCATCTGGTGCTGCATTTCAACAAGGCGTCCGAGCTGGTGGACGTGGCGCCGCGGCTCGAGGCCATCAAGAGCCCCTTCGTGCTCGACCACATGGCCCGCATCGACGGGCGGGAGGGGGTGGACTCGCTGGCCTTCGCGATCCTGATGGGCCTGCTGGACACCGACCGCTGCTATGTGAAGCTCGCCAGCCTCTACCGCCTCTCCGCCGAGCCCTATCCCCACCGCGACATGCTGCCCATGATCGAGCGGGTGGTGGAGGCACGGCCGGACCGCATCCTGTGGGGCAGCAACTGGCCGCATCCCATCTGCCCTGTGCCCATGCCCAATGATGGCGATATAGTCGACCTCATTCCGCTCTGGCTGCCGGACGAGACCACCCAGCGGCTCGCATTGGTGGACAATCCGGCTGCGCTCTACGGTTTCGGAGCGATCGAGTAGACGAGGACATGACAGACATCCGCACCGCCGACACCCAGGGCGCCACGCTCTCCTCGACCCTCGTGACGCGGCTGCGCGCCTCCATCATGAACGGCGAGCTGATGCCCGGCGCCAAGCTCGTGCTGGACCGCATGCGCGCTGTTTATGGCGTCAGCTTGAGCCCGCTGCGCGAGGCGCTGTGCCGGCTGGAGAGCGAGGGGCTGGTGGAGATCGTGGACCAGCGTGGCTACCGCGTCGCGCCGGTCTCCAACGACAATCTGGCCGAGGTCATCCGCCTGCGCGTGGAGCTGGAATGCCTTGCGGCGCGCGAAGCGATCCTCCTGGGCGATGCCGCCTGGGAAGGGCGCATCCTCTCGACGCTCCACCAGCTCGGCCGCTGCAAGCGCGGCTCGCGCTCGGTGGAGGAGCAGGAGGCGTGGGAGGTCGCCCACCGCGCCTTCCATGCGGAGCTCATCTCGGCGTGCCGCATGCCGCTGCTGCGGCAGTTCTGCGAGACGCTTCACGACCAGAGCGACCGCTACCGCCGTATCTTCCTGAAGGACCACATGCCGGATAGGGATGTGCCGGCCGAGCATGCCGCCATCGCCGATGCCATGATCGAGCGGCGGGCGGATGACGCCACCCGCCTGCTGCGCGACCATATCGAGCGCACCGGCCGCAACATCCAGGCGGCTCTGTGCGGTTGAGGGCTATTTCGGCAGGGGTTCTGCGCCGCAGGCCTTCGGGCTGTCGTATTTGAACCAGTTGCCGCACTTGTCGCAGGCGGAAACGGACAGGCCGAGCGCGACAACCAGCGCGATGCGAACGAAACTGCGCACGGAAAACTCCCTCTCCGGTTCGCGCACAAGATAGGCCATCGCCGCTCTTTTGGAAGCGGCGCAGTGGTCACAGGAAGCTCAGCGGGTCCACATCGATGGCGACGCGCGTGTTGCCCGTGACCTTCGGCGCCACGGCGCGCCAGGCGCGCAGATAGGCGGACAGGTCGAAGTTGCGCGGCGCGCGCGCCAGGAGCCGCCAGCGATGGCGCCCGCGCAGCACGGCGAGCGGCGCCTCGGCGGGGCCCAGCACGCGCACATCCTTCGTGATGGGTGCGCAGGCGGCAAGGCGCCGGGCATGGGCCTCGGCGGCATGTGCGTCGGTGGCGGAGACAACGAGGCTCGCCATTCGGCCGAAGGGCGGCAGGTGCGCCTCCTGACGCGCCGCGATCTCGCTTTCATAGAAGGCGGCGCGGTCGCCTTTTACCAGAGCTGTCATCACCGGGTGCTCCGGCATATGGGTCTGGATGAAGCCGCGCCCTTCCGCAGCGCCACGTCCCGCGCGCCCGGCGACCTGATGGACGAGCTGGAACGTGCGTTCGGCGGCGCGCGGGTCGCCCTGGCCGAGGCCCACATCGGCATCCACCACGCCCACGAGGGCGAGGCCGGGGAAATTGTGGCCCTTGGCCACCAATTGGGTGCCCACCACCACATCCACCTCGCCGCGCGCCACCGCCTCCAGCTCCGCCCGCATGCGCTCGACGCCGCCGGTGAGGTCGCTGGAGAGGACGAGGCTGCGCGCCTCCGGGAACAGCGCCTGCACCTCCTCCTGAAGCCGCTCGACGCCGGGGCCGCAGGGGATGAGGCTGTCCTTGGCCTCGCAGCTCGGGCAGGTCTCCGGCACCGGCGCCTGATAGCCGCAATGGTGACAGGCGAGGCGGCGGCGGAAGCGATGCTCCACCAGCCAGGCGGAACAGGAGGGGCAGCGCATGCGATGCCCGCAGGAGCGGCAGAGGGTGAGGGGCGCATAGCCCCGCCGGTTCAGGAACAGGAGTGCCTGCCCGCCGCCGGACAGGGTCTCGTTGATCTCGGCTTCCAGGCGCGGCGCGATCCAGCGTCCGCGCGGCGGGCCTTCTTTGCGCAGGTCGATGGGAGCAAGCCCCGGCACCTTGGCGCCGCCGAACCGCTCGGGCAAAGCCAGCCGCCGGTAGCGCTCGCGCCGCGCATTCACTTCGGTCTCGATGGAAGGGGTCGCGGAGGCCAGAACGATGGGCGCACCTGCAAGCCGGGCGCGCACCACCGCCATGTCGCGGGCATGGTAGGCGACGCCTTCGTCCTGCTTATAGGCTGGGTCGTGCTCCTCATCGACAATGGTGAGAGCGAGATCGCGGAACGGCAGGAACAGGGCCGAGCGGGCGCCGGCCACCACCTTGACCTCGCCCGTGGCGACGCCCTGAAGGATGCGGGCGCGGCGGCGCGTGGAGACGCCTGAATGCCATTCCGCCGGCTTCACGCCGAAGCGTTTGGTAAAGCGGTCGAGGAAGGCCTGGGTGAGGGCGATTTCCGGCAGGAGAATGAGCGATTGCCGGCCCTGCTTCAGCGCCTCCGCCACCGCCTCGAAATAGACCTCTGTCTTGCCGGAGCCGGTCACGCCATCCAGCAGATGGACGGAAAAGGCGCGGGCCTCCACGGCGGCGCGCAAAGCGGCGGCAGCTGCCTCTTGGATTGACGACAGGTTCGGCGCGGCATGGGTGGGGTCGGGGAGTTCCGCCGCCGGCTCCGGCGGAAGCACGATGGTTTCCAGCGCGCCGTCATCCACGAGGCCGTCCACCACGGAAGGGGAGACCCCCGCCTCCCGCGCCGCGTCGCCCTTGCCGCGCACGAACCCGTCCGCCAGAAGGTCCATGAGCTTGTGGCGCGCGGCGGTCATGCGGCCGGGCACCTTTCCGGTGGCGCGTACGCCCACCCGTTCGCGCGCGACGCCCGGGCTTTCCCCGTGGCGCAGCGCCATGCGCAACACCATCCCTCGGGGCGCGAGGGTATAGTCTGCCATCCAGTCGATGAGCTTTAAGAGGTCCGCCGGCAGGCGCTCATAATCCAACAGCGCCTTGACGCTCTTGATCTTGGCGGTGTCCACCGCCTTGCCGTTGGCCGCGCCCGGCCACACGCAGCCGACCATTCCCTTGGTGCCGAGCGGCACATGCACGAGGTCGCCGGGCTGAAGCTCCAGCCCGTCGGGGACGGCGTAGGAATAGGGCGTGTCGAGGCCGAGAGGCAGCAGGACGTCGACGGTGCGCGGGCTCATGTTCCTCTTTTGGTCCAAGGCGCTCGAAAGGTCAAAGGGGCTGGACGGCGCCAAGTGTGTTGGAGATATTTCGGCCCATGAGCAAGCGGGTGGCACTTCTGCGCGGCGTGAACGTGGGTGGAAAGACCATGGTTTCCATGGCGGAGCTGCGCCATGCGTTGGAAGCGCTCGATCTCGCGGATGTTTCCACGCTGCTGCAATCGGGAAATGTGCTGTTCGAGGCGGGCGGGGCGGGCAATGCCGCGCTGGAGACGCGCATCGCCGGAGCGGTCTCCGAGCGCTTCGGCCTTGAGACCGAGGTGTTCGTGCACGATGCCGGAACCTGGGGAAAGCTGATCAAATCCAATCCCATGACCGCCGCAGCGGAAGCAGCGCCCAGCGGCTTCATCATGCTGGTGCTGAAGGCGCCGGCCGAGGCGAAGGTGCTGGAGAAGCTCCAGGCGCTCGCCGTCGACGGGGAGGAGTTGAAGGCGGTGGGCCACGCCCTCTTCGCCTCGCTTCCCAATGGGATCGGCCGCTCGAAACTGGGCAATGCGCTTTCGGGCAAGATGGCGGGATTGCGCGGGACCGGGCGCAACTGGAACACGGTCCTGAAGATCGCGGCGCTTCTGGAGGCGTGAGGAGAAGCAGCTCGGCCTTGCCTTCCTGCGTCGCCACGTCTACCTCCAGGCCATGAAATTCCTCGATCAAGCCAAGGTCTATGTGCGCTCCGGCGATGGGGGCGCGGGGTGCGTCTCGTTCCGGCGCGAGAAGTTCATCGAGTTCGGCGGCCCCAATGGTGGCGATGGCGGGCGCGGGGGCGATGTCTGGATCGAGTGCGTGGACGGGCTCAACACCCTGATCGACTATCGCTACCAGCAGCATTTCAAGGCCAAGAAGGGCGAGCACGGCATGGGCGCCAACCGCACCGGCGCGCGCGGCTCCGACGTCGTGCTGAAGGTGCCGGCCGGCACGGAGATCCTCGACGAGGATGAAGAGACCGTGCTCGCCGACCTCACCGAGGCGGGCCAGCGCATCAAATTGCTGGAAGGCGGAAACGGCGGTTTCGGCAACGCCCAGTTCAAGACCTCCACCAACCAAGCCCCGCGCCGCGCCAATCCCGGCCTTGAGGGCAAGGAGAAGTGGATCTGGCTGCGCCTGAAGCTGATCGCCGATGCCGGCCTCGTGGGCCTGCCCAATGCGGGCAAGAGCACGTTCCTCGCCGCCACCACGGCGGCAAAGCCGAAGATTGCGGACTATCCCTTCACCACGCTCCACCCCGGCCTCGGCGTGGTGCGGGTGGACGACCGCGAATTTGTGCTGGCGGACATTCCCGGCCTGATCGAGGGCGCGCACGAGGGCGCCGGCATCGGTGACCGCTTCCTCGCCCATATCGTCCGCTGCGGCGCCCTGCTGCATCTGGTGGACGGCACGTCCGAGCATGCGGGCAAAGCCTACAAGACCGTGCGGGCGGAACTGGCCGCCTATGGGCACGACCTTGAGGACAAGCCGGAGATCGTGGCGCTCTCCAAGGTCGATGCCCTGTCGCCGGAACTGCTGAAGCAGCAGAAGGAGCGGCTCCAGCGCGCCGCGAAGAAGAAGCCGCTGCTGCTCTCCGCCCAATCGGGGCAGGGGGTGCAGGAGGCGCTGCGCATGCTGCTCGATATCGTGCAGGCAGCGCGCGCCGCGGAGATCGAGGCCAAACCCCGGCCGGAATGGCGGCCTTGAGGGAAATATGCTAGCATCTTCGTAAAGGAGCTAGCACCATGGCCCGCCAACTGAACATCCGCAGCGACGAGGCGGTGGAAACCGCCAAGCGGCTGGCGAAGCGGCATGGCGTCACCACCACGGAGGTGGTGGTGCGGGCCCTGCGCCGTCTTGACCAGGATGCGCCGCCTGTCCCGACCGATGAAGAGCTGACGCGCGAGCAGAAGGCGGAGATCGAAGCGTTGCGGCGGCTTTCTCGCGAGGCGGCAAAGCATGCGGTTCCCGGCGCGACCTCCGATCACAGCGACATGTACGACGAGAATGGGCTGCCCATTTGATCGCGCTGGATACCTCGGCGATCGTCGCCATCGCACTCGGCGAGCCCGAGGCAGAGGCTTTCACGGAAATCATTGGTGCCCGACGTGCTTATGTTGCTGCGCCCACCGTGCTGGAGATCAAGCTGGTGCTGACTCCGCGTCTGGGAGCATACGCGGATGCGTTTCTAGAGGCCCTGCTGAGCAGGCCCTCGATCCGCTGCGTGGACTTCACGCTTCCCATGTATCGCCTCGCCGCCGATGCCTTCGATCGGTTCGGCAAGGGCCGTCACGCGGCCCGGCTCAATTTCGGAGACTGCATGTCCTACGCGGTCGCCAAGGCCCACGATGTGCCGCTCCTCTTCAAGGGCAACGACTTCGCGCAGACCGACATCAGGCCGGCTTTCGTCTGAGGCCATCTGTTCCTGACGCCCCTCTTGGAGTATCGAGACGGCCCCGCTTCACTGAAAAAGCCCAGCCGTGACTGCCCGAACCCCCGCCCTCGCCGATTTCCGCCGCATCGTCATCAAGGTGGGCTCCGCGCTCCTCGTGGATTCCGCGCGCGGGAAGGTGCGCCTCGCCTGGCTGACCTCGCTGGCGGAGGATATCGGCGCGCTGCACCGGCAGGGGAAGGAGATCATGGTGGTCTCGTCCGGCGCCATCGCACTCGGGCGCACCGTGCTCTCGCTGCCGAAGGGCCCGCTCAAGCTGGAGGACAGCCAGGCCGCCGCCGCCGTGGGGCAGATCGCGCTCGCCCGCACCTGGGCGGAGGCACTGGCGCACGAGGAAATCACCGCCGGCCAGATCCTCCTGACGCTGGGCGATACCGAGGAGCGCCGCCGATACCTCAATGCCCGCTCCACTTTGGCGCGGCTGATGGATTATCGCGCCGTGCCGGTGATCAATGAGAACGACACGGTCGCGACCTCGGAGATCCGCTACGGCGACAATGACCGCCTCGCCGCCCGCGTCGCCACCATGGCGAGCGCGGACCTCCTGGTGCTGCTCTCGGACATTGACGGGCTCTACACCGCCCCGCCGGCGCAAGACCCGGAAGCGAAGCACATTCCCGTGGTGCCGCGCATCACCGCCGAGATCGAGGGCATGGCGGGGGCCGCCGGCTCGGAACTGTCGCGCGGCGGCATGCGCACCAAGATCGAGGCGGGCAAGATCGCCACCTCCGCCGGCACCCACATGGTCATCGCCTCCGGCCACGGGAAGAATCCCCTGCGCGCCATCCAGGAGGGCGGGCGCTGCACGTGGTTCCTCACCGGCGCCACCCCCGCCCGCGCCCGCAAGGCGTGGATCGGCGGAGCGCTGGAGCCGCGGGGCGTGCTGCATCTCGATGCCGGGGCCGTGGCGGCGCTGCGGCGCGGGGCGAGCCTGCTGCCGGCGGGCGTCACCCGTGTCGAGGGCCTGTTCGAGCGCGGCGATGCGGTGTTGCTGCGCGGCCCGGACGGGGCCGAGGTGGGGCGCGGGCTCGTCGCCTATGACAGCGACCATGCGGAGCGCATCGTCGGCCGCGGCACGACCGAGATCGAGAATATCCTCGGCGTGTCGGGCCGCGCCGAGATGGTCCATCGCGACGACATGGTGGTGGGCGCCAAATAGCGCCCCATATAAGGTTCCACCCGTCGCCCGCTGTCCCGCTGGGGCATGGGGTGGTAAAGGTGGCTCAAGAGCCGATGCCCGGCCGTGTTCAAGAGAGTTGTGCCATGTCCCAGTCCACTGCCGCCCGTGCTGCCGCCCTCGTCGAGCGCACCACGCCGCCGGCTGCGCCTGCGGATGTGGCCGGCTATATGGTCGAATTGGGCCGCCGCGCCCGCGCCGCATCCCGCTCCCTGGGCCTCGCAAGCGCTGATATGAAGACGCAGGCGCTCAAGGCTGCCGCTGCCGCCATCCGCGCCGCCGCGCCCGCCATCCTCGCCGCCAATGATGAAGACCTCGCCCGCGCCCGCGCCGACGGCATGAGCACGGCGTTTCTCGACCGCCTCGCTTTGGACGAGAAGCGCATCGAGGGCATCGCGGCCGGGGTGGACATGGTGGCGGGCCTTGCGGACCCGGTCGGGGCCGTCACCGAGAGCTGGACGCGGCCCAACGGCCTGCTGATCGAGCGCGTGCGCACGCCGCTCGGCGTCATCGGTGTGATCTATGAGAGCCGCCCGAACGTGACTGCCGATGCGGCGGCCTTGTGCGTGCGGGCCGGCAATGCGGTGGTCCTGCGCGGCGGGTCGGACAGCCTCCTGTCCTCCGGCGCCATCCATGCCGCCTTCGTCTCCGGCCTCGTGGAGGCCGGCCTGCCGGCGGATGCGGTGCAGTTCGTGCCGTTCGCGGATCGCGCTGCCGTGGGCGCCATGCTGGCGGGGCTCAACGGCAATCTGGACGTGATCGTGCCGCGCGGCGGCAAGGGACTGGTGGGCCGCGTGCAGGCGGAGGCGCGGGTGCCGGTCTTCGCCCATCTCGACGGCATCGTGCATGTCTATGTGCATGCGGCGGCGGATCTCGCCATGGCCAAGACCGTGCTGCTCAACGCCAAGATGCGCCGCACCGGCATCTGCGGCGCCGCTGAAACTCTTCTGGTGGACCGCGCCGTCGCCGGCGAGATGCTGGCGCCGCTGGTGACGATGCTGCTGGACGCGGGCTGCGAGGTGCGCGGCGATGACGCCACCCAGGCCGTGGACACCCGCGTCGTGCCGGCAAAGCCCGAGGACTGGGACACCGAATATGAGGACGCCATCATCTCCGCGAAGGTGGTGGACGGCCTCGATGAGGCCATCGCCCATATCGAGGGCCACGGCTCGCACCACACCGATTCCATCATCACACGGGATGAGGGCGCCGCGCAGCGCTTCCTCACCGAGGTGGATTCGGCCATCGTGCTGCACAATGCCTCCACCCAGTTCGCCGATGGCGGGGAATTCGGCTTCGGCGCCGAGATCGGCATCGCCACCGGGCGCATGCATGCGCGCGGGCCGGTGGGGGCGGAGCAACTCACCACTTTCAAATACCGTGTCCACGGCTCCGGCCAGACCCGTCCGTGACCTGAGATGGCGGGGGAGGGGGCCGTGGCGTTAAGTGAGCAAGCCGTCCTGCGCCTGCCGCCGGTTTCGCGCGGTATGCGCATCGGCCTGTTCGGTGGCAGCTTCAATCCCGCCCATGAGGCGCACCGCGCGGCGAGCCTTCTCGCGCTGAAGCGGCTGGGTCTCGACCGGGTGTGGTGGCTGGTGACGCCGGGCAATCCCTTGAAGGATAATCGCCACCTGCCGACCCTGGCGGCGCGCGTCGCCTATGCCGAGACGGTCGCCCACCACCCGCTGATCGACGTGACAGGGGCCGAGGCGGCGCTTGGCACCCGCTACAGCTACGAGACCGTGGCGCTGCTCACCGAGCGCATGCCCTATGTGCGCTTCGTCTGGATCATGGGCGCCGACAATCTATCCCATTTCCACCGCTGGCAGCGCTGGCGCGCGTTGGCCGAAAGGGTCCCCATCGCGGTGGTGGATCGCATGGGCGACAGCCTCGGCGCCACCGCCTCGCTGGCGGCGAAAGCGCTCGGACGCTATCGAATCGACGAGAGTGACGCCGCCATCCTGCCGACCCTCGACCCGCCCGCCTGGGTGTTCCTGCACGGGTTGAAATCCGCCATGTCCTCCACCGGCATCCGCGCCGCGCAGCGGGCGCGGGAGGCGGCCTAACGGCGCGGTTTGGTTAAGGCGCCTTGATATTTGCCCGGTTTGGCCCCATTCTAAGGGTGCGGCCTCAGGGGCGGCGTCGCTGGTTCCTGGGCTGCTGATAAACAAGCGAGAGGATCCGGACCCCTGTCCACATCGGCTTCCCTGGCGGCTGCCACACCCATGGCTCCCGCACCGGTCTCCCAAGCGCAACTTGACGCCGAGGAGATCCTCGCCTTGGTTCTCGCACGCCTGGACGACGACAAGTCGGACGACATCGTCTCCATCGATCTGCGCGGGAAGACCTCCATCGCCGACTATATGGTGGTTGCCTCCGGCCGCTCTCAGCGGCATGTGGGCGCCATCGCCGAGCACCTCATCGAGGGGCTCAAGGCGGCCGGCATCAAGCAGGTGCGGGTGGAAGGCCAGCCCGCCTGCGATTGGGTGCTCATCGACGCGAACGACGTGATCGTTCACGTCTTCCAGCCCGAAGTCCGCAGCTTCTACAATATCGAGAAGATGTGGTCGGGCACCGCCCGGGCCTGATCTGCGAGGGCGCGCCCATCCAGTGCTGAGGCGCGCCGTGCGCATCCTGATCGCCTGTATCGGCCGCATGAAGGCCGGGGCTGAACGCGACCTCGTGGCGCGCTATCTCGATCGCGCCAAGGCTGGTGGCCGTTCGCTCGGCCTCAGCGGCTTCGAGGTGGTCGAATTTTCCGAATCATCCGCCCGCCGCGCGGAAGACCGCATGGCCGAAGAGGCCGGCGCCCTGATCGGCGCGCTGCCGGCCGGTGCGCGGCTCGGTGTGCTCGATCCGCGGGGACGCAGCCTGTCCAGCGAGGACTTCGCCGCGCGGATCGGCGGCGAGCGGGATGCCGGGGCGGGTGCCTTCGGCCTCGTGATCGGCGGTGCCGACGGCCTTTCGGACATGGTGCGCGTCCGCGCCGATTTGACCATCTCCTATGGAGCCGCCACATTTCCGCACCAGCTCGTGCGCGTCATGCTGGCCGAGCAGATTTACCGGGCGACGACGATTCTCTCGGGCCACCCCTATCACCGCGCCTGAGCCCTCTACCTGCCGCCGAGGCTCGCCCCGCCATCCACCCCCAGCACCTGCCCCGTGACGAAGCCGGCCTCCTCCGACAGGAGGAAGCAAATGACGGCCGCCACTTCCTCAGGCTGGCCGAACCGCGCCATGGGCACGGAGGCGAGCGTGCTGCGTTCCGCCTCGCTGCCCGGCGGGCGGGAGCGCCGCATCAGCTCGGTCTCGATGGGGCCGGGGGCTACCGCATTGGAGGTGATGCCGAAACCGGCCAGCTCCAAGGCCCAGCTCCGGGTGCAGCCGACCAGCGCGCTCTTGGCGGCGGAATAGGCGGTGCGGTTGTAGCCGCCATGGATGGCGCGGCTCACCACGTTCACGATGCGCCCGGTGCGGCGCGCCTTCATTCCGGCAAGAAACGCCTGCGTGACCTGCACGGCGGCACGGACATTGAGATCGAACACGGCCTCCAGCGTCGTGAGCTCCAGCTGCTCCAGCGGCTGGGGCGTGACGATGCCGACATTGTTGACGATGCGGTCGATGGCGAATCGCGCCTCTACCTCGGCCAGGACCCGGGCGGTATCGCCGGTATCGGCAAGGTCGCACGCCAAAAGCGTGCCGGGAAAATCGATGCCGTCCACATTCCGCGCGAGGCCGACCACCGCCGCGCCCTGGTCCGCCAGCCGCTGGGCCGTGGCGAGCCCGATGCCTTTCGTGGCGCCAGTGATGAGTACTGCCGTCTCCGCCATGCCGTCCTCCCGTTTTTCTGCCCTTTGGGTCGTGATGTCACAGGCGCCGCCGGGGAGCCAGCGGAATGGCTTTGAGACTGGCGGGCGCGGGTGCAGCATGGTTTACGTCTGCTCAACCACGCGGCTTTAGTTTCCATTCATGGTTCTTCGCATCGGCCCGTTCTTCAGCGCCTTGGTGCTCGCCTGTGCGCTCGCAGGTGGGAGCGCGCTCGCGCAGGCGCCTGTGCCGATGCCGCGCCCCCCGTCGGCGGGCGCCCCCCGCACTATGCCCAATGTGGACACGGACGCGCTGCGCGGCGATGTGAGCCGCAATGAGGCGCTTCAGGCCAAGCTTCGCGCCGATCTTGAGGCGGCCCAGGGTGACCGCGGTAAGCTGGCGCAGTTCCTCGTGGACACCACCAGCCGCATCCGCGACGTGGAGCAGCAGCTCATCGAGGTGGAAGGGCGGATGACCGAGCTGGACAAGGCCGGCTCGCAGATCCGCGCCTCCCTGGTGCAGCGCCGGGCGGTGCTGGCCGAGGTGCTGGCAGCGCTGGTGCGGCTGGGCCGCAATCCGCCGCCGGCCCTCCTGATGCGTCCCGACGATGCACTGGATGCCGTGCGCTCGGCCATTCTGCTGGGCGCAATCCTTCCGGAAATGCGGGTGGAAGCGGAGACTCTGGCCGCCGACCTCGGGGAACTCGCCCGGGTGCGCAGCGAGCTCTCCTCCGCTCGCGAACGTTTGACCACGCTGCGCCGGTCCCTCGACGAGGACCGTACCCGCATCGCGGCCCTGGTGACGGAACGTCAGCGCCGGCAGGCGGAGACGAATCCCACCCAGGCGGGCGACAAAGCCCAGGCCGAGACGGTGGCGAAGGCCACCGGCGACGTGCACGATCTCGTGACCCGGCTTGAGACCGAAGTGGCCCCCGCCGCGCGCGCCGCCGATGCCGCGAAGGCCCAGCCTCAGCCTGGTGCGGCCACGCCCGAGCCGGCAAAGACGACGATGGCCGCGCTCCAGAACCCGGGTCGCATCGCCCCCGCCATGCCCTTCACCGAGGCTAAAGGCTTGCTGCCACTGCCAGTTGCGGGTGTTCGGCTCAAGGACTTCGGTGCTTCGGACGGCCTCGGCGGGGCCGAGAAGGGCCTCACCATCGCAACCCGCGCCGGTGCCCAGGTGGCGGCGCCGTGTGACGGCTGGGTGGTCTATGCCGGGCCGTTCCGAAGCTACGGGCAACTCTTGATCATCAATGCCGGCGGCGGATACCATGTCCTGATGGCAGGCATGGACCGCATCACCGTGGATCTTGGCCAGTTCGTTCTCACGGGCGAGCCGGTGGCGGTGATGGGTAACGGGCCGCGCGTGGTTAACGCGGCCTCGGGGCAGCCTCAATTGTATGTGGAATTCCGCAAGGACGGAGTTTCAATCGATCCCGCCCCATGGTGGGCGGCAACGGACAGTCAGAAGGTGCGCGGATGATGCGTCGTACGTCTCTTTTTCTCTTCGGCGTCGCGGCCGGTGCCTTGGCGACTGTGGCCGCTGTCCAGCCGAGTATCCTGTCGGGCATGGCGGCCGAGGCCGCGTCCTCTGACACCTACCGACAGTTGAATCTGTTCGGCGACGTGTTCGAGCGGGTGCGCTCGGACTATGTGGAGAAGCCGGACGACGCGAAGCTGGTGGAATCGGCCATCAACGGCATGCTTGCCGGGCTTGATCCCCACTCCTCCTACATGGACGCGAAGAGCTTCCGCGACATGCAGGTGCAGACCCGCGGCGAGTTCGGCGGCCTCGGCATCGAGGTGACGATGGAAGACGGCCTCGTGAAGGTCATCGCTCCCATCGACGACACCCCGGCCGCCAAGGCCGGCGTGCAGGCCGGCGACATCATCACCAAGCTCGACAACGACCAGGTGCAGGGCATGACCCTGAACCAGGCGGTGGAGAAGATGCGCGGGGGCGTCAACACCCCCATCACGCTCACCATCGTCCGCAAGGGCGCCGAGAAGCCCATCGAGATCAAGGTGGTGCGCGACACCATCCGCATCCGCGCCGTGCGCTCGCGCATCGAGAACGGCGATGTGGGCTATATCCGCGTCACCTCGTTCAACGAGCAGACCTACGACAACCTGAAGAAGGCGGTCGAGGACGTCACGGCGCAGATCGGCCCGGACAAGATCAAGGGCTACATCATCGACCTGCGCAACAATCCCGGTGGCCTGCTCGACCAGGCCATCGCGGTCTCCGACGCCTTCCTGGAGCGCGGCGAGATCGTCTCCACCCGCGGCCGCAATGCGGACGAGACCCAGCGCTTCAACGCGCGGGGCGGTGACCTCACCAAGGGCCGGCCGATCATCGTGCTGACCAATGGCGGCTCGGCCTCGGCGTCCGAGATCGTGGCCGGCGCGCTGCAGGACCACAAGCGCGCGACCATCCTTGGCTCGCGCTCATTCGGCAAGGGCTCGGTGCAGACCATCATCCCGCTGGGCGGGAACGGCGCCCTGCGCCTGACCACCGCGCGCTACTACACGCCGTCGGGCCGCTCCATCCAGGCCAAGGGCATCGAGCCGGACATCGTCCTCATCCAGGACATGCCCGACGAGCAGAAGGCCAAGATCGCGGCGGCCGGCGGCGACACCACTCGCGGCGAGGCGTCCCTGAAGGGCCACCTGAAGAATGGCGACGACGAGCAGGCGGGCTCGCCCTCCTACGTCCCGGCCGATCCGAAGGACGATACCCAGCTCAAGATGGCGGTGGACCTGCTGGAAGGCGTTCAGAAGAACGCGGCCTTCCCGCCGAACCCGAACAAGACCAGCGTCGCCAACTGAGCGGCGTAAGTTCCAAGTTCCAAGGCCCTGCCGGGGAGACCCGGCGGGGCCTTTTGTTTTTGGACGGCTGCTTCTGGGAGGACCCGTGTCCGACGTCCCACCCACCAGCCGTCATGCCCGGGCGTGACCCGGGCATCTCTTTAAGGACCGGGCGCACCAGGATTCCCAGGAGATCCCAGGATCAAGTCCGGGGATGACGAGGGTTGGAGGCATCCCTCTCATTGCTGTTTTTTTAGGCGCGGTGCCCTTCCGGGGCGACAGCCCTGCTCATCGCATGCGCGGGGACCGACACCACATCCCGCATCTGCCCATGGCACACCTCTTGCTGATCCTGGTGGGAAACCTCGCGTCTGGAGCGTTCCCCCATGTCCTTCACCCGTCGCTCTCTCTTCGCCGGCGGCCTTGCGCTCGCCATGGCGGCTCTCCCGCTCGCCGCGCAGGCGGACGCGCTGGACGACATTATGAAGGCCGGCGTCATCAAGGTGGCCGTGCCGCAGGATTTCCCGCCCTTCGGCTCCGTAGGTCCGGATCTCAAGCCGGTGGGCTACGACATCGACATCGCGAACCTCATCGCCGCCAAGCTCGGGGTGAAGGCGGAACTGGTGCCGGTGTCTTCGGCGAACCGCATCCCCTATCTCCAGACCAAGAAGGTGGACCTCGTCATCTCCTCCCTCGGCAAGAATGCCGAGCGCGAGAAGGTGATCGACTTCTCCGTTGCCTACGCGCCCTTCTTCAATGGCGTGTTCGGTCCGGCGGACCTGAAGGTGACGAAGGTGGAAGACCTCGCCGGCATGACGGTGGGCGTCACCCGCGGCTCGGTGGAGGATCTGGAGCTCGCGAAGATTGCGCCCGCCAATACCGACATCAAGCGCTACGAGGACAACAACTCCACCATCTCCGCCTTCCTTTCCGGCCAGGTGAAGGCCATCGCCACCGGCAATGTGGTGGCCGCCGCCATCCTCGCGCGCAACCCGCCGAAGAAGCCGGAGGTGAAGTTCCTCATCAAGAATTCGCCCTGCTTCGTCGGCCTCAACAAGGACGAGCCCAAGCTCCTGGCGAAGGTCGATTCGATCCTGACGGCGGCGAAGAGCGACGGCGCTCTCAACGCCATCTCCCAGAAATGGCTCGGCGCGCCGCTGCCAGCGGACATGTGAAAACCAAGAGAGCTCCCTCTCCCGCTTGCGGGGGAGGGGTGGGGAGGGGGCATGTCAAGCAGAGCGGCGTCTGCAACCACTCGGACTGCACCTTTCCCCCTCCCTAGCCCTCCCCCGCAAGCGGGAGAGGGAATCACGAGCGGTGTCGTTGCGCGTTTGATGCGCGGCAGGGCAGGGGGACCGAACCAAGCATGGCCTATAGCCTCGATTTCGGCGCGCTGGCGGAATATGCGCCCGTCTTCGCCAAGGGCGTCGCCATCACGGTGGAGCTGATCGCGGTGGGCGGCACGCTTGGCGTGGCTCTCGGCATCGCCTGCGCCTGGGTGCGCACGCAGGGGCCGAAGCTGCTGCGGCCTCTGGTGTCGCTCTATGTGGAGTTGATCCGCAACACGCCCTTCCTGATCCAATTGTTCTTCATCTTCTTCGGCCTGCCGTCCATCGGCGTCTCCCTCACGGAGATGCAGGCGGCCATCCTCGCCATGGTGGTCAATCTCGGCGCCTATGCCGCCGAGATCATCCGCGCCGGCATCGAGGCGACCCCGCGCGGACAATTTGAAGCCGGCTCAAGTCTTGCCATGTCGCGGTTCCAGACCTTCCGCTACGTGGTGCTGGCACCGGCGCTCCAGCGCATCTGGCCGGCGCTTTCCTCGCAGATCGTCATCGTCATGTTCGGCTCGGCGGTTTGCTCGCAGATCGCGGTGGAGGACATCACCTTCGCCGCCAACTTCATCCAGTCCCGCAACTTCCGGGCGTTCGAGGCCTATATCGTCGCGACGCTGCTCTATCTCGTGCTGGCGCTGGCGTTGCGGCAGCTCATGCGCCTGCTGGGAACCGCCATCTTCCCCCGCCGGAGGGCCGCACGATGACCCCCTTCACCACCTGGGACATCGTCCGCAACCTCCTTTATGCGGCCGAGTGGACGGTCATCCTCTCGCTGGTCGCCTTCTTCGGCGGCGGGGTGGTGGGCCTGGTCGCGCTGTTCGCCCGCACCTCGAAGAACGTGGCCGCGCGCCGGCTGGCGGCCGTCTATATCGAGCTGTTCCAGGGCACGCCGCTGCTGATGCAGCTGTTTCTGTTCTTCTTCGGCCTCTCGCTCCTGGGCCTCAACGTGCCGCCCTGGCTTGCCGCAGGCGTTACGCTGACGCTGTGGACCGGCGCCTTCCTTGCCGAGATCTGGCGCGGCTGCGTGGAAGCGATTCCCAAGGGCCAGTGGGAGGCGTCCTCCAGCCTCGCCATGGGCTATTTCGAGCAGATGCGCCACGTGGTGCTGCCCCAGGCGCTGCGCATCGCCGTGCCGCCCACGGTTGGCTTCTCGGTGCAGGTGGTGAAAGCCACGGCGCTCACCTCCATCATCGGCTTCGTGGAGCTCTCCAAGGCCTCCACCATGATCACCAACGCCACCTTCCAGCCCTTCGTGGTCTACGGATTCGCGGCCCTCATGTACTTCGCGCTGTGCTGGCCTCTCTCGAAGAGCAGCCAGCTTCTGGAAAGGAAGCTGAATGTCGCTCATCGCAATCACTGAGGTCCGCAAGCGCTTCGGCGACAACGAGGTCTTGAAGGGAATCAATCTGGACGTGGCGCCCGGCGAGGTGATCGCCATCATCGGCAAGAGCGGCTCGGGAAAGTCGACGCTGCTGCGCTGCATCAACGGCCTCGAGACCATCGATGACGGGTCCATCCTGGTGGCCGGCGCGCAGCTTGCTCCCGACGAAGTGCATTTGCGGGCGCTGCGGCTGAAGGTCGGCATGATCTTCCAGCAGTTCAACCTGTTCCCGCACCTCACCGCCGGGCGGAACGTCATGCTCTCGCCCATGGTGGTGAAGAAGGTGCCGGCCAAGGAAGCTGAGGAAGAAGCACGGGCGCGGCTGGAGCAGGTGGGCCTTGGCCACAAGTTTGATGCCTATCCGGACGAACTCTCCGGCGGGCAGCAGCAGCGCGTCGCCATCGCCCGCGCGCTCGCCATGAAACCCCTGGCGCTCTTGTGCGATGAAATCACCTCCGCCCTCGATCCGGAGCTGGTGAACGAGGTGCTCCAGGTGGTGGGCAAGCTGGCGGGGGAGGGGATGACCCTGTTGATGGTGACCCACGAAATGCGCTTCGCCCGCGAGGTCTGCGACCGCGTCGTCTTCATGCACCAGGGCCGCGTCCATGAGATCGGCCCGCCGGACGAGGTGTTTGGATCTCCGAAAACCGTGGAACTTCAACAGTTTCTCGGCCTCGCCTGAGGCTGGGACGCTCACCCGATACCGGCGGCGCTCCGTCTGCGTCTGCCCCAAGGTGACCTCTTGCGCGCGTCCGCGGCAGGCCGGTGCGGCAATGCGGCGCTTGGGCGGGAACCCGGTCGTGTTGCCGCTTCGCAAAGCCTGTGTTAGGCAACCCGCAACTCCTGGGAGCGGCCTCGTCCGCGGTCCGGGATTTGGGCAATGATAATCCCAACAGATCAAGGGTTTCAGCTCTTGGCGCGGTTCGCGCCCAGGGACATGACCCAAGAGAGGCGCGGGTGGCGGAAACGATCGTGTCAGGCATGGCGGGGCGCTATGCGACCGCACTGTTCGAACTGGCCGACGAGGCTGGGTCCATCGACGCCGTAAAGGCGGACATGGACAAGCTGACGGCGGTGATCAGCGAGAGCGCGGATTTCGCGCGCCTCGTGAAGAGCCCCGTCTTCTCGGCTGAAGAGCAGGAGAAGGCCGTGGCGGCCGTCCTTGGCGCCCTCGGCATTTCCGGGCTGGCCGCCAACTTCGTGAAGCTGGTGGCGCAGAACCGCCGCCTGTTCGCGCTGCCGGCGATCATCAAGTCCTATCTTGCCCTCGTCGCCGCCAAGCGCGGCGAAGTCACCGCGCAGGTGACGGTGGCCGAGCCCCTCAGCGAAAGCCACACGGCCGCGCTGAAGCAGGCGCTCGTTGAAAAGACCGGCAAGGACGTGGGCCTCGACGTGACCGTCGACCCCTCCATCCTTGGAGGCCTCATCGTCCAGCTCGGCTCCCGCATGGTTGATGCTTCGCTGAAGACCAAACTCAATTCTATTCGGCATTCGATGAAAGAGGTTCGCTGATGGACATTCGAGCCGCTGAAATCACCGCGATCCTCAAGGAGCAGATCCAGAATTTCGGCCAGGAGGCGGAAGTCTCCGAGGTCGGTCAGGTTCTCTCCGTTGGTGACGGTATCGCGCGCGTCTATGGCCTCGACAATGTCCAGGCCGGCGAGATGGTCGAGTTCGAGAACGGCACGCGCGGCATGGCGCTGAACCTCGAAATCGACAATGTGGGCATCGTGATCTTCGGTTCCGACCGCGAGATCAAGGAAGGCCAGACCGTCAAGCGCACCGGCGCCATCGTGGACGTGCCGGTCGGCAAGGGTCTGCTGGGCCGCGTGGTGGACGCGCTGGGCAATCCCATCGACGGCAAGGGGCCCATCGAGGCCACCGAGCGCCGCCGCGTGGACGTGAAGGCCCCCGGCATCATCCCGCGCAAGTCCGTGCATGAGCCCATGCAGACGGGCCTGAAGGCCATCGACGCGCTGATCCCCATCGGCCGCGGCCAGCGCGAGCTCATCATCGGCGACCGCCAGACCGGCAAGACCGCCGTGGCGCTCGACGCCATCCTCAACCAGAAGCCCATCAACCAGGGCACGGACGAGAAGGCGAAGCTATACTGCGTGTACGTCGCGGTGGGCCAGAAGCGCTCCACCGTCGCGCAGTTCGTGAAGGTGCTGGAAGAGCAGGGCGCGCTGGAATACTCCATCGTCGTCGCCGCCACCGCCTCCGACGCTGCCCCGATGCAGTTCCTGGCGCCCTTCGCCGGCACCGCCATGGGCGAGTTCTTCCGCGACAACGGCATGCATGCCCTGATCATCCACGACGACCTGTCCAAGCAGGCTGTCGCGTATCGTCAGATGTCGCTGCTGCTGCGCCGCCCGCCGGGCCGCGAAGCCTATCCCGGCGACGTGTTCTACTTGCACTCCCGCCTGCTGGAGCGCGCCGCCAAGCTCAATGACGCCAACGGCGCCGGCTCGCTGACCGCCCTTCCGGTCATCGAGACCCAGGCGAACGACGTGTCGGCCTATATCCCGACCAATGTCATCTCCATCACTGACGGCCAGATCTTCCTGGAGTCCGACCTGTTCTACCAGGGCATCCGCCCGGCGGTGAACGTCGGCCTCTCGGTGTCCCGCGTGGGATCTTCCGCGCAGATCAAGGCGATGAAGCAGGTGGCGGGCAAGATCAAGGGCGAGCTCGCCCAGTATCGTGAGCTCGCGGCCTTCGCCCAGTTCGGCTCGGACCTCGACGCTTCGACCCAGAAGCTGCTGAACCGCGGCGCGCGCCTCACCGAGCTGCTGAAGCAGAGCCAGTTCTCTCCCCTCAAGGTGGAGGAGCAGGTGGTGGTGATCTACGCCGGTACCAATGGCTACCTGGATGCTCTGCCGGTGTCGAAGGTGCGCGAGTACGAGCAGGGCCTCCTGCTTGCCATGCGCTCCCAGCACCAGGACATCCTGGACACGATCCGCACCTCGAAGGAGCTCTCCAAGGAGACCACCGAGAAGCTGGTGAAGGCGCTCGACACCTTCTCCAAGAGCTTCGCCTGAGGTCGCCCTTGAAGCTGTGCAAGTGAAGGGGCGGGCGCCATGGCGAGCCTGAAAGACCTAAGAAACCGCATCGCCTCGGTGAAGGCGACACAGAAGATCACCAAGGCGATGCAGATGGTCGCTGCGGCGAAGCTGCGTCGCGCCCAGATGGCGGCGGAAGCAGCCCGTCCGTTTGCGGAGCGCATGGAGACGGTGCTGGGCAACCTTGCCTCCAGCATCACCACCAGTGCGGACACGCCTCTGCTGCTGGCAGGCACGGGCAGCGACGAGCGGCACCTGCTGATCGTCTGCACCTCCGAGCGCGGCCTGTGCGGCGCCTTCAACACGGCCATCGTCCGCCTCGTGCGCGAGCGGGCCAACACCCTGATCGCGCAGGGCAAGAAGGTGGAGTTCTTCTGCGTGGGCCGTAAGGGCTACGACCAGATCCGCCGCGTCTATCCCAAACAGATCGTCGAGTTCGTCGACCTGCGCGCGGTGCGCACGCTGGGTTATGACAACGCCCACGACATCGGCGACAAGGTGATCGCGCTGTTCAACAAGGGCGCGTTCGACGTCGCCACCGTGTTCTATTCGCACTTCAAGAACGTGGTGACGCAGATCCCGACCGCACAGCAGGTCATCCCAGCGGTTTTCGAAGCGAAGCCGGCGGGCGAGGCGGTGCCTTACGACTACGAGCCGGAGGAGAGCGAGATCCTCGCCGACCTCCTGCCGCGCAACATCGGGGTGCAGATCTTTCGGGCACTCCTGGAGAACCAGGCGTCGTTCTATGGCTCTCAGATGAGCGCCATGGACAACGCGACCCGCAATGCGGGCGACATGATCAAGAAGCAGACGCTGATCTATAACCGGACGCGTCAGGCCATGATCACGAAGGAACTCATCGAAATCATCTCCGGCGCCGAAGCGCTCTGACGGCAGCGGGACGAGGATAAAGGACGACGAACATGGCGAACTCCACCGGACGCATCACCCAGGTTATCGGCGCCGTCGTCGACGTGCAGTTCGACGAGCACCTGCCGGAAATCCTCAACGCGCTGGAGACCTCCAACCAGGGCAACCGCCTGGTTCTGGAAGTGGCCCAGCATCTCGGTGAGAACACCGTGCGCACCATCGCCATGGACTCTTCCGAGGGTCTCGTGCGCGGCCAGCTCGTCACTGACACCGGCAGCCCCATTATGGTGCCGGTGGGCGAGGCAACCCTCGGCCGCATCATGAACGTTATCGGCGAGCCGGTGGACGAGCTGGGCCCGGTGGTCGGCGATTCCATGCGCGCCATCCACCAGCCGGCGCCGTCCTATGCGGACCAGTCCACGGAAGCCGAGATCCTCGTCACCGGCATCAAGGTGGTGGATCTGCTGGCGCCTTACTCCAAGGGCGGCAAGATCGGCCTGTTCGGCGGCGCGGGCGTCGGCAAGACCGTGCTCATCATGGAGCTCATCAACAACATCGCGAAGGCGCACGGCGGCTATTCCGTGTTCGCCGGCGTCGGCGAGCGCACCCGTGAGGGCAACGATCTCTATTACGAGATGATCGAGTCCAAGGTGAACGTGGACCCGCACGAGCACAACGGCTCGGCCGCTGGCTCCAAGTGCGCCCTGGTCTATGGCCAGATGAACGAGCCTCCGGGTGCTCGTGCCCGCGTCGCGCTGACCGGCCTCACCGTTGCCGAGCACTTCCGCGACCAGGGCCAGGACGTGCTGTTCTTCGTGGACAACATCTTCCGCTTCACCCAGGCCGGCTCGGAAGTGTCCGCGCTGCTGGGCCGCATTCCCTCGGCGGTGGGCTATCAGCCGACCCTCGCGACCGACATGGGCGCGCTCCAGGAGCGCATCACCACCACCACCAAGGGTTCGATCACCTCGGTGCAGGCCATCTACGTGCCCGCCGACGACCTGACCGATCCGGCGCCCGCCGCCTCCTTCGCCCATCTGGACGCCACAACCGTGCTGTCGCGCTCCATCGCGGAAAAGGGCATCTACCCGGCGGTGGACCCGCTGGACTCCACCTCGCGCATCCTGTCCCCGCTGGTGATCGGCGAGGAGCACTACAACGTGGCCCGGCAGGTTCAGCAGACCCTGCAGCGCTACAAGGCGCTCCAGGACATCATCGCCATCCTCGGCATGGACGAGCTGTCCGAAGAGGACAAGATGACGGTGTCCCGCGCCCGCAAGATCGAGCGCTTCCTCTCCCAGCCCTTCCATGTGGCGGAAGTGTTCACCGGCTCGCCCGGCAAGCTGGTGGATCTCGCCGACACCATCAAGGGCTTCAAGGGCCTGGTGGAAGGCAAGTACGACCACCTGCCCGAGCAGGCCTTCTACATGGTGGGTTCCATCGAGGAAGCCATCGAGAAGGGCAAGAAGCTGGCAGCCGAGGCGGCCTGAGGCGCGCCGCGCCTTCGGGCGCGGCTGATCCCGCCACGCGGACAGCGGAGAGAACGACATGGCCACCTTCACGTTTGAACTCGTCTCCCCGGAGCGGCTCGTCTTTTCCGGCGACGTCACCTGGGTGGACGTTCCAGGTTCGGAGGGCGATTTCTCGGTTGGTGCCGGCCATGCGCCGTTCATCGCCATGCTGCGCCCCGGCATCCTGACCATTCGCGGCGAGGGCGCGCCCAAGCGTCTCTTCGTGCGCGGCGGCTTCGCCGAGGCGAACCCCACCAGCCTCACCGTGCTCGCCGAGCGCGCGACGCCGGTGGAGGAGATCAACATGGAGCAGCTTCGGCAGCTCATGAAGGACGCCGAGGAAGACGTCGCCGATGCGCGGACCGACGAGGCCAAGCAGAAGGCTTCTGCCCAGCTCGCCGACCTGAAGCAGGTTGTCGAAGTGCTGAACCAGGGCGCCCTGAGCGGCACCACGCACTGAGCGCTTCCAGGGTTTGGAGTTCAGGAGCCGGGCGTTCGCGCCCGGCTTTTTTGTTGGCAGAAAGAGCGCCCGCTTTGCGACCGGCGCTCCGCCAATTCCCTCTCCCGATCCAAACGCAGCCGTCATGGGCGGGCTTGACCCGAAGTCGGATGTTTCCGACTTCGGTCTCAAGATTGGAAGTCGGCAGCAGCCGACTTGCATGCCATCCACGTAGTTCTGCCGGATGAACGCTTAAGGGATAGCCGTGGATGCCCGGGTCGAGCCCGGGCATGACGATTTCGAGGGCAAGATGGGGGCGCAGACGCGATGTCCCAATCTGGCACGGCTCGTCCGCTCCGCACTGCACACACCGGGAACAAACCCGCTCCGAATCGCGGATGTCCGCAGTCCGTGGTTTGTTCGGCCGCTCAGTAGATGAAGGGCAGGACGCGCTTGGTGCGCGCGCAATAGGCGTCGTATTCGGCGCCGAAGGTCTCGCGCATCATGGCCTCCTCCTCGCCCACCCTGAGGAAGAACAGGATGCCGAAGCCCACAAGGCCGGACAGGCCGGCCACGAGATTCGGCAGAAGCAGCGCCTGCGCCAGGGCCCACAGGAAGAAGGCCGTGTACATGGGGTGCCGCACCCGCTCATAGACGCCGGATGTGATGAGGCGGTGCTGGTCCCTGATCTCCAGCGTCACCGACCATTGCCGCCCCAGGGCCTTGTGGGTGCGCCAGAACAGCCAGAGGGCGACGAGAAACACTGCGATACCGGCCACGACCTGGAGCGGCGAGACGGGGTAGGACAGGCCCCTGGGAAAGCCCGTCGCCACATAGATGGCCGGCACGACACCGAGGCCGAAGGTGGAGATGGAGAGGAGAATCATCTCCCGCGCCGTGCGCCGGCGCCCATCGGCCACGCGGGTGCGGCGCGCCTTGATCTGGAAGGGCAGGCGGATGAGGAACCAGGCGGCGACGCCCACCACCCAGGCGGCCTTGGCGAAAGCAAGCAAGCTCATGCGGCGCCCCGGCGCTCGGCGGGCACGATGGCGCCGTCCTGTTCAAAGATGACCTGCGGCCCCTCGATCTCGTGCACGATCGCGTTGAACGAGACCGGGGCGAAGACGAAGGCGTAGAAATCGTAGGCCGCGCGCCGGTCGTTCGCCAGGAAGAACTGGCAGTGCAGGCGCATGATGTCGAGCCGGAACCGGGAGAAGGTCTCGGGGGTCAGCATCTCGCGGATGGTCACCTGCCGCACGAACGGCCGCAGCAGGCCGTTGGAATTGCCGGCATGGCGCAGGTTGACCGGGTTAACCTTGTAGAAGCTGACAATGTCGTCCCGCGCCTGGAATTCCACCCAGTAGATGTCGCGTGCGTCATAGACCGCCTGCGCCGCCTGCCGCAGCCACGCACCTGCCGGGTGAAGCGCGAACTTGGCCGAGGTGTTGCCCACGGTCAGCAGGCGGATGGACGCGTGCTGGGGAAAGTCGGGATCCTTCTCCAGCGCCCGCGCCAGCAGGCTCACCGCATGCATGGCGCCGAGGCTATGGCCGGCGATGACGATCTCATCCACCCCGCCTTCCGCCACCACCGCCAGAAGCCGGTCGGCGAACGCGTCCATGCGCGCCTCGATGGCGGGGTGGCGCCGGCGCACGAAGTCTACCGAGAATTCTGCAAGGTCCAGGGATTGCTGCAGCCGCACCCGCGCCCCGAACGTCGCCATGAGACCGAAGAAAGCGCCGGCTGTCGCCGCTATGGACAGGCCGGCCGCCATCCACCCTCCCAGCGCCGCGGCGAAGCCGAAGACGAGCCAGCCGGCAAAGATGGACGCCGCCGTGATGGCGAGGAGGGCGACATAAGTGAGGACGAAGAAGATGCCGTAGCGGTGGCTGAACTGGAAATAGCGCAGGATCGTTCCGGTCGCGATCATGTCGGCGATGGCCCGCAGGCCTCCGCCAATATGCGACCAGCGGCTGCGCCGCATGTCCGCCCGCACCAGATCGTCCCAGGCCAGAAGCTCGAATCGCGTCTGCGTGGTCCAGCCGGGGCCGGAGGCGACGGCATCCCACTGGGCGCCGGTTGGGGTCGGGCGAGGATGGGGCTCGCACTCCGCCTGCGTGTTCCACACCGAGGCAAAGCGCGCCATCTCCCGGGTGAAGATGCGGTGGTGCCCTTCCGCATCCATGGGATCGAAGCCGGCCAGGAAGAAGAAATGGCGGCGGAGCGTCGGGGCGTTGTCGCGCAGCGGCATGGTCCGCAGCCTTCTACCGGAGGAGGCGGTGCGATGAAAGGGCCGCGCGGCGGTTTGACCGCGCCGGGGCAGGTGCTACCTATCCAGCGCGGCGCACCGCCGCGGCTTGGGCAAGGGTTTTCCGTGCAGTCGCTTGATTCCGTCTCGGTGGTCCTGGTCTCCTATGACAGCGGAGCGGTGATCGGCCGGGCGGTGGCGTCGGTGCCGCGGGAAGCCGAAATCATCATCGTCGACAATGCGAGCCCCGAGGGCACCGGCTTCATGGACGGGCTGGCGCGCCCGGCCACCTTATTGCCCATGGCACGCAACATGGGCTTCGGCACCGCCTGCAATGCCGGCGCGCGGGCAGCGCGCGGGCGTCATGTATTCTTCCTCAATCCCGACGCGGTATTGGAGGAGGGGGCTCTCACTACGCTGCTCGCCACCGCCGGCCGATACGGGCCGGGCCTGCTGATGCCGTCCATCGTCGGCGAGAACGGGCGGCTGATGCGCAAGGAAGGGTCGATCTTCCAGCCCGTGCCGCGTGGGCGCCGGTTGAAGGAGCAGGAGATCGCCGGGGACTATTGCACGCGCTTCGTGCACGGCGCGGCCTTCCTGGTGGAGCGCGACCTGTTCCTGGAGATGGGCGGGTTTGACGAGCGCATCTTCCTCTATCACGAGGACGACGACCTCGCTTTGCGCGCGGAGGCGCGGCATCTGCCCATTATCGTGGTGCCGGAGGCGCGCGTACGCCATGGCGGCGGCAAGTCCAGCGCGCCCAGCCTGAAGCGCACCTTCGCGATAAACCGCCTGAAGAAGCATTCCGAGCTTTACCTGCGCCGGAAATACGGCCGGCCCATCGCCTTCCTGCGCGATGCGGCGCGGCTCGGGGGAGGGTGCCTTCTGGCCGCCCTGACCCTCGACAGACACCGGTTCATGATCCGCGCCGGCAAGCTGGCAGGGCTTCTGGATGAGCGCGGGGCGCCGTGACGACGCCCCGCTTTCATCGGTGTGCTGACGTTCAGGTTACTCGATGATCTGGATGACCTTCCGGGTGCCGGGCTCCACCAGCACGGTCTGGCCGCCGATCACGGAATAGCGGTAGCGGCTGACGCCCACGTCGGACGGGAAGGAATAGAGCTCAACGCTTTGGGGGACCGTGGCACCCGTGGAAACGGTGAAGCCGGACGGCGCGGCCACCGACGGACGCTGCTCGCGGACCACATAATCGCGGATCTTGGTGCGCTGCTCTGTGGTGACGGAGACCGAGCTGGACCCGCTGGGCGAAACGGTGGTGGTGGTGCTTGTCTGGGCCAGTGCCGGCGCTGTGACAAGAAGCGCGGCAATGGTCGCTACTGCAAAGTTAGCACGCATGATGTTCTCCAATGCTATGCCCGAATTCGAACGATGGGAGTAGCGAAGGGTTCCTGAAATAATGAGGATGATGTCATCTAGGACTGTTTGGGCAAAAAATCTTATAATTGGCTCAGAATATACTTTTATACGCCGAATCTATGCCGCACATACGTCTTGTTGTTTCCAAAATTATTCCCAGATTTAGGGCTCCTGTGGGTGAGGCGCGGGACTATCGGATGCTGCGCTGATGGTGCCGCAAAACGGGGCCATTTCCTTGATCCGTTGCGCGTTTCGGTGCAGCCGTGTAAGCCTCAAAGGCCTGCGCGGGAGAAACCGCCGACCCGGCCCGTCCCGTCGGACCGGCCCGGTCCCTCCAGCGCCAAGACGGCCGATTGGGCGGAGTTTTTCGTGACGGTTTCCAGGACCCCGCTTCTCGACACGGTGACCTCGCCCGCCGACCTGCGGGCGCTGCCGGACGAGAAACTGCAGCAGCTTGCCGACGAGCTGCGCGCCGAGACCATCGATGCGGTTTCCGTCACGGGCGGGCATTTGGGCGCCGGGCTCGGCGTGGTGGAACTCACCGTTGCGCTGCACCACGTCTTCGAGACCCCGCGCGACCGGCTGATCTGGGACGTGGGGCACCAAGCCTATCCCCACAAGATTCTCACCGGCCGGCGCGACCGCATCCGCACCCTGCGCCAGAGCGGGGGGCTTTCCGGCTTCACCCGGAGGTCCGAGAGCGAATACGACCCGTTCGGCGCCGCCCATTCCTCCACTTCCATCTCGGCCGGGCTCGGCATGGCGGTGGCGCGCGACCTCTCGGGGGAAGACCGCAACGTCGTTTGCGTCATCGGAGACGGCGCCATGTCGGCGGGCATGGCCTATGAAGCGATGAACAATGCCGGCGCCATGGACAGCCGGCTCATCGTCATCCTCAACGACAATGACATGTCCATCGCCCCGCCCACGGGCGCCATGTCGGCCTATCTGGCGCGGCTCATCTCCGGGCGCACCTATCTCTCGCTGCGCGAGCTGGGCAAGCAGCTCTCCCGCCACATGCCGAAGTTCGTGGAGCGCGGCGCGCAGCGGGCGGAGGAGTTCGCGCGCGGCTTCTGGACCGGCGGCACGCTGTTCGAGGAGATGGGCTTCTATTATGTGGGCCCCATCGACGGCCACAATCTGGAGCACCTGCTTCCGGTGCTGCGCAATGTGCGCGACGCCAAGACCGGGCCGATCCTGGTGCATGTGGTGACCCAGAAGGGCAAGGGCTACGCCCCCGCCGAGGCCTCCGCCGACAAGTATCACGGCGTGGTCAAGTTCGACGTGGTGACGGGCACGCAGGTTAAGCCCAAGTCCAATGCGCCGTCCTATACCCGCGTGTTCGCTGAGAGCCTCATCAGCGAGGCGCGGCGCGACGAGAAGATCGTCGCCATCACCGCGGCCATGCCCTCGGGTACGGGGCTCGATCTGTTCGGGCAGGCGTATCCCGAGCGCACCTTCGATGTGGGCATCGCCGAGCAGCACGCGGTGACGTTTGCCGCCGGGCTCGCGACCGAGGGCTACAAGCCCTTCTGCGCGCTTTATTCCACTTTCCTCCAGCGGGCCTATGACCAGGTGGTGCACGACGTCGCCATCCAGGGCCTGCCGGTGCGCTTCGCCATCGACCGGGCCGGACTCGTGGGGGCAGACGGGGCGACCCATGCGGGCGCCTATGACGTCGCCTTCCTCGCCTGCCTGCCGGGCTTCACCATCATGGCCCCCGCCGACGAGGCGGAGCTGACCCATATGATCGCCACCGCCGTGGCGTTCGACGAAGGGCCCATCGCCTTCCGTTTTCCGCGCGGCGAGGGCGTGGGCGTGGAGCGGCCGGACCAGGGCGAGGTGCTGCCCATCGGCCGCGGGCGTGTGCTGCGCGAGGGCACGGATATCGCGCTCGTCTCATTGGGCACGCGGCTTGCGGCCTGCATGGAGGCGGCTGACCAGCTGGCAGCCATCGGCCTGTCGGCGACGGTGGCGGATGCCCGTTTCGCAAAGCCCATCGACAGCGCGCTGATGCTGCGGCTCGCCCGCGAGCACGGAGCGATGATCACGGTGGAAGAGGGATCGGTGGGCGGCTTCGGCAGCCAGGTGATGCAGCTTCTGAGCGATGCCGGCGCGCTGGATCGCGGCTTCAAGCTGCGCTCCATGGTGCTGCCCGACACCTACATGGACCATGACAGCCCGGCGCATCAGATCGCCATGGCCGGGCTCGATGCCGATGCCATCACGGCGAAGGCCTTGTCGCTGCTCGGCCCCGCCGAGGCGCGCGCGCCGATCACCCGGCGCGCGTGACGCGTTGAGCGCCTAATTGGCGGCGCCTATTTGCAGGCGCCCTCGAACTGGCCGTAGGCGTCCACTGCGCCGTCGAGCACCACCTGCTGCTTGACGCCCTTGGTCTCGATCACCAGCAGCTTGCCGCCGGCGAGGACGGCCTTGATATCGGCCAGCTTGCCGCCGGCATCCACGTCCACGGACGCGGCTTCATCGTTGGCGACGCCCTTTCCGGAGAACTCCTTCTTCACCTTGCCGGCGGTGAGGATGATCTTCGCGGGATCGTTGGCCTTCAGGCCCTTGGAGCCGATGTGCGAGCTGACCAGCACGGTGGCGTTGCCGCGGTCGCAGGTGAAGGAAATGAAGGAGTTGTCGGTCTCGGGCACGCCGAAGAACAGCACCGACCCCGTGTCGGTGTCGGTGGTCCCCCAGGACATCTTGACCTGGGCGGCCGCCGGCAAAGCCGAGGCGGCGAGGAGCGTAAGGGCGAGGGCCGCGCATTTCATGGCGTGTTCCTTGTCAGTTCGCGCGGGATCATAGACGGACGTCGGCAAAGGGAAAGCCGAAGTCGGAAGCTTGGTTAGCGCCGGGAAAGGCAGGACGCCTCGAAGTCGGCGAGGCGCGCTCGCGCATTGGCCAGAGGAAAGCTCTGGTTGACGCTCGGCATTTTCGGGATCGCCGCCGGCATCTTCGCGTTGAGGGTGTCGCCCGCACGGAACAGATCGAACACGCGCGGCTCCAGGGCCACGGCGGCCTCCACCACCAGCGCCCCGTCGCTGGAGCCGAGGAAGGCGGTGGCCGCAAGCTCAAGCCGCCGCTTGCCATTGGTGAGCGACAGCGGGACGCCATCACCGGAGGCGAACGGCTTTCCCTCCACCTCGATGGCGATCTGGAGCAATTGCGCAGAGGGCTGGCAGGTGGCGGCGAAGACGGGGTCGGGGTCGCGAGGCTGGCCGAAGCGCAGCACATAGGTGCCCTCGCCGCGGACGACGCTCCAGACCCGGGTGTCGACCGGTGCCGACGGTTTTGCGGTGGTGGATTTCGTGGACTTGGTCTTGGCCGTGGATGTCGCCGCCTCGGCGGTGCCGAGGCCAAAAGTGATCAGAAGCGCGCCGAAAAGCGCTGGCACTGGGCGCATGCGGACTCCGATCCCGACGGCTGCATGGTGCCGATACGCTTCGGGCGTCACGGCGGACATTCAACTGCGAAGGTCGCTTGATGGTTCAGGGAAAAAACGTCGCGGGCGCGGGGAGATGGGTCAAGGTCCGGCAGTGGGATTGCCCCCGCCGACGCTCTGCTATCTTACCGCACGACCATCCTTTAGAAGGGTCACCATGGCGAGATGGTGGCGCGGTTTCACGATCTTTCCTAGGGGCGTATCAGGGTAGGGTTAAATGACGCGTCAGCGCATCGATAAGCTGCTGGTGGCGCGCGGCCTGTTCGACAGCCGGGCCCGCGCGCAGGCGGCGGTGCGGGCGGGGCTGGTGCGGGTGGACGGTGTGGCCGCCACAAAACCCTCCGAGGAAGTGGCCGAGGATGCGGTGCTGCTGGCGCAAGAGGCCCATCCCTTCGTCTCGCGCGGCGGCCTGAAGCTGCAAGCCGCGCTGGATGCCTTCGGCTTCAATCCCGAAGGCTGCATCGCGCTGGATGTGGGCGCCTCGACAGGCGGGTTCACCGATGTGCTGCTCGCGCGCGGCGCCAGGCGGGTCTATGCGGTGGATGTCGGGCACGACCAGTTCCATCCGCGCCTGCGCGCGCGCCCGGAAGTGCAATTGTTCGAAGGCACGGACGCCCGCTCCCTGTCGCGGGAGCTTGTGCCGGAGCCCGTGGATCTCGTGGTGGTGGATGTGAGCTTCATTTCCCTTTCGCTGGTGCTGCCGGCCGCCTTGAGCCTGGCGGGGGAGGGCGCCCGCCTTGCGGCATTGGTGAAGCCGCAGTTCGAGGCGGGCCCGGCGCGGGTGAAGAAGGGCATCGTGCGCGACGCGGCGGTGCATGAGGAAGTTTGCGCGCGCGTCTCGGCGGAGGTATCGGCGCTGGGATGGCGGGTTGTCGGCCTCATCCCCTCGCCCATCGAAGGCGGCGACGGCAACCGCGAATTCCTGATCGGAGCAGAGCGAGCGTGATGGAGGCGGTTGTGGCGCGCATGGGCGCACAGGGCGACGGCATTATCGAGGCCGAGGACGGCTCCCTGTTCGCGCCTTATACCCTGCCGGGCGAGCGGGTGAGCGGGGTGCGCGAGAAGGACAAGCTCAAGGTGGAGCGGATCCTCTCCGCGAGCCTTGAGCGCGTCGCGCCTGAATGCGGCCATTTCGGCATTTGCGGCGGCTGCCTGCTCCAGCATTGGGAGGCGGGGGCCTACCAGCGCTGGAAGCGGGATCTGGTGGTCCAGGCGCTCCGGTGGGAAGGCATCGAGACGGAGATTGCGCCGCTGGTGGATGCCCATGGGGCTGGGCGGCGGCGCGTGATCTTCCATGCGCGGCAGGCGGGCGCGCGGACCATCGTGGGCTTCGCCGAGCGCAAATCCCATTCCATGGTGCCCATCGTGGAATGCCCGGTGCTGGCCCCGGCGCTGGACCAGGCCCTGCCGGCCGCGCGGGCAGTGGCCGAGGCGCTGGCACCCCTGAAGAAGCCGCTCGACCTCCACGTCACCGCTACCGAGGCGGGAATGGACATGGATGTGCGGGGCTCCGGCCCCCTCCCGCCCATGATCGCCATGGATCTCGGCGCCATCGCCCAAACCTTCCGCCTCGCCCGCCTCACCCGACATGGGGAATTGGTGGCGCAGCACGAGGCGCCGTTCGTCACCATGGGCCGGGCGCGGGTGCATCTGCCGCCGGCGTCTTTCCTCCAGGCGACGCAGGCCGGGGAGGAGGCCCTGGCGATGCTGGCCCTCTCCATCGTGGCGGGTGCCAAGAGCGTGGCGGACCTGTTCTGCGGCGTCGGCACCTTCGCCTTGCGCCTCGCCGAGACCGCCCGCGTTGCGGCCTATGAGAACAATGCGGGCGCCATCGCCGCGCTCGCCCGTGCGTCGGCGCCCGGCCTGAAGGGCGTCGAGGCGGAGGTGCGCGACCTGTTCCGCCGGCCTTTGCTGGCGGAGGAGCTTGCCCGGTTCGACGCGGTGGTCATCGACCCGCCGCGCCAGGGGGCGGAAGCGCAGGCGCGGGAACTGGCGCGGGCGAAGCTCGATCGCATCGCCTATGTCTCCTGCAGCGCCTCCACCTTCGCCCGCGATGCGCGGCTCCTGGCGGAAGGGGGATTCCGCCTGCGACATGTCACCCCGGTGGATCAGTTCCGCTATTCGCCGCACGTGGAGCTGGTGGGCCATTTCCAGCGCTAAGCCAGAGCCTTAATGCCCGCGAGGCATGCGGAAGGGGGCTGGTGCCGTGCCCCGAAAAAGGGCTAGAAAGAGGCGGTATCCTTTTCGGGGAGAGGGCAATGAGGGCTGTTATTTTCGCCTCCGCCGTGGCCTTGGCTTTGAGCGCCACGCTGGCTTCCGCGCAGACCATGAGCATGCCGACGGCCGCCGCCGCCGGTCCCACGCCGGCCGCTCTCGCCGCCGCCGCGACCGTGCCGAGCACCAAGGCGTTCGTGGAGACCGCCGCCGCCGCCAACCAGTTCGAGATCGTGTCGAGCCAGCTCGCGCTGACCAAGACCAAGAACAAGAAGATCGTCGCCTTCGCCAAGAAGATGATCAAGGACCACACCCAGATCGGGAAGAACTACGTCGCGGCCCTGGGCAAGGCGAATACCGGCATCACCCCGCCGGCGGGCCTCGGCGACGAGCTGGACAAGATCATGGCGCGCCTGAAGTCCGAAGAGGGCGCGACCTTTGAGGCGGACTACATCGCCGCCCAGACCAAGGGCCACCAGGATGCGGTGGGCCTCTTCGCCGGCTATGCCAAGGGCGGGGACAACAAGGTGGTGCAGGCCTTCGCCAAGAAGACCCTGCCCATGATCGAGATGCATCTTCAGATGTGCTACGAGCTGGCCGCCGCTCAGAAGAAGTGAGGGGCAGCTCTAAGTAAGCTGCAACGTGAAAGCCGTCACGTCATGGCCGGGCTTGTCCCGGCCATCCACGCGGCTCCGCATGTGCTGAGCGAACGGTGGGACGTGGATGCCCGGGCCAAGCCCGGGCATGACGGTTGTTTAGTTGCTACGTGGGCAAAGGAATCCGGCCGGCCTCAATTGTTCCAGTGCTCTTGCCACATGCGCTCGCCCACAAGGCAGGAGACGCGGGCGGGGTCCACCACCGGTACGACGCGCGATGACGCGGATGGGGGCTTCACTCCGGCCACTTCCAGCACCAGCTTGGTCTTGATGGCGCGGGCGAACTCCGCCGTGGAGCGCACCGGGATGACGAAAGCCCCGGCGCCGCCGATGACGCAATCCTCATAGTAGAGGTCCAGCTCCGGCACATCCATGGCGGAATTGGTGCCCCGTTTCAGCAGCAAGGGCAGGCCGTTGATGGTGACGCCGCGGCTCACCACCTCGTCGCGCACCCGCGTCACCGGCGGGCCCTGATTGTTGACCCCGTCACCGGACACGTCGATCACGTTGCGCAGGCCGCGATAGCCGCTGGACTGGAACAGCTTGGAGGAGAACAGCAGGGCGCCGGAAATGGATGTGCGATAGGCCCGCCGCAGCGGCGTCGCGAGGATGGCGTCGGAGAGCGCCTTCGCGCTCGCCGGGCCGTCGACGATCTGCCACGGCAATATCACCCGCTGCTCGCTTTCGCCGGCCCATTCCACATAGGTCACCGCGATCCGCCCGTTGGGGCCGAGCTTGAGGGCGTCCAGGAACTCGCTGGAAATCAGCGCCGCCGCATAGCCCTCGCGTTGCAAGGCTTGCTCGTCCGGGTCCATGGAATAGGAAATGTCCACCGCCAGGACGAGCTGGACGTCCACCACATTGTCAGCCTTCTGGGCCGGCGCGGCGGAAGCGGTCGCAGGCGCGAGCGCCCAGGCCAGGGCTGCGAGAAAGACAGCGACACCCAACTTCCGCTGAGCCATGGCTTCCTCCTAAAGGGAACGGCAGCAGGAATGATGCGTCGCATCATGCTGCCACCAAGCCGCCCCGTGAGGAAGAGGTTAGCCGCCTGTTTCTTCAGCGCGTCACGAATCGAGGGATTCGGTCTCCACGATCTCGATGCCGAAGCCGGCCAAGCCCACATAGGTCCGCGCCTTCGAGGCCAGAAGGCGGATGGAGACCACGCCGAGGTCTCGCAGGATCTGTGCGCCGAGGCCCACTTCCCGCCAATGCTGGTCGCGCTCCGCCTCGCTGGCGCTCTTGTCGGAATGGCCCATGGCGGTGGCGGGCACGCCCGAGGTGCCGTCGCGGAGATAGACGAGCACGCCCCGGCCCTCCGCCTGGATGCGCTCCAGCGCCTTCTGCACCGTCTTCGCGCCGCCGAACGCGTCGGCGATGGGGTCGGCACGATGCAGGCGCACCAGGACGTTCTCCCCGTCACCGATGCGGCCGAGCACCACGGCGAGGTGGTTCACGCTCTCGAACGGGGTGAGGAAGGAATAGCCCTTCATCTCGCCGATGGAGGTCGGGACCGGGAATTCCGCCGAGCGGGACACCAGCTTCTCGCGCGCCTGACGATAGGCGATGAGGTCCGCCACCGAGATGCGCACGAGGCTGTGCTTGTCCGCAAAGGCCGTCACCTGCGCGCCCCGCTGGACGGTGCCGTCATCATTCACCAGCTCGGCGATGACGCCCACCGGGGGCAGGCCGGCCAGCCGGCACAGGTCCACTGCCGCCTCGGTGTGGCCGGAGCGCATGAGTACGCCACCTTCCTTGGCGATGAGGGGGAAGACATGGCCCGGCCGCACGAAATCGGCGGCGCCCATGTTTGGGTTGGCAAGCGCGCGCACCGTATTCGTGCGCTCCTCGGCCGAGATGCCGGTGGTGGTGCCGTGCTTCACGTCCACGGAGACCGTGAAGGCGGTGCCCATGGGCGCGTCATTGTTCGCCACCATGGGCTCCAGCCGCAGGCGCTTCGCCTCGGACGGGGGCAGGGGGGTGCAGACGATGCCGGAAGTATTGCGGATCACGAACGCCATCTTCTCCGGCGTCGTGAGGGAGGCGGCGAGGATGAGGTCGCCTTCATTCTCGCGGTCGTCATCGTCGGTCACGACGACAATGTCCCCGCGCGCGATGGCCTCGATGGCGGATTGGACGCGGGACTGGGCGCTGTCGGTCACGGGAACACCTCGAATGCGCGGCGGCGCTAGGCCGAGAAGGTCATTGGGGGTGACGGCTTGGCCGGTGGCTTCCGCGATGCGCTCTGCCGTCTCGCGGGAGACCCAGGCGCGGGCATCGTTGCACAAGGACGTCACGCTGGCGGGCGAGAGCCCCACCTGCCGCGCGAAGGCGCTGCGTGTCGTTCCGGTGCTTTCCAGCCAATCCGTCAGTTTCATGCGGCCAAGCTAGCAAAGCTGTTTTTCAGTCTCAATGAAAATTTATGAGATTTCAGTAAAACTGAAAATCACCGTTCGAAGGGCCAGCGGGGCGTGTCGCCGACCTGGCCGCGATGGCGCAGGAAATGGTCCGCCAGCACGCAGGAGAGCATGCCCTCGCCCACCGGCACGGCGCGGATGCCGACGCAGGGGTCGTGCCGCCCCTTGGTGATGAGGTCTGTCTCCTCGCCGTATTTGTCCACCGTCTTGCGGGGCGTGAGGATGGAAGAGGTGGGCTTCACGGCAAAGCGCGCGATCACAGGCGCCCCCGTGGAGATGCCGCCCAGGATGCCGCCCGCATGGTTGGCAAGAAAAGCGGGCCGTCCCTCATTCCCGCGCCGCATCTCGTCGGCATTCTCCTCGCCGGTGAGCAGGGCGGCGTTGAAGCCTTCGCCGATCTCCACGCCCTTCACCGCATTGATGCCCATGAGGGCCGCGGTGATGTCCGAATCGAGCTTGCCATAGATGGGCGCGCCGAGGCCGGGGGGAACGCCTTCCGCCACCAGCTCGATGACAGCCCCCACGGAAGAGCCGGCCTTGCGGATGCCGTCGAGATACTCGGTCCAGAGCGGCACGGTGCCGGGATCGGGGCAGAAGAAGGGGTTGTTCGGCACCTCGGCCCAATCCCATCGGCTGCGGTCGATCTCGATTTCGCCGATGCGCACCAGCGCGCCGCGCACGGTGACGTCCGGCAGCACCTTGGCCGCCAGCGCGCCGGCGGCGACCCGCATGGCGGTCTCGCGCGCGGAGGAGCGGCCGCCGCCGCGATGGTCGCGGATGCCGTATTTCACGTCATAGGTGAAATCCGCGTGGCCCGGCCGGTAGCTGCCGGCAATGTCGGAATAATCCTTGGAGCGTTGGTCCACATTCTCGATCAGCATGGCCACCGGCGTGCCCGTGGTGACGAGCCCGCCCTCGGGATGCTCCAGCGTACCCGAGAGGATGCGCACCTCATCCGGCTCGCGGCGCTGGGTGGTGAAGCGCGACTGGCCGGGCCTGCGACGGTCCAGCGCGGCCTGGATGTCCTCAAGCGCAAAGCGCAGGCCGGGCGGGCAGCCGTCCACGACGCAGCCGATGGCAGGGCCGTGGCTTTCCCCGAAGGTCGTGACCCGGAACAGATGTCCGAACGTGTTGAACGACATGGCCTCGCTTCCGATCTGTCGCGCTGTCTAGATGAATTTCCTCCAAAATTGAAGGCTCTGGCCCACTGCGGCGCGATCCCTCACGCATCGGCCGCGAGGCTATGCTATGGAGGACGGGACGAAAGGTGCCCTTCTCTTCGCCATGCCCATTATCGAGATCCTGATCGTTCTTTTCCTGGTGTTGCTCAACGCCGTTTTGGCTGCTGCGGAGCTCTCCATCGTCTCCTCCCGCCCCGCGCGCCTGCGCACTCGGGCGGATCGCGGCCATAAGGGTGCGAAGGCGGCGCTCGCGCTTGGCGCCGAGCCGGGCCGTTTTCTCTCCACGGTTCAGATCGGCATCACCCTTATCGGCATCCTCGCCGGCGCCTTCTCCGGCGCAAGCCTGGGCGAGTGGGTGGGCAATAGCCTCGCGGATCTCGGCCTGCCGCACAATCTGTCCGATCCTTTGGGCTATGCCATCGCTGTGGCGGGTATCACCTATGTTTCGCTGGTGATCGGCGAATTGATCCCGAAGCGCATGGCCCTGCGCAACCCCGAGAGCCTCGCCGTCATCCTCGCGCCGCTGATGATCTCCCTGTCGAAGGTCGCGGCTCCGGCTGTCTGGTTGCTGGACCTCTCGACCCAGCTCGTGCTGCGCCTCCTTGGCAGCAAAGCGGGGGAAGGCAGCGGTGTCACGGACGAGGAGATCCGCGCCATCATCGCCGAGGCGGAGGGCGCCGGCGTCATCGAGCCGGCGGAGCGGCGGATGATTTCGGGCGTGATGCGCCTTGCCGACCGTCCGGTCACCGCCATCATGACCCCGCGCCCGGACGTGGAGTGGGTGGACGTCACCGCCAGCGCCGAGGAAATCCGCGCGGCGCTGCTGGACGCGCCCCATAGCCGCATGCCCGCCTGCGAGAAATCTCCCGAGGAGACCCTGGGCGTGATCCAGGCCAAGCGCCTCCTCAACGCCTATCTGAAGGGCGAGACGCCGGACCCGCGCGCGTTCGTGGAGACCGTGCCGTTCCTGGTGGAGACCGTGGGGGCGCTGGAAGCCATGCGCGTCCTGCGCAGCGCCGAGGTGCCCATGGGCATCGTGGTGGACGAATATGGCGACATGGTCGGGGTCGTCACCGGCTACGATCTGCTGGTCGCCATCACCGGCTCCATCCCCGAGACCGACCATGTGCATGAGCGGCATGTGGTGGAGCGGCAGGACGGCTCCTTCCTCATCTCCGGCGAGACGCCGGTGGACGAATTGCGCGAAGTGATCGACGCGGAGCTGCCGGAGGACGGCAGCTACCACACGGTGGCGGGCTTCGCCTTGTCCCAGATCAAGGAGCTGCCCGAAGTGGGGGCGGTGTTCGACGCTTATGGCTGGCGCTTCGAGATCGTCGACATGGACGGCCGGCGCATCGACAAGCTGCTGGCTTTCCGCCCACCGGTCCTGCACCGGCAGAAGGTAGGCGGCGGCTGAGGCGGGAACGCAATCACGCCTCCGGGCGCGCTGCTTATTCAGCCACCTGGAACCTGCCGCCGGCCAGCACATAGACCGCCCCCTGGCGCACGGGAACGATGGTCGCCTCGCTTTGGGGCATGCCGGCCTTGGCGTGCAGGAGCGCACGGATGACGCCGCCATGGGTCACCACCACGGCATCGCCCGGAATGCGGTCCACGGCGGCCACCGCCCGTTCGCTCAGCGTGGCATAGCTTTCCCCGTCCGGCGGCACGAATCCCCAGGGATCGAGATCACGCGCCCGGACGTGGGTGGAATAGCGCTGGCGCAGCTCGGGCCAGGTGTGGCCCTCCCACCGGCCGAAGGAGAGTTCCGCGAGATCGTGGTCCTGTGCGAATTCAGATGCCGGCAGGTCGAGCGCGGTGCGCAGGATGCGCATGGTCTCCACGGCCCGCGAGAGCGGGCTTGAGACATAGGTGAGCGTGCGCACGTCCCCTGTCACCTGATTGAGCACGCGGCCCACCTGCGCCGCCTGGGCCCGCCCGAGGCTGTTCAGCGTGATGTCACGGCGGCCTTGCAGGCGGCCGGCGATGTTCCAGTCCGTTTCGCCGTGGCGTACCAGGAAGAGGCGCGTCATCGGCCGGGCAATGTGATCGTGTGCGTGTACCACTGGCCGATGGGCGGATAGGCGACGCGGATGGTCGCCTGTCCCGCGCCTGAGCCGGTGACGATGGTGCCCGGCAGCCTGCGGCCGAGGCAGACGAGATAGCCGTAATCCGTGCCCGTGACGACGTACGTACCGAGCCGGATGTTCAGGTGCACGCCGGGGGAGGCGCTGATGACGGTGATCTGCGGCTCGCCCTGATTGGTGCATTGCTGGTTGGCGGTGCCGGCCGCGAACAGCACGCCGTCGCCGCCGCCGGTGTAGAAATTCACCACATAGGCGTCGGGGTCGTTGTCGGCGCGGGCGAAGGCGGGGCTGGCGGCGGCCGAGACGGCGCCGGCCAGCACAATGCCTGCCAGAATCCCCCGCGGCGCGGGGTGGGTTTTGAAGCTCATGATCCGACCTCCCCTTTTTGGAACCGGGGACGTGCGAGCCTGAAACAGGCGACCGACCTCACCGGTAGGGCACCTCTACGACATGATCATACCATGCCCCGAGATTGGGGTAGGTCACGCGCAGCGCGATCCTTGCGCCGCCCTTGGGCGGACGGCCCACATAGCGCACCACCGCCCCGCTGACGGGCCGGCCCAGGCAGAAGGTGGAGCCGGCGTCGGTGCCGCTGGCGATGAACGTGCCGGGCGAGACCACCACCTTGCCTCTCGCCGGGGCGTTGAGCACGGCGATCGTCGGCCGCTGCCCAGTCTGGCAGAGGAAATCCACCGTCGCTGCCCCGAAGGCCGTGCCCTTTGGCCCGCCGGCGCTGCCGGTGAGATAGGCGATGCTCGATTCGGAGGGGGTGACGTAATTCGGGAAGATCGCGCCGCCGGGGCCGAAGATGCGCTCGCTCAGCGGATATTCCTGGAAGCTCGTCCAGCTTTGCGCCAGCGCGCCCGAAGCCGTGCCGAGGGACAGGAGAAAAGCTGCGGAAAGGGTTTTCAGCTTGCTCATCCTGTCAGCTCCTTCAGTCGCGCACGAGCGCCAGGTCCGGCGCATCGGGGTGCTTCATGCCGACGATATGATAGCCGGCATCCACATGATGCACCTCTCCCGTCACGCCGCGCGACAAATCTGAGAGAAGATAGACGCCGGTGTCGCCCACCTCGTCCGTGGTGACGGTGCGGCGGAGCGGGGAGTTCAGTTCGTTCCACTTCAGGATGTAGCGGAAGTCGCCGATGCCGGACGCGGCCAGCGTCTTGATGGGGCCGGCGGAGATGGCGTTGACGCGGATGTTCTTCGGCCCGAGGTCGGCGGCGAGATAGCGCACGCTCGCCTCCAGCGCGGCTTTGGCGACGCCCATGACATTGTAGTGGGGCATCCACTTCTCGGCGCCGTAATAGGTGAGCGTGAGAAGCGAGCCGCCATCGCTCATCAGCTTCTCCGCGCGCTGGGCGACGGCCGTGAAGGAGTAGCAGGAGATGAACATGGTCTTGGTGAAATTGTCGGCCGTGGTGTCCACATAGCGGCCGTCCAGCTCGTCCTTGTTGGAGAAGGCGATGGCGTGGACGAGGAAGTCCAGCTTGCCGAACAGCTTCTCCGTCTCGGCGAACACCGCGTCCATGCTGGCCGGCTCGGTGACGTCGCAATGGCCGACCAGATGGCCGCCCAGCTCCGCCGCCAGCGGCTCCACGCGCTTCTTCAGCGCCTCACCCTGATAGGTGAGGGCGATCTCCGCGCCATGGGCGCGCGCGGCCTTCGCGATGCCGTATGCAATGGAGCGGTTGTTGGCGACGCCGAGAATCAGCCCGCGCTTTCCCGTCATGAGACCGCCCGCGCTGCCGTCGTTCACCATGGTCCGCTACTCCCTTGGGCCACAAATCGCCCATGACGGGCGGGCCTCCTATGGCACGCGGGCGAGGGGGGTTCAAGCGACGCCGTTCGAGAACGGCCTTGCTTCCCTCCCGCGACGCATGCTAGAGGCTCGCGCCTTGGTTCGGAGTGTAGCGCAGTCTGGTAGCGCACCACGTTCGGGACGTGGGGGTCGCAGGTTCAAATCCTGCCACTCCGACCAGTTAAGAATTTGATCTAAAAGGGCTATCCCGAACCCTTTCCGTTGCTGCCAAAGGCAACAGCGACAGAATCCCTCCATCAGATAGAGCGCCGCCGGCGGTCCAGGGCTCCGGCCCGGCGTTTTTGCGTCAGCGCGCATCTTCAAGGGCTGGCTGGCCCGACTCACATGAGCCTGCGGGGGCGCGATTCACCGGCCCTTCCGAAAGCCGCTTTCGATTCACCGAGGGTCAGATGCTGGTGCGCGCGCGGGCGATGAGGGTGCGCAGGACCTCGTCCGGGTCTTCCTTCCACCAATGATCGCGCGAGAAGATTTCCACCTCGATGAGGCCGTCATAGCCCACGGCTTCCACCATGCGCCGGATGAGGGGGATGTCGATGACCCCGTCCCCCATCATGCCCCGGTCGAACAGGAGGTCGCGCGTGGGCACCAGCCAGTCGCAGACGTGAAAGGCCAGAAGGCGTTCCCGTCCCGCACGCACGATCTCGCGCGCCAGGGCCGCGTCCCACCAGACATGATAGACGTCGAGGGCGATGCCGACCCCCGGCCCCAGCGCGTCGCACAGGTCGTTGGCCTCGGCGAGGGACGTCACGCAGGAGCGGTCGCCGGCATACATCGGGTGCAGGGGCTCGATGGCCAGGGGAATGCCCGCCCTGCGGGCGTGATCCAGAACGGCGGCGATTCCCTCGCGGACCTGCGCCCGGGCTCCGGCAAGGCTCTTCGAGCCCTCGGGCAGGCCGCCCACCACGAGAACGAGGCACCGGGCGCCGATGGCGGCCGCCTCGTCTATGGCGCGCCGGTTGTCGTCGAGGTTGCGCTGGAAACCGCTGGCGGTGGCGGCGGGAAACATGCCGCCCCGGCACAGGCCGGTCACGGTCAGGCCATGGTCCTGGATGAGACGCGCCGCTTCAGCCACGCCGCAGGCGGCGAGCATGTCCCGCCAGGGGGAAATGCCGCCAATGCCATGGCGGGCGCATCCCTCGATGCACTGCCGAAGCGTCCATCTTTCCCGCACGGTCGCGGTGTTCAGTGACAGGCGGGCGGGCTCGACCATGGTCTTGAGCTTACCATGTCGCGCAGGCGCATGGCGGGTGTCAGGAAGATGCCCTCGGGCCTCGTTGCGGGCCTGACGGTGCGTGCAAGCTCATCCTATGCCCGGAAAAAGAAAAGCCCCCGCTCCGGACGGAGCGGGGGCTTTCCCGAAACAGAGCTCACCAGCCGCAGTGCAGGCCACCATACGGGCCGCGCCAGCAACGGCCAGGGCCGCCATACCACCAGTCGATGAAGAGGCTCGCCGCCTGGCCGGAGACCGGCTTCTCGTTGCTCAGCACCTTGATGTTGTAGGTGAGCGTGTCGCCCGACAGGACCGGGTCGGACAGCTCAACCACGGACACCTGGGACTTGCCGTCCACGGTCACCGAAAGGGTGGCGTTGGGCGGGTCCTTCTGGAAGCTGTCCTTGCCGTCGGTCCACAGCTTCACGAAGCTCGCCGTGGTGGTGTCGCCGGTCATGCGCTCGGGACGGTCGGCGAACATGACGGTCTGCGGGGCGACGCCCTTCAGCACCAGCTTGGAGCCGTCGACGGTCGCGGAATCCGCCGCCTGGACGAACAGCCAGTTGGCCGCCGGCATCGCCGTCTGCGCGCTGGACTGCGCCATGGCAGGAGCCGCTACGGCGAGCGTCCCGGCAATGACGGCTGCACTCAACCAAGTCTTCATGGGAAGCTCCCCCGATAGTTTCGCCCGATGGCAGGACCTTACCAAATCCAAAGTGGAAGTGAAGATTTTAATAAATTATTACAGTAATTTAACAGCAGCGACGCTTACGCTTTTTCCAAACTGGACATCTGCCTTTGCGTCAGGTGTCCCGCTTCAGGAAAAGGGCGGCGAGAGCGAACGCGCCGCAGGCTATGGCGGCGAAATAGGCAAGGCCGTGCAGGAAGGTCTGCATGGCGAGCCCCGCTGCCAGCGGCCCCACCAGCGCGCCGCCGCCCCACACGAGGCCCATGACCGCATAGATGCCGACCAGTTCGCCACCCTTGAAGCGGCTGCCCACCACGGTCAGCATGATGGTGGCGACGCCCACGAACGAGCCGCCCCAGACAAACAGAAGCGCATAGGCCGCCCATTCGTGGCCCATGGTCAGCGGCCAGATCAGGGCGCCAGCGGTGGCGATCAGCGCCAGGATGATCACCAGCTTGCGCCGGTCCATCTTGTCGCCCAGCCAGCCGATGGGGAGCTGAAGGAGGATGGCGCCCACCATCATGCAGGTGATGAGCCGCGTCGCGTCGCCCTCGCTCCAGCCCACGTTCACCGCATAGATGGCGAGGAAGGACAGGCCCGCGGCTTCCAGCGCCGCATTGAGCAGCGTGGCCGAGAGGGCCAGAGGGGCGAGGCGCATGTAATGGATCGGGCTGGAATGACTGGGGGCGTCGAAGACCGGCGCGACCACCTTCGGCGAGGCGACAAACAAGGCGGAGAATAACGCCAGCCCGGCACCCACCGCATAGGGCAGGGCGCCGGCCGTGCCGATCACGGAGAGGATCAGCGGGCCAAGCGCGAACCCCACCGAAAGCGCGGCGGTGTAGGTGGCCATGGCCCGCGCCCGGGTCTCTTCGGTGGAGAGGCTGTTGATCCAGGTCTCGGAGAGGACGAACAGCGTCTCCGAGGCGACGCCCAGGACGAAGCGCAGCGGGAACCACAGCCACACCAGCGGCATCAGCGGGAAGCCCATGAGCGTCACGGCCGCGAGGGCGAGCGCCGCGAGGATGAGCTTGCGCACGCCGAATGCGGCGACCATGCGCGGCAGCACCATGGCGGTGGCGAGGATGCCGATGGCATGCATGGCCGCATTGGCGCCGATAGCCGCCTCGCTCAGGCCCCGCTCGGCGAGGTCGAGGGCGATCAATGCGGCGCTGAGGCTGTAGGTCAGCCCGAACATCATCGCGGTCGCGATCACCGCCCCGCGCGAAAGCAAGTTGGAGGAGGCGGGGGCGATGGCGGTCACGGGGCGGTTTCCTTGCTGTCGAGCGGGGCGGCCTCGGATGCGGCGCGTACGGAATGCGGGGTGCGGAAGTGCCGGATGGCGCCGCGCAGGCGCTCCATCCAGGAGACCTGGACCGGCTCCACCAGCCGGTGCATGGCGCGGGCATAGTCGAGCGCGTAGCCGGGGGTCCAGGTCATGGTTTCCGCGCGCTGGCGCAGCATGACCGCCACCCACATGTCGGGATTGCAGAGCAGCCGGATGAGGCGTGCCCACGGATATTTGGTGGCGAGCGAGCCTTCCAGGGCCGCATCGAGCGCCGATGCGACGGCCACCGAGCAGTTCCGGTTGGTGAGGTTGTAGGTGTTGTCCTGCCGGTAGCCGGCCCAGAAGGCGCGCAGGCGGCGTGGGCTGTAATTGTGGAAGATCACATCGGAATCCGACTCGCACCAGCCGGCGGCCTCCACCGCATAGGAGGGCTGGAAGCGGCCCGCGAAGTCGTTCTCCTTGGTGGCCTTGAACATGGCCATGAAGTCGCCGGAGCTGCGGTCGATCTCCACCGCCGGATAGTGGCTGATATAGAGGTCCGGCTGGGCTTCCAGCGCGGCATGGCCGGTGGAGATCACGCCGTTGCGGTCCACCGCCGCGATGTAGCGGTCGAGGACGAGGCGCCGCCGCGCCACGTCGGCCGAGCCCACGGGGGTCCAGACATGGACGATCATCGGGTGCTCGGGCTTGGCCTCGTCCTCCAGGCCGATGAGCACCGGCGCGTTGTCGTACCAGGCGCGTTGCGCGAACATGGGCAGCGCCAGGATCGCCACTTCCGGTTCGAGCTTCTTGAGCATCAGGCTCATGCGCAGCAGCACCCAGCCCGAGAACATGAGGCTGAGGCCGACGCAGAAGGGGATGTTCTTCGCCCGCGGGATTGGCCAGTCGGTGATGATCAGCGCCGCGATCAGGAACTCGAATAGGCCGAACGCGATCACCGCGCGCCAGGCGGAATAGCGCAGCGCATTGGCGGTGAGGATGCGCAGCATCCCGTCCACGATGAATGCGAGGGCGAACAGGGTCGTGACGGCGAGGTCGTTCTTGTACGGAAAATCGAGGATCAGGCCCGCGATGAACAGCAGGAACACGCCGCGCGCTGCGGTCAGGTAGCTCCCGACATTCGGCCCGGTTCCCAGCAGCGAGACGAGCGCGAGGATGCCCTGGATGACGAAGAGCAGGCCGAAGACCTGGGTGGCGACGATGGTCACGCCGTCGGTGGCGTCGAAAATGATCAGAAGGCCGAGCACCGTCAGCACGGCGCCCAGCGCCGCGATGACGAACCATCGCTTGCGCAGGGAATCCGAGCCGATGAGCAGGAATGCCAATTGCCCCACGACGATCCCGTCCCCCGAATAGATGGCCGCCTTAGTATCTCAACCGCGAGCGGGGGCCAAGCGCGTGTAATGGGCAGCGCCTGCGCGGAACCGGCGCGGCTCACCCTCGTTACTGAGGCGTGGCCAGACGAAGAAGGAGGTCGGCATGAGCACCCATGATCTGGAGCGGTTGAAGGCTGATGCCTCCGGCAATACCGGGCTGAGCGAGGTTTTGGCCGAGGCTGTCTCCAGCTTCGCCAGCACGGACGATGCGGTGAATTTCCTGGAGACCCGCGGCTTCAGCATCTCCGCCAAGGAACTCACCGTCGCTGCCGCTGACGAGGCACGCGAGGAGGTGCCGGTTGGCGAGGGTGAAGGCGGCTACGGTGCGCTTCTGAGGTTCGTGTCGAATCACTAGAGCGGCAGGCTGGCGGGAGCCGGCGACAGGCCGGCTCCCGCAGGCCGGTCACAGAATGGTGCCGTGGAGGAAGAGCCACGCCACGCTGAAATAGATGACGATGCCGGTGACATCCACCAGCGTCGCAACGAAGGGCGCTGACGCGCTGGCGGGGTCGAAGCCGACCCGTTTCAGGATGAACGGCAGCATCGAGCCGGAGAGCGAGCCGAAGGTCACGATGCCGATCAAGGCGACGCCGATGGTAACCGACAGCAGCATCCAGTGCTCGCCATAGTCAAAAATGCCGAATTCCTGCCAGATGGCGATGCGCAGGATGCCGATGACGCCGAGGATGGAGCCCAGCACGATGCCGGTGGGCAGTTCGCGGATGACGACCTTGTACCAATCGCCGAGCTTGACCTGGTGCAGCGCCAAAGCGCGGATGATGAGGGAGGTGGCCTGCGAGCCGGAATTGCCGCCCGAGCTCATGACGAGCGGGATGAACAGCGCGAGCACGATCGCCTTCTCAAGCTCGTCGGAGAAGACCTGCATGGCGCTGGTGGTGAGCATTTCCGACAGGAACAGCACGCAGAGCCAGCCGCCGCGCTTCTTGATCATCTGCGAGAAGGAGATCTGCAGATAGGGCTCGTCGATATGCTCCATGCCGCCCATGCGCTGGACGTCCTCGGTCTGCTCGTCGATCATCGCATCGATCATGTCGTCGAAGGTGCAGATGCCGATGATGTGGCCGGTGGTGTCCACCACAGGGATCGCCAGGAGATCGTATTTGGCGATGAGGCGTGCGACGTCCTCGCGGTCCGCCAGCGCATTGGCGGTGATGGCCGGATAAGCCGGCGCCAGCGAGAGGATGGGGGCCTGCGGCTCCGCGGTGATGAGCGCGCGCAGCTTGACCACGTTCACGAGGCGCTTGGAGACGGGATCGAGCAGGAAGATGGCGTAGATGGTCTCGCGGGAGGATTCCACTTCCCGCAGATGGGTGAGGGTCTGCTGCACCGTCCAATTGGCCGGCACGCTGACGAACTCGGTCGTCATGATGCTGCCGGCGCTGTTGTGGGGATAGTTGAGAAGCTGATCGATGGCCGTCCGGGTCTCGGCGTTAAGCCCGTCTTTCAGCTGGGAGCGCTTGGGCTCCTCGATCCACCGCAGGATGTCCGCCACCCGGTCGCTCGACATCTGTTCGAGCAGGGCGTTGGCCCGTTCCGGGGGGAGTTCCTCCAGGACCTCGCAGGCCCAGATGAAGTCGGGCTGATCGAGCAGCTCGACGGCCCATTCCTGGGGCATGGTGCCAATGAACTGCACCGTCTCCGCCAAGGTCTTGCGGTTCAGCAGTTCGACGACGTCGGCGACATGGTGCGTGCCGATGGCGGTTGGCGCTGCCGCAATGGATGCGGTGTCGATTGGATCCTGTTTCACACGTTCCCCCATTCCCCAAGGGCAAAGCCATTGCACTGCCAATAGGCAGAAAATCGCAAATGGCGTGTGACGCTGCTACTCGTCTCGCCCGGTTGTCGGGACGGCGCGGAACTCGCCGTCCTCCAGCAATTCGAGGCGGCCGGTGGCAACGCCGAAATAGGCGCCGTGGAGCGTGAGGTCGCCGGTCTCGACCCGCTCGGCGATCCAGGGAAAGGTGGACAGGTTGTCGAGCGAGAGTTGCACACAGCACCGCTCGCAGAAGTATTGCTGCTGGTCCGGAGGGAGGTCCGCCTCCAGTGTCTGGCGCCGGGCCTCTTCCGCAATGGTGATCCACTGCGCGACGAAGTCCTGTGCCCCGGGAGGGGCGCCCTTGAGAAGGGCGCTGACGCCGCCGCATTGGGCATGGCCAAGCACGACGATTCTCTTCACCTCGAGCACCCGCACGGCAAATTCCAGCGCCGCGCTGGTGCCGTGATAGTTGGCGTCGGGCTGATAGGGCGGCACCAGATTCGCGACGTTGCGGACCACGAACAGCTCGCCCGGGCCGGCATTGAAGATCATCTGCGGATCGACCCGGCTGTCCGAGCAGGCGACCACAAAGGTCTCCGGCTTCTGGCCGCGCGCTGCCAGGGTCTCGAACAGCGCCTTATGCTCCGGCCACGCCAGCTCTCGGAAGCGCCGGTAGCCTTCGATCAGTTTGTCCATCGTTTCGCCCCCGCTGAAACCGGCGCATAGAAACGCCCACTTATGTCCAAGGTCAAGATGGGTGCGATGCACAAATAAGGACCTGCTTCGATTTCGGAACGCCAGAGCCTGTGGTGCGTTGTCTCGGCAGAAAATCTGCTGAGAGGAGTTAAAGATGCGCGGCTTGGTATTGTGGCTTCTGGGTGTGCCTTTTTCGGTGATCGTCCTTCTGTATCTCTTCAATGTACTATAACCCTGCGGAAGGCGCAGGTGACGCAGGGGTTTGCCCCAAAGCGTCGCCTGCGCCTTAAATATGGGCACGTGGATAAAAAATCATCAATGGCGGCCGATTGTATGCCGCTTGCTGCGTCTTTATCGATGCGGCGCGAGGGTTCCGCGCCCTCAGGTCCAGTCGATGCGGTGATGGCATGCCGCTTGCTGTGTTGGTGTGCGCTGGCCCGGGGCCAGCCGACGAACACGGAGAGAGCGCATGCTCGGTTTGCTGGGACGGGCCGCCAAAGGGCTAGGGGCTTTGGCTGCAGTCGCGACGGTGGCGGGAACCATCGGGTCCGCCAATGCGCAGGAGACCATCAAGGTCGGCATCCTGCATTCCCTTTCGGGCACCATGGCCATCAGCGAGACCACGCTGAAGAACGTGATGCTCATGCTCATCGACGAGCAGAACAAGAAGGGCGGCATTCTCGGCAAGAAGCTGGAAGCCGTCGTTGTCGATCCCGCCTCCAACTGGCCGCTCTTCGCGGAAAAGGCGCGCGAGCTGATCACCAAGGACAAGGTCTCCGCGGTGTTCGGCTGCTGGACCTCGGTGAGCCGCAAGTCCGTGCTCCCCGTGTTCAAGGAGCTGAACTCCATCCTCTTCTATCCCGTCCAGTATGAGGGCGAGGAGAGCGAGCGGAACGTCTTCTACACCGGCGCCGCCCCGAACCAGCAGGCGATCCCGGCGGTGGACTACCTCGCCAAGGAAGAGAAGGTTGAGCGCTGGGTGCTCGCGGGTACCGACTATGTCTATCCCCGCACCACCAACAAGATCCTGGAAGCCTATCTGAAGTCCAAGGGCGTGAAGTCCGAGGACATCATGATCAACTACACCCCGTTCGGCCAATCGGATTGGCAGACCATCGTGGCCGACATCAAGAAGTTCGGCTCGGCGGGCAAGAAGACGGCGGTGGTCTCCACCATCAACGGCGACGCCAACGTGCCTTTCTATAAGGAGCTGGCCAACCAGGGCATCAAGGCCACCGACATCCCCGTCATCGCCTTCTCCGTGGGCGAGGAAGAGCTGGCCGGCATGGACACGAAGCCCCTGGTCGGCCATCTGGCCGCCTGGAACTACTTCATGTCCATCAAGACCCCGGAGAATGACGCCTTCATCAAGCAGTGGCAGACCTTCATGAAGAACCCGAAGGCCGTCACCAACGATCCCATGGAGGCCCATTATATCGGCTTCAACATGTGGGTTCAGGCGGTCACGAAGGCCGGTACCACCGACCCCGACAAGGTGATCGCGGCGCTGCCCGGCACCAAGCAGCCGAACCTCACCGGCGGCGTCTCGGAGATGCTCCCCAACCACCACATCACCAAGCCCGTCTTCATCGGCGAGATCGAGGAGAACGGTCAGTTCAACGTGGTGTGGAAGACCGAGAACCTCATCCCCGGCGAAGCCTGGTCCAAGCAGCTCGAAGGCTCCAAGGACCTCGTGGCCGACTGGGTGCAGCTCAATTGCGGCAATTACGACTCGGTCAAGAAGACCTGCCTCGGCAGCGTGACCAAGTGAGTTGAGCGGCCCGCCGCCGTCGGGCGGCGGGCCGTTCCCCGGCACCTCGCCGGCCGCGTTCGCGCGGCCGTCCCTTGGCAACGGTGGGATTGCGGACCGACATGATAATTCAACGATTGAGACGTGCCGTTCTCCTGCTTTTCGCGTGGATGGCCCTTGCCATCTCGCCGGCCATTCTCGCACCCACAAGTTTCGCGCCGGCTTGGGCGCAGGCGGCCTCCGGCGATCTTTCCGCCGCGCTCGCCAAGCTTGGCACCGACAGCTATTCGGACACAGAGGCGGCGCTGGGCGCCCTTGCGGTCTCCACTAGTCCCCAGGCCCCCGCCATCGTGGACGCCATCCGCGACGGGCGCCTCCTCATCGATCCCCAGAGCAAGGCGGTGTTCCTGCGCACGCCGGCCGGTGCGATCACCGATCCAGCGACCGGCGCGACGGTGGCCGCGCCTCCTTCCGGCCTGCGCGCGGTGCGGCTCAACAATCGCGTCCGCCGCGCGGTGGATGCGGCCGCCGGCGCGCTGGCGCTGCTGAGCCCCAATCCTCAGAAGCGCCTCGAAGCCGCGGCCGCCGTGTTCAAATCCCGCGACGCGACCGCGCTCCCCACGCTTGATGCCGCCATCGCCAAGGAGAGCGACGCCGCGGTGAAGACCGCCTTCGCCCAGGCCCGTGCCGTCCTCATCGTCGGCAGCCCGTCCGTCTCCGAGCCGGAGCGCGTCTCCGCCGTGCGCCTCATCGCGGCGCGGGGCGACCAGGATGCGCTGGCCGTCCTCTCCAGCCTGCCGGCGGAGTCCCCCGCCGCCGTGAAGGCGGCGGCCGCGGACGGCATCGAGGCCATCAATCGCAACCTCGCCATATGGGCGGTGGCGCAGAATGTCTGGTACGGGCTCTCGCTGGGCTCGGTGCTGCTGCTGGCCGCCATCGGCCTCGCCATCACCTTTGGCGTCATGGGCGTCATCAACATGGCCCATGGCGAGATGGTGATGATCGGCGCCTACACCACCTTCATGGTGCAGGAGGTGATCCGCAACAGCGCGCCCTTCCTGTTCGGCTGGTCGCTGGCCATCGCGCTGCCCCTGGCCTTCCTGGTGACCGCGCTGGTGGGCATCCTCATCGAGCGCACGGTGATCCGCTTCCTCTATGGCCGGCCGCTGGAGACGCTGCTGGCCACCTGGGGCATCTCGCTCATCCTCCAGCAGGCGGTGCGCTCGGTGTTCGGGCCCACCAACAAGGAGGTGGGCTCGCCCTCTTGGATGTCGGGCTCCTTCGATCTCGGCCACATGGCCATCACTTATAACCGCCTCGCCATCATCATCTTCTCGCTGCTGGTGTTCTTCGCCCTGCTCATGGTTCTGAAGCGCACCGCGCTCGGCCTCTATGTGCGGGCGGTGACGCAGAACCGACGCATGGCGGGGGCCATGGGCATCCGCACGGGGCGCATCGATGCGCTCACCTTCGGCCTCGGCTCCGGCATTGCCGGCATCGCCGGTGTCGCCCTCTCGCAGATCGACAATGTCAGCCCGAACCTCGGCCAGGGCTACATCATCGACAGCTTCATGGTGGTGGTGTTCGGCGGGGTGGGGAACCTCTGGGGCACGCTGGTGGCGGCCTTCGGGCTCGGCATCGCCAACAAGCTGCTCGAACCCTTCGCGGGTGCCGTGCTCGGCAAGATCATCATCCTCGTCCTCATCATCCTGTTCATCCAGAAGCGCCCGCGCGGCCTGTTCGCGCTCAAGGGCCGGGCGGTGGAAGCATGAACGGCCTCGGCATCATCGACCGCAAGGGCGCGGTCTTCCTCGCCATCGTGCTGGGGGCGGCGGTGCTCGTCCCCGCCTCCAACCTCACGCTGGCGGAGAGCAACCCGCTCCACGTCTCGGACTATCTGGTCCCGCTGCTGGGCAAATATGTCTGCTATGCGCTCCTCGCCGTCGCGGTGGATCTGGTCTGGGGCTATTGCGGCGTGCTTTCGCTCGGCCACGGCGCCTTCTTCGCTCTGGGCGGCTACGCCATGGGCATGTATCTCATGCGCCAGATCGGCCCCCGGGGGGTCTATGGCAACCCGGTCCTGCCGGATTTCATGGTGTTCCTGAACTATAAGGAGCTGCCCTGGTTCTGGTGGGGCTTCGACTGGTTCCCGTTCGCGCTGGTGATGGTGTTCCTGGTGCCCGGCGCGCTGGCGTTCCTGTTCGGCTGGTTCGCCTTCCGCTCTCGGGTCACGGGCGTCTATCTCTCCATCATCACCCAGGCCATGACGTTTGCGCTCATGCTCGCTTTCTTCCGGAACGACATGGGCTTCGGCGGAAACAACGGCCTCACCGATTTCAAGGACATTCTCGGCTTCTCCATCTCCGCCGACGGCACCCGCGCGGCCCTGTTCGCGGCCTCCGCCATCGCTCTCGCCGGCGGCTATCTCGTCTGCCGGGCGCTGGTGACGTCCAAATACGGAAAGGTGCTGGTGGCGGTGCGCGATGCGGAGAGCCGCACGCGGTTCCTCGGCTATCGCGTCGAGAACTACAAGCTGCTCTGCTGGGTGGTCTCCGCCATGCTCGCCGGCGTCGCCGGGGCGCTCTATGTGCCGCAGGTGGGCATCATCAATCCCGGCGAGTTCGCCCCCGCCAATTCCATCGAGATGGTGATCTGGGTGGCGGTCGGCGGGCGCGGGACGCTGGTGGGCGCGGCGCTCGGCGCGCTCATCGTCAATGCCGGCAAGACCTGGTTCACCGGCGTTCTGCCCGAGGCGTGGCTGTTCGCGCTCGGCGCCCTGTTCGTGCTGGTGACCTTGTTCCTGCCGCGTGGCGTGCTCGGGCTCTGGGACAGCATTTTCGCCAGGCGGCGCAAGCCGGAACCGGCCGGCGTGCCCGTCGCCAAGCCAGCGGAGTGAGGACCCATGGAAGCAACGCTCCCCGATACCCAGACCCTCACCCAGTCCCTCTTGTACCTCGACAACGTCTCGGTGGTGTTCGACGGCTTCAGAGCGCTCAACGCCCTCTCGCTCACCATCGAGGAAGCCGAGATGCGCGCCATCATCGGCCCCAACGGCGCCGGCAAGACAACCATGATGGACGTCATCACCGGCAAGACCCGCCCCACCAAGGGCGAGGCCATGTTCGCCGGCACCTACGACCTCACCAAGCTGGACGAAGCCGCCATCGCCCAGCTGGGTATCGGCCGCAAGTTCCAGACCCCCACCGTGTTCGATATGCACACGGTGGAGGACAATCTGCTCCTCGCCCTGAAGGAGGACCGGCGCGCCTTCGCCAACATCTATTGGCGCCGCACGGCCCATGAGAAAGAGCGCATCGAGGCGCTGCTGGAGCGCATCCGCCTGAAGGACCATCGCTTCCGCAAGGCGGCGGAGCTGTCCCACGGGCAGAAGCAGTGGCTGGAGATCGGCATGCTGCTGGCCCAGGAGCCGCGCCTTCTTCTGGTGGACGAGCCCGCCGCCGGCATGACCGACCAGGAGACGGCGGACACGGCGGATTTGCTGCGGGATATCGCAAAGACGCAGTCGGTGGTGGTGGTGGAGCACGACATGCAGTTCGTGCGCGACCTCGGCGTGAAGGTGACGGTGCTGCACGAAGGCTCGGTGCTGGCGGAAGGATCGCTCGATCAGGTGAGCGCCAATGAGCGCGTCATCGAAGTCTATCTGGGGAGGTGAGGGAATGCCTGTTTCCGACACGTACTCTCCCGCTGGGCGCGCTCCCTCTCCCGCTTGCGGGGGAGGGCTGGGGAGGGGGCAGGCGCGACCTCTCCACGCTCCTGGCGTTAACCGGCCTGCGGCCGGCCCCCTCCCACCCCTCCCCCGCAAGCGGGAGAGGGCTTTTGCGCGCCCCAGCGGAGGCCTCCCATGCTGAAGGTCGAAAACCTCGATCTCTATTACGGCGCCGCCCACACGCTGCGCAAAGTCTCGGTGGAGGCGCTGCCGGGGCAGGTGACGTGCGTGCTCGGCCGCAACGGCGTGGGCAAGACCTCGCTCCTGCGCGCCATTGTCGGGCAAAGGACCATCGCCGGCGGCACCATCACCTTCAACGGGCAGGATATCACCCGCCTGCCGACGCCGGACCGCGCCGCGCTCGGCATCGGCTTCGTGCCCCAGGGCCGCGAGGTGTTCCCGCTCCTCACCGTGAAGGAGAATCTGGAAACCGGCTATGCCCGCCTCGCCCGCAAGGACAAATACGTCCCTGACGAGATTTTCGAGCTGTTCCCGGTGCTGAAATCCATGATGGGCCGGCGCGGCGGCGACCTCTCCGGCGGGCAGCAGCAGCAGCTCGCCATCGGCCGCGCGCTGGTGACACGGCCGAGCCTCCTGGTGCTGGACGAACCAACGGAAGGCATCCAGCCTTCCATCATCAAGGATATCGGCCGGGCCATCGCCTATTTGCGCGACAAGGGCGACATGGCCATCATCCTGGTGGAACAGTATTTCGAGTTCGCCAAGGAGCTTGCCGACCGCTTCATCCTGATGGAGCGCGGCGAGGTGGCGGCGAGCGGAGACCGGAGCGGGCTCGATGGGGATGATGTCCGCCGCCTCATGGCCATCTGAGGGACAGGCGCCGGCGCGCCAGCGCAGCGAAGGGCGGGTGCGGGTGACGGTGGAAGCGGCGCGCGGCCGCACCCATCTGGCGGAGCTTTCCGAGAGCGGCGCCCTGCGGGCCCGCCTCCCGCGCGTGGATGGCGTGGGCCTGGAGGCGGTGCTGGTCAACACGGCCGGCGGCGTCGCCTGCGGCGACCGTTTCACCATTGCGGCGGGGGCGGGGGCGGGTGCGCGCCTCACCGTCTCCACGCCGGCCGCCGAAAAGGTCTACCGCTCCGATGGGGCGACCGCCCATATCGCCGTCCGCCTCTCAGCCGCGCACGGCGCCCATCTCCACTGGATGCCGCAGGAAACCATCCTGTTCGACCACGCCCGCCTCGCGCGGCGCTACGAGGTGGATCTGGCGCCGCTCTCTTATTTCCTCTCCTTCGAGGCAGTGGTGTTCGGCCGCGCCGCGCGGGGCGAGGCGATGGAGAGCGGACACCTCTGCGACCACTGGCGTGTGCGCCGGGCGGGGGAGCTGATTTTCGCCGACGCGCTGCGCCTTTCCGGCCCCGTCGCCGCGCTCCTCTCCCGTCCGGCGGTGGCGGCGGGCAAGGCGGCTCTTGCCACCTGCCTTTATGTCGCGCCCGACGCGGAAGCGCGGCTGGAGGAGGCGCGGGGCCTGCTGGACGGCTGCGCCAGCGAGGCGGGCGCCAGTGCCTGGAACGGGCTTCTTGCCGTGCGCTGGGTCGCCGCCGACATCGAAACGTTGCGGCGCGATGCCATCTCGTTTCTCATGAGATTCCGGGGCGCGCCGCTGCCCCGCGTTTGGGCTTCTTAGGAGGGACGCCGTGCTGCTGACGCCGCGCGAAAAAGACAAGCTGTTCATCGCCATGGCCGCCGAGGTCGCCCGCAGGCGCCTTGCGCGCGGCGTGAAGCTCAACCATCCCGAGGCCATCGCCCTCATCACCGATTTCGTGGTGGAAGGGGCGCGGGACGGACGCACCGTGGCGGACCTGATGGAAGCGGGCGCCCATGTGATCACCACCGATCAGGTGATGGAGGGCATCGCCGAGATGATCCACGACATCCAGGTGGAGGCGACCTTTCCGGACGGCACCAAACTCGTCACCGTCCACCACCCCATTCGCGGCGCCGCCTCCGACGACGTGCCGGGCGCGATCACGACGAAGCCCGGCGACATCGTCTTCAACGCGGATGCCGAGCGGGTGGCGGTGAGCGTCGCCAACACCGGCGACCGGCCCATCCAGGTGGGCAGCCACTACCACTTCTTCGAGACCAATCCGGCGCTGGCCTTCGACCGCGCCAAGGCGCGCGGCATGCGCCTCGACATCGCCGCCGGCACGGCGGTGCGCTTCGAGCCGGGTTCGACCCGGGAGGTGATGTTGGTACCGTTCTCCGGCAAGCGGGAAGTGTATGGCTTCCGGGGCGACGTGATGGGAATTCTGTGATGGCAATCCAACACTATTTCGGCGGTTGCCAATGCGGCGCCGTGCGCTTCGAGGTGGATCTGGACCTCGATGACACCATGACCTGCAACTGCTCGCGCTGCGGGCGCCTCGGCACCATCCTCACCTTCGCGCCCGCCGGCGCGTTCACCCTGAAGAAGGGCGAGGGGGCGATGACCGAGTATCTCTTCAACAAGCACCGGATCCAGCATCTGTTCTGCGCCACCTGCGGTGTCGAATCCTTCGCCCGTGGCACGAAGCTCGACGGGACGGCGGTGGTCGCGGTGAATGCCCGGACGCTGGACGGCGTGGACCTTTCGAGCCTGAAACCGATAGCCAATGACGGCGCGAGCACCTGAGGACCCTGTGATGACCAAGGCCCATCTGCCCCGCTCCGCCTACGCCCACATGTTCGGCCCCACCACGGGGGACAAGATCCGCCTCGCGGATACGACCCTCATGATCGAGGTGGAGAAGGACTTCACCATCTATGGCGAGGAGGTGAAGTTCGGCGGCGGCAAGGTGATCCGGGACGGCATGGGCCAGAGCCAGGTGACCAATGCGGCCGGCGCGGTGGACACAGTCATCACCAATGCGGTGGTGCTGGACCATTGGGGCATCGTGAAGTGCGACGTGGGCATTTCCGGTGGGCGCATCGCGAAGCTCGGCAAGGCCGGCAATCCCGATGTGCAGCCGGGCGTCGACATCATCATCGGTCCCGGCACGGAAGTGATTGCGGGCGAGGGGAAGATCCTCACCGCTGGTGGCTTCGACAGCCACATCCATTTCATCTGCCCGCAGCAGATCGAGGAGGCGCTGTCCTCCGGCATCACCACCATGCTCGGCGGCGGAACGGGGCCGGCCACCGGCACCTTCGCCACCACCTGCACGCCGGGGCCCTGGCACATCTCCCGCATGATCGAGGCGGCGGATGCCTTCCCCATGAATCTCGCCTTCGCCGGCAAGGGCAATGCCTCCCAGCCGGCGGCGCTGGAGGAGATGGTACGGGCCGGCGCCTGCGCGCTGAAGCTCCACGAGGATTGGGGCACGACCCCGGCCGCCATCGACTGCTGCCTCTCGGTGGCGGATGCGTTCGACGTGCAGGTGATGATCCACACGGACACGCTGAACGAGAGCGGGTTCGTGGAGGACACCATCGCCGCCTTCAAGGGCCGCACCATCCACGCCTTTCATACCGAGGGCGCGGGCGGCGGGCATGCGCCTGACATCATCAAGGTGGCAGGGCTCGCCAATGTGCTGCCCTCCTCCACCAACCCCACGCGGCCCTTCACGCGGAACACCATCGACGAGCATCTGGACATGCTCATGGTGTGCCACCACCTCGACCCCTCCATCGCAGAAGATTTGGCCTTCGCGGAAAGCCGCATCCGGCGCGAGACCATCGCGGCGGAGGATATCCTCCACGATATCGGCGCGCTCTCCATGATGAGTTCGGACAGCCAGGCCATGGGCCGGGTGGGTGAGGTGATCATCCGCACGTGGCAGACCGCGGACAAGATGAAGCGCCAGCGCGGCGGCCTGCCCGGCGAGGGCGACAACGACAATCTGCGCGCGCGCCGCTACATCGCGAAATACACCATCAACCCGGCCATCGCCCACGGCGTGTCCAGGCACATCGGTTCCGTGGAGGCGGGCAAGCTCGCTGACCTCGTGCTCTGGACGCCGGCCTTCTTTGGCGTGAAGCCGGACCTCGTGCTGAAGGGCGGCGCCATAGCCATGGCGCAGATGGGCGACCCCAATGCCTCCATCCCCACGCCCCAGCCGGTGCATTACCGCTACCAGTTCGGCGCCTTTGGCCGGGCGCGCACCGCCACCTCCTTCACCTTCGTCTCCAAGGCGGCGCTGGAGGACGGCATCGCGGCCCGCCTCCAGACCGGTAAGGCGCTGGTGGCGGTGGAAAATGTGCGCGGCGGCATCTCTAAGAAAAGCATGATCCTCAACGATGCCACGCCCCATATCGAGGTAGATGCGGAGACCTATGACGTGCGCGCGGACGGGGAGCTTCTCGTCTGCGAGCCGGCGGAGGTGCTCCCCATGGCCCAGCGCTATTTCCTCTTCTGAGCTATGATGGGCGGCAGAAGCGTGCTTCGGCGCGCCCGTCCTGATCCGAGGTTTCCATGATCCGCGCCACCGCCATCGTCCGCCGCCCCGCCGTCCGCGAGGAGCGCGTCGTCGACACCGTGATCCTCGACCATCAGGCCCGCCACCGCCGCCGCATCGTGATGACCGGGGAGGGTGGGACGCAATTCCTGCTGGATCTGGAGAAGGCCACCGTCCTCGACCATGGCGATGCCATCAGGCTGGAGGACGACCGGCTGGTGAAGGTGGAAGCCGCGCCGGAAAAGCTGATCGAGGTGAAGACCACGAGCCCGCTGCGGCTGCTCAAGGCCGCGTGGCACCTGGGCAACCGGCACGTGGCGGCGGAGATCACGGAAGAGGCGATCTATTTCGCCGAGGACCATGTGCTGCTGGAAATGGTGCGCGGCCTGGGTGCCATCGCGACGCCGGTGGTGCGGCCGTTCCGGCCCGAGAAGGGGGCCTATGAGGCGGCGGAGGCCCATGGCGGGCACGGGCATCATGGGCATGAGCACCACGACCATGGGCACCATCACGGCCATGGCGAGGAAGGCCATGTGCACGGACCGGATTGCGGCCATGACCATGGGCATGAGCACCAAGGGCACTCTCACTCCCACGCCCATGCTCATTCCCACGCCGAGGCGCATGCGCATTCGCATGGCGAGAAGCACGATCATGCCCATGGCGAAGACTGCGGCTGCGGGCATCACCACCACCGTCATGGCTGATGTCGCGAAGCGCCTGCCGGCGACGGTCGAGGGCGAGGCGCCTCTGGTCTCACCCTCCCCCCTTGCGGGGGAGGGCAGGGAGGGGGGTGATGTCCTCTCTGCTCTCACGATATCTGGTTCTTTAGCGGAGGCTGTATCACCCCCCTCCCTAGCCCTCCCCCGCAAGGGGGGAGGGGACGCGGTGGTCGAAGGGGTAGGGCGCACATTAAGGGCTGAGGAAGCGTCCCGCATAAGGGACGGAGGGGCACTCAGCCTCCTCCCGCTCTTCGCCTGGCTCTCCCCCTCCTTCCCCGTCGGGGGTTATGCCTATTCCCACGCGCTCGAATGGGCAGTGGAAGCGGGGGACGTGGAGAAGGAGGACAGCCTCCTCTCCTGGCTCTCAGACCTGCTCCTCTACGGCTTTGCCCGCAGCGACGCCATCCTGCTCTCCCACGCCTTCGATGCGGCCGGACGGGGGGATGCCGCTGCCCTTGCCGAGGTGAAGGCCCTCGCCGTTGCGCTCGCGCCTTCGGCCGAGCTGCGCCTGGAGACCTGCCAGCAGGGGCGCAGCTTCCTTGACGCGGTGCTGGCCGCATGGCCGCACGAGCAGCTGGATGCCCTGGCTCCGGCGCTGAAAGGCGATGTCGCCTATCCCATAGCCCTCGGCCTTGCCGCCGCGGCTCACGGCCTGCCCAAGCCCGCCGTCATCGAAGCCTTCCTGCTGGCCCTGATGCAGGCGCTGGTGTCCGCCGGAATCCGCCTCGCCCCCATCGGCCAGACCGGCGGCACGCGCGTGCTCTCCACGCTGGCGCCCAAGGTCGCGGCGCTGGCGCAGGAGATCCCGGCCCTCACCCTGGACGATCTGGGAACTGCCACGTTCCGCGCCGATCTCGGCTCGTTCCGCCACGAGACCCAATATACAAGGCTTTTCCGCTCATGAGCGCTTCGAAGAACGGACCCCTGCGGGTCGGCATCGGTGGTCCGGTGGGATCGGGCAAGACGGCGCTCATGGAAGCGCTCTGCAAGGCCTTCCGCGCCCGCTACGACATCTGCGCCATCACCAACGACATCTACACCAAGGAAGACGCCCGCATCCTGACGGTGGCAGGTGCGCTCGAGCCGGAGCGCATCCTGGGCGTCGAGACCGGCGGCTGCCCGCACACCGCCATTCGCGAGGACGCCTCCATCAATCTGCGCGCGGTCGCGGACATGCGGGCCAAGTTCCCGAACCTCGACATCGTGCTCATCGAATCCGGCGGCGACAACCTCGCCGCCACCTTTTCTCCGGAGCTCGCCGACATCACCATCTATGTGATCGACGTGGCCGGCGGTGAGAAGATCCCGCGCAAGGGCGGGCCGGGCATCACCCGCTCGGACCTGCTGGTGGTGAACAAGACCGACCTCGCCCCCATGGTGGGCGCCGACCTCTCCATCATGGAGGCGGACACGCAGCGCATGCGCGCGGGGCGGCCCTATGTCTTCTCCTCCATCCGCAACGGGGTGGGCGTGGACGTGGTGGCGGCGTTCATCGAGACGGCGGGCGGCCTTTCGGCTGCCGCGTGAGCGGAACGGCGCCCCTGCGGCCAAGGTGGGCATCGCCGGCTTGACTTGCAGCGGCGGTTTCTTCCTATGCCAGCCCATTGGGCCATGGGGCTGGGAAGAGAATGCAGACGACGATGGCAGCGGCCACGGACGTGGAGCAGCGCGCATTTGGTAAGGCGTTGCGCCGCCTCATCCCGCTGATGATGGTGCTCTATCTCGTCAGCTTCCTCGACCGGGTGAATGTGGGGTTCGCCGCTCTCGAGATGAATGCGGACCTCGGCCTGACGCCCCTCGTCTATGGCTGGGGCGCCGGCATTTTCTTCCTTGGCTATTTCCTCTTCGAGGTGCCGAGCAACCTCATCCTGGAGAAGGTCGGAGCCCGGCTCTGGATCTGCCGGATCATGGTGACCTGGGGGCTCATCTCGGCGGCGACAGCCTTCGTCACCGAGGAAAAGGGCTTCTTCGCCTTGAGGTTTCTCCTGGGGGCGGCGGAGGCCGGATTCCTGTCGGGAATGATCCTCTATCTCGGCTATTGGTTTCCCTTGGCCGTGCGTGCCCGCTACGTGGCGCTGTTCATGGCCGCGGTGCCCATTGCGAGCGCCGTCGGGGCGCCGCTTTCGGCTTTCCTCCTGGGTGCCACCCATGGCGTCCTCGGCCTGTCGGGCTGGCAGTGGCTGTTCATCGTCGAGGGCCTGCCCGCCTGTCTGCTGGGCATCGCGGTGCTGAAGTTCCTCCCCGACGGGCCACACGCCGCCCGCTGGCTCACGGCGGAGGAGAAGGCGGCCATTTCGGCCCGGCTCGCCGCCGATCAGGCGGAGCACGCGCCCCTCGCCAGCCATGCGCTGTGGCCGGCCTTGACCGACCCGAGGGTGATCGTTCTCGGCCTCGTCTATTTCGGGCTGGTGGTGGGGCTCTATGGCATCGGCCTGTGGCTGCCCCAGATCATGCAGGCCATGGGCTATGCGACCCAGCAGATTGGGCTGATCCTCATCGTGCCCTATGGCCTCAGCGCCATCGCCATGCTCGTCTGGGGCCATCACAGCGACAGGACGGGGGAGCGCATCCTGCACGTGGCTGCGGCACTGGGCCTCGGCGCCCTCGGCCTGATCGCCAGCGTCCACGCGCCGTCCCACATCGTCGCCATTGCGGCGGTGACCGTCGCCTCCGTTGGCATCTATGCGGCTCTGGGGCCGTTCTGGACGGTGCCGCCCTTGTTCCTGCGCGGAACCGCGGCAGCGGCCGGCATCGCCCTCATCAATTCCATCGGCAATCTCGGCGGCTTCGTCGGCCCGTATCTCGTCGGGTGGATCAAGCAGACCACGGGCCGCTTCGAAGCGGGGTTCGAAGCGCTGGCCTGTGTCCTTGTCGTCGCCGTTATGCTCGCCTTTGTGCTCGGCCGCATGCTGGCGAAGCAGCGCCCGGCGGCGCGGGCCGGACGCTAAAGCGGGCCGCTGCCCCGCAAAGTCTCAGTGATAGCCTTCGCCTTCGCGCACTTTCCCGCGGAAGATCCAGTAGACGAAGATGATGTAGCCGAGGATCACCGGCAGCAGGAACACCACGCCGAACAGCATGAAGATCTGGCTCGCCGGTGCCGCGGCGGTCTGCCAGACGGTGAGGTGCGGGGGCACCAGATAGGGGAAGGTAGAGATGCCGAGCCCCAAAAATCCCAGCACGAACAGGGCGATGCAGCCGAGGAAGGGCCACACCTCCGCCGTGCCCTTCAGCCCGCGCCAGACGAACCACGCGATGGCGGCGGTGATGACCGGCACCGGGGCGAGATAGAAGATGTTCGGCACGGTGAACCAGCGCTGGGCGATGCGCTCGATGGCCAGAGGCGTCCAGAGGCTCACGATGCCCATGAAGACAATGACCACCGGCAGCAGGATGGTCGCCGTGCGGCGCGCCTGGGCGGCCACCGGTCCGTCCGTCTTCATGATGAGCCAGGTGGAGCCGAGCAGCGCATAACCGATCACCACGCCGATCCCGCACATGAAGGCGAAGGGGGTGGCCCAATCGAACGTGCCGCCGGCAAAGGCGCCGTTCTGCACGTTGACGCCCTGCACCAGACCGCCAAGCACCACCCCCTGCGAGAAGGCGGCAAGCGTCGAGCCGGCGGAAAAGGCGACGTTCCACCAGGCCCGGCTCGATGCCGCGACCCAGCGGAACTCGAACGCGACGCCCCGGAAGACCAGGGCAAGCAGCATGATGATGATGGGCAGGTAAAGCGCCGGCATCACCACGGCGTAGGCCTTGGGGAAGGCGACCCACAGGCCGCCGCCGCCCAGAACAAGCCAGGTCTCGTTGCCGTCCCAGAAGGGCGCGACGGTGTTCATCATCTGGTCGCGCTCCCGCTCCTCCTTGGCGAAGGGGAAGAGGATGCCGATGCCGAGATCGAACCCGTCCATGACCACGTACATGATGACCGCGACCGCGATGATCAGCGACCAGATGACCGGGAGATACCATTCCATGGTGCGGTCTCCTCACTCGCCAGGGGCGATGGCATCGCGGGCGGCGGTTTGCGCTGCTGCGATGGGGCGGCTTGGGCGGTCATGGCGGGGCGGCTCGATGGCAGAGCCGGTCGGTCCCTTCACGATGAGGCGGTTGATGTAATAGATGCCCATCGAGAACACGATGCCGTAGACGATGACGAACAGCGCCAGCGTCACCGCGACGGCCGTGCCGCTCACCGGGGAGATGGCGTCTGCCGTGCGCAGGATGTTGTAGGCGACCCAGGGCTGGCGCCCCTGCTCGGTGACGACCCAGCCAGCCAGGATGGCACAGAAGCCGAGCGGCCAGGCCAGCGAAGCCGGCCAGAGATACCAGCGCGTCTCATACAGCTTCCGCCGATAGATGAGCCACGCGCCGACCCAGCCGAACAGGATCATGAGGACGCCGATGCCCACCATGATGCGGAACCCGAAGAAGGGCCCGATCACCGGGGGGCGGTCCTGGGGCGGAAAATCCTTGAGGCCGGGGAAGAGGCCGTCCAGCGAGTGGGTGATCAGCAGCGATGCCCCGCGCGGGATGGAGATCTCGTAGAGATTGGTCTCCGCCTTCTCATCGGGCCACGCGAACAGAACCAGGGGGGCGGGCTTGGAGCCGTCCCAATGGGCCTCGATGGCGGCGATCTTGGCGGGCTGGTACTTGGCGGTGTTTAGCCCGTGGCTGTCGCCCACATAGGCCTGGATGGGCGCGACGATAGCGAGCATGCCCACCGCCATCTGCATCATCACCCGCGATTCCTCGTGGAAACGCCCGGCGAGCAGGTAGCGCGCGCCCACCGCCAGCACCACGAGCGAAGTGGTGAGATAGGCGGCCAGCAGCATGTGCGGCAGGCGATGCAGGAAGCTGGGGTTGAAGATGATCTCCATCCAGTCCAGCGGATAAGCGATGCCGTCGCGCATCTCATGGCCGGTGGGAGTCTGCATCCAGCTATTGGCCGACAAGATCCAGAAGGCCGACATGGCGGTGCCCGCCGCCACCATCACGCAGGACAGAACGTGCAGCCAAGTGGGAACGCGGTTCCAGCCGAACAGCATGATGCCGAGGAAGGTGGCCTCCAGGAAGAAGGCCATGAGCACCTCGAATCCGATGAGCGGGCCGATGACGCTGCCCACCACTTCCGAGAAGCGGGACCAGTTGGTGCCGAACTGGTAGGACAGGACGATCCCCGAGACCACGCCCATGGCGAAGCTGACGGCGAAGATCTTGGTCCAGTAGCGGGCGAGCCGATGGAACACCTCGCGCCCGGTCTTCAGCCACAAAAGCTCAAGCGTGGCGATGAAGGCCGAGAGGCCGATGGTGAAGCTCGGAAAGATGATGTGAAATGAGACCGTGAACGCGAACTGAATGCGCGCCAGCAGCACCGGATCGAAATCCATTGCGCCTCCCCTCCGGCGGCAGAGGGGGAGCCGTAACGCTCCACCTTTCCATGCGCTCGTCGGATTGGCGAAGCTTAGTGGAGTTCCAGCTTTTGCTCCACTGGGGAAACTGCGTAACCCCGGATGGCCGCTACGGCATGTTGCCACCCGGCCAAACGCCGCGCGACGCGGCGGCGCTTGCACATGTCAGATATGCGCGTCGTGCCTTTGGCCGGCCGAGAGGAAGGCCGGGCCGGCATCGCCACTGGTGCGGCTCAGGATATCGCTGAGCGCGTTGGCGATGGCCCGGCTGGTATAAGGCTTCGGCACGCGCACCGCGCCGGCGAATTGCTCCGGCAAAGGCGTCGTGCCGATGAAGCCGCTGCAGAATATCAATGGAATGCCGCGCGCCGCGAGGATCTCGGCGGCAGGATAGACATATTCGCCGCGCAGGTTGACATCGAGGATGGCGACGTCGGCCGCGACCGTCTCGGCGACCCGCTTGGCCTCGGACAGGCTCGCCACCGGCCCGATCACCTCGCAGCCCAGCGATCTCAGATTGTCTTCAAGCCCGAGGGCCACGAGCAGTTCGTCTTCGACGATAAGCACTCGCTTTCCGGAAACATCCATAATCACGCGCCTTATTCCCCCGATCGGCGCAGTAACGGATGAGATTTGATTTTGGTTCCCGCTCTAGCCGAAAGTCTAAGGGCGGCGCGACATTTCTGCCACAGGGGCGGCTGTGGGGAGCAGGTCGGATCCCTGACAACAGCCGTCGTGGCCGGACTTCATCCGGCCATTTCTTCAGAACCAGGGCGCGAGGCACCAGGAGATCCCCGGACAAATCCGGGGATGATGGGCGGGGACGGTCAGTCCTTCGCGCGTTCCACGTAGGACGCATCGGCGGTCATGATGACCACGCGCGTGCCGGCGGAGACGTGGGGGGGAACCATGGTGCGCACGCCGTTGGAGAGCATGGCGGGCTTGTAGGAGGAGGAGGCGGTCTGGCCCTTCACGGTGGGCTCGGTGTCCACGATCTCCAGGGTCACGCGCTGCGGCAGCTCGATGGCGATGGGATTGCCGTTATGGGTGGAAAGCATGCATTCCATGCCTTCCTGCAGGTAGACCTTCTGGTCTCCCAGCACATCCTCGGGCACCGTGACCTGATCATAGGTCTCCGGGTTCATGAAGGTGTAGCCGTCGCTGTCCTGGTAGAGGAAGGTGTGAGGGCGGTCTTCCACATAAGCGCGCTCCACCTGCTCGGTGGTGCGATAGCGCTCGGAGATCTTCACGCCGTCGGAGATGCGGCGCATGTCCATCTGGGTAACGGGCGTGCCCTTGCCGGGATGGATGTTCTCGGCGCTGAGAATGACGTAGAGCTTGTCGTCGATGTCGACCACGTTGCCTTTGCGCAGAGAGCTGGCGATTACCTTGACCACGTCGCGTGTTCCTCAAAAAAGTTGCGGCGTGTCGCCGCCTCGTGTCGGCGCGCAACATAGCGATCTTCGCGCTTTTCGCCAGTCTCCCGGCGTTCTTTTGGGGAATGGTGCCACTTTCCCATCTTCATTGCGGTTGTTCCCATGACAGCGGATGCGGCGGCGAGCCCCTGGTGGGACGAGAGCGTGCATGCCGACCGGCGCCCGTTCCTCATGGCGCGGGGCCGGGTGGTGGCGGCGGTCCGGGCCTATTTCGCGGATGAGGATTTCGTCGAGGTGGAGACGCCGGTGCTCCAATTCTCGCCCGGCAACGAGGCGCATCTGCACGCCTTCGCCACGCAATGGCATGCCCCGGAGGGCGGCGCCTTTCCCTATTATCTGCGCACTTCGCCGGAATTCGCCGCCAAGAAGCTGCTGGCTGCCGGCGAGACGCGCATCTTCGAGATCGCACGCGTCTTCCGCGATCGGGAGCGGGGCCGGGCGCACCATCCCGAATTCACCATGCTGGAATGGTATCGCGCGAATGCCTCCTATGAGGCCTTGATGGCGGATTGCGCGCGCCTGCTGGGGCTGGCCGCCATCGCGGGTAGCGTTGCTGCATTCTCTTATCGCGGCAAGACCTGCGATCCGTTCGCCGCGCCCGAGCGGCTGACCCTGGCCGAGGCGTTCGGCCTTCATGCCGGCATCGATCTTCTACGCTTCCTGGCCGAACCGGGAGAGGAGCCGGAGCCCGCGCCGTTTGCCCAAGCGGCGCAGGAGGCCGGCATCCGCGTTGCGGCGGACGATACGTGGGCGGACATCTTCTCGCGCGTGCTGGTGGAGCGCATCGAGCCCCATCTGGGCGAGGGCCGCGCGACGCTCCTGTGCGAGTACCCCACCAGCGAGGCGGCCCTGGCCCGGCCGAAGCCCTCCGACCCCCGCGTCGCCGAGCGCTTCGAGCTCTATGCCTGCGGGCTGGAACTGGCGAACGCCTTCGGCGAGCTGACCGATCCGCAGGAGCAGCGCCGGCGCTTCGAGGTGGAGATGGCGGAGAAGCAGCGGCTCTACGGGGAGCGCTATCCCATCGACGAGGGCTTCCTTGCCGCGCTCGCCCGCATGCCGCCGGCGAGTGGCAGCGCGTTGGGCCTCGACCGGCTGGTCCTGCTCGCCTCAGGCGCCCGGCGCATCGAGGATGTGCTGTGGGCGCCGGTGGAATGAGCCAGGGGCTCAGAACCCCCCGAAGTTGGGCGTGACGCCGCTGATCTGGATCTGCCCGAACTCCACCGTCTCCGGGACTTTGCCGCCACTGGATGTCACGTTCTGCTCGACTGACTGACGGAGCTGCGAGCGCAGGCCGGCGAGCTGAGCGAACTTGCCATGGTTGAGCTCATCCCCATCCGACTTCACGTCGGTCATGTCGACCACCACCGCGCCGAGCGCAACCAGCTCCTTGTCGTTGTTATAGGCCCCCAGGCGCTGCTTGCCGCCGGCAATGAAGTCCGAGATGCCGAGAGCCTTGTCGTCGTGCGAAACGATGACGATGAACGGCTTTTCCGGCTTTCCGAACCGCTTGAGCTGGGACTTGAACACGTCCACGTCGATGTCCGGCGCCGCCAGGATCACGTTGCCGACCCGCTTGGCGGGAAGGATCGTCCCCGCGATCTTCATCTGCCGGAGCGCCTCCACCGTCAGCCAGTTCCCCATGGAATGGGCCATGATGGTGACCTTCTCGGCATTGCTCTGGGCCACGAGGGTCAGTGTGTGCTCGAGGCTGTCGCGCGCCGCCGTGGCGCTGTTGTTGTCATAGACATAGTCCTCGGTCTTCCCGCGCGAGGCCCAGGTGAAGAGGACCGGGACGGCGGTCGCGTCTGCGTCATGCGCCATCTGGGCCAGGCGGAAGAGCGCCTCCGAGAACATGGTGTTGTAGCCGTGCACGAACAGGAACACGTTCTTTTCGCCACGCGGCCGCTTGGCGAGCTGGGCGTTGAGGTCGGCCACGAATTGCGCGTCGGTGTCGCGATAGACGGCCTCGTGGACCACCATGTCCGTGTTGGGATTGCCCGGCGCCTGCTTCGGCCACTCGATGGCGCCCTGCTTGTGGGTGGGCGGAACGGTGAGGGTGACGGTCGCGAAATCGAGCTTCGCGCTGCGCTCTCCATTGAAGAGGACGCCGGGGCGCGGATCGCGGGCGCGGGTGGTGGCGACGAGGACGGTGTGCGGGGTGGCGCCGGGCGCCTCCGCAAGGCTCGGCGCCAGCACGTCCAACCCGGGACGGGACGCGCAGCCTCCCAGCATCGCTCCTGCGGCCAGAACCGCCGCCACGGTAAGGATCACACGGCCCTTGATCATTGATGAGATATGGAATGGCCGGCGTTCCCGGCGACCCTGCCGTGACGACCGGACGGCTTCAACAGACACTACGCAGCCCCCAAACCTTACCCATCTGGTATCCTAGCAGGAAGCGCACAGGCCCGCGAGATGTGGATTTTTGGCCGCTTTTGAGGCCCAGGCTGGATTCCGGCTCGGATAGCACAATTTTTTTGTCGATGAATTTAGACAATTCACCTTATGCGCATGAATATGACGGAGCGACACCCCATAATGCGAATCATGACGAGCTTCACCGACCCTAGCCATCCCCGCCGCGTTCAATACGCGGCCTTACCCTACCGCCAGAGGCAGGACGGGGAAGTGCAGGTGCGCCTCGTCACATCGCGCGAGACGCGGCGGTGGGTGATCCCCAAAGGCTGGCCCATGAAGGGCGTCCCCCCCCACAAGGCGGCGGCGCGGGAAGCCTTCGAGGAAGCGGGGCTGATGGGCGTCACCTCGCGTACGGCGTTAGGGCTCTACACCTATGAGAAGCGGCTATCGGCGACGCGCAGTGTGACCTGCGACGTGATGGTGTTTCCCATGAAGGTGAAGCGCTATCTCAAGAAGTGGCCCGAGCGCAGCCAGCGCATCGGCTTCTGGTTCACCATCGAGAGCGCCGCTGCCGCCGTGCAGGAAGAGGGGCTGCGTGAGCTGATCCTCCGTTTCGGGGAGGTCTTGGCCGCGCGTTTTGCCGCAAAGCAGAAGAAGGGGGCGGAAGCCTCCGTCGCATTCTCCCCCGCCGCCCCGAAGGCAGCCAAAGCGGTTGTCCCTGGCACAGCGGAAGAGCAGCCGGCGATCTCCAAGAAGATGAGCGGAGCCAAGAAGGCGGCCAAGACCAAAGATGGGCCGACGCCCGCCGCTTCCGCATCGCCAGCGCCCAAGAAGGCAACCGGGAGCCCACATCCGACTTCGCACTGAAGGTCGGTGCAGGTGCTGGATTCGCATTCGGCGTCGGTAGACACAGCAACCTGCTGATGCGGGATGTCATCTGCGAATTGGCGCCGGGATGTACGAGGTGATACGTCATCACGGTTGCTAGGGGCAGGGGAAGATGGGGCTCGGCCTGGACAGCCATATCGTGGCGGCACCCGACATCCTGTCCGCGGACGTGGACGGGGAACTGGTTCTCATGGATGCCGTGTCCGGCAAGTATTTCACGTTCGAGGGTGTCGGCGCCGACATCTGGCGCGCGCTCGGCGCGCCGGTCAGCGTGGGTGCGCTCTGCGACCGGCTGGTCGGCGAGTATGATGCGCCGGAGGAGCGCATCCGCGCATCGACCCTCCGCTTCCTGAACGACATCCTCGAACGCCACCTCATTAAAGTCGTGTGATGCGCGCCCGGCTCCAGGCGGTCGAAACCCTTTTGGCGCTCGCTTTGGGCTGGCTGCTGGTGTTCGTGCTGCCGTTCCGCGTGCTGGCAAAGCTTCTCGGTCACGCCGGGCCCAGTGAGAATTCCCAAGGCCAAGGCGCTTCTTCCACCCACCTTGGGATCGCGCGCGGTCTCGGCTGGCGGATCGAGCGCCTTGCGCCGCGCTTTCCCGGGCGAGCCACCTGCCTGGTGCGGGCGGTTGCCGGCTGGCTCCTGCTGAGGCGGCGCGGGATATCCTCCGTGGTGCGCTTCGGCGTGCGCCGGCACGAGGGGGTGCTGGAAGCGCACGCCTGGATTCGCGTGGGTGAGACGACGGTGCTCGGCGGGGAGGAGGCACAGACCTTCGCACCCATCGCGGATCTCGGGGGATGGGCGGGGGCAGGCGGGCGGTGGCGCCGGTGAACTGGTCCTATCGCGTGAGCGGCCTCACGCTCGGCGCGGAACGCCCGCTGCCTTATCTGAACGCCGTGGACGATACGTGGGCGCCGGATGTCCGCATCGCCTTCGCGCCCGTGCCGGCCCAGCCAGCCGCTAAGACATCAGGGCTGTTCCATATCCACGCGCCAGACCTTGTGGACCTCGTCGTGCCGGACAGGCTGACCATCCGCATCTCCGGCGGCCGGCAGATGACCGTCGCGGTGGCGCCGGATCTGGAGGCGGGCGAACTGCAGACCCTGCTCTTCGGCCCCGCCTTCGCCGTGCTGCTTCACCAGCGTGGGTCACCGCCCTTGCACGCCGGGGCGGTGCGCGTGGGTGAGGGCGCCCTTGCCATTGCTGGGCACAGCGGGGCGGGCAAATCCACCACGGTGCGCGCTTTGGTGCGCCGTGGCTGCCGCCTTCTGTGCGACGACCAGCTTGTGGTCGAGGCCGGCACCGGCATGGCACACGCGGGGTTTCCGGCCATGAAGCTATGGGGCCACGCCGCCGCTTTCTTCGGCGAGGCGGTGGAGGCGGCCCGCCGCGTGCGGCCGGGCCTCGACAAGTTTCATCTCGATGCCGCCGAAGCCTTCGCGCCTCAGGCGGTGCCCTTGCGCGTCATTTGCGTTCTGGTGCCCGATCCGGCCGCCGCGCGTCCCACGGCCGAGCGGCTCAGTAGCCCACAGGCGGTCATGGCGTTGGGCGGGCTCTGTCATTACGGCCAGACCGCCGACGCGCTGGGGATGAGGCCTGCAATCTTTCGGTGGGCGGCGGCACTGGCGGCCCGGGTGCCGGTCTATGTGCTGCGTCGGCCCGATGATCTCGCCGGCATCGAGGAGGTCGCCGACCTCGTGTGGACTTTGGCGCGCCAGCACGCGCCGGAGGCCGCGGAGACGCCGGCATGACGCGGCTTGTGCGCGGACCGGCGGGTCCGCCGGCCGCAATTCAGGACTGGCCGATTCCGCCCTCGGGGTTGCCTGCCTCGTCCGAGCGGGTGAGATCGGCAACCCGGATTTCCACCCAGCGCGGCTCCGACCAGGCTTTCCGGGGAGAAACAGGCGCGGGCGTCGTGCCAATTGCATCGAACGCATCGTAAGAGACGGACTTGTCCTGGTCCATGCGAACCCCCGAGGCCACTTCTTGAACGTGCGGCACGGCCCACCCTCACACCGACAGGCGCGACCGAGGCAAATGTGGCTGCACGCTGCGGACATTATACGGGCGCGGTCATGACAGCCATATGCGGCATCTGGCATCCCGATGGCCGGCCCGGCGCGGCGGACGCCTGCGCGCGCATGCAGCGGGCGCTCGCCATCTATGGATCCGGCCGCACCGGGCATTGGGATGGCGGGGAGATCGCGTTCGGCATCGGGCTCGCCCGCCTGCTGCCGGAGGATGTGTATGACCGCCAGCCATTGACTGGAGGGGGCGGGCGCTTCCGGCTTCTCGCGGATGTCCGCCTCGACAACCGGCCGGAACTGGCCGAGCGCCTCTGCCTGCCGGCCGCCGAGGCGCGTCTCATGGCGGATGCGGACCTTGTGCGCGCGGCCTGGGAGACATGGCAGGTGGGTGCCCTCGACCATCTCATCGGCGATTTCGCCATCGCAGTATGGGATGCGGAACGCCGGCAGCTTCACCTTGCGCGCGACTTTCTGGGCCAGCGCCCGCTTTTCTATCATCACGGCCGGGGCGTCTTCGCCTTTGCCAGCATGGCGAAGGGCCTGCACGCGCTGCCGGACCTGCCGAAGGCGCCGGATCTCGACACGCTGCGCGATTACCTGGCACTGGCCCCGCAGCGCGGCCCCGGCAGCTTCTTCGCCCATGTGAGCCGGGTGGAGCCAGGCTCCCTGGTGACGCTGCATGCGGACGGCCGCCTGGAGCGGCGGGACTGGTACGACTGGCACCTCGATGGGGACCTGCGCCTCCCCTCCGATGCGGCCTATGTGGAGGCGTTCCGTGCCACGTTCGACCGCGCGGTGACGGACCGGCTGCGCGCCACGGGGCCTGTCGCCAGCCATCTCTCCGGCGGCCTCGACAGCTCGGCGGTGACGGCGGCGGCGGCGGGGATGCTCGCGGAGCGGGGGCAGGGGCTCACCGCCTATACCCATGTGCCGCTAAGTGGGGTGGAGCTGGAGGAGCCGCGCAACCGCTTCGGCAATGAGTGGCCGCTGGCCCAGACGGTCGCCCGGGCATATCCGAACATCACGCACGTGGCGGCGGATGCGCCGAACCGGATGATGGGCGGCGACCTCGATGCGCATTTTCATTACTTCGAGTATCCGACGCTCAATCTATGCAACATGGTGTGGGCGCGCGAGATCGCGCAGCTAGCCGGCCGGGGGCGCCAGAAGGTGCTGCTCACCGCCGGCATGGGCAACATGACCATCAGTCAGAGCGGGCTGGAGCGCCCCGCCGAGCTGTTTCGCGCGGGACACTTCCTCACCTGGTTCAAGGAAACTCTGGCATTGACCCGCACCGGGCACTCGCTGGCGGGCGCCTTCGTGGGACGGACTTTCGTGACGTTCCTGCCCGGCCGCATGGTCAACCTGCTGCGGACATTGAGGCGCCGCCAGGCGTGGGAACTGTCGGAATTCTCAGCCTTGCGCCGGGAGGTAATGGACAGCGAAGCCTTCCGGGCCCGCATGCGCGCGCTCAACTACGATCACAGCTTCCGCCCCTGGCCGAGCATGCGCGCCAAGGCCCGCTTCGTACTGCGCCGCAGCGATCTGGGCGGCCATGAGCAGAAGGGCCATCTCGCCGCCTTCGGCATCGACCCGCGCGATCCCACGTGCGACAGGCGGTTGGTGGAACTGGTCCATGCCATGCCGTCATCCATGTTCCTGCGCAACGGGCAGACGAAATGGATTTATCATCAGGCCTTCGCAGATCGCGTGCCGGCGGAAATCCGCGCGGAACGGCGCAAGGGCTATCAGGCGGCCGATTGGGCGGAACGGTTCCGGTGGGCAGCACCCCATCTGGAAGCGCAACTGGCATCCGCCGCCGCCCATCCGGCAGTATCGGGTCTGATGCGGACCGAGGAGATGCTGTCCGCAATGAAAAGCGGCATGCCACAGGGCGTGCCGGACGGGAAAGTTACAAGAAAATATCGCTTGAATATCCTGCGTGGATTGTCCGTCGGGCATTTCGTAACGAAGATGGACAACCGGAATTCATCCTGACGCGGTATTGAAATTCGCGCGGTGTCCTAAGCTCATTTGAATGTCGCCCGAAGTCCTTTCTTGCTCAGAAAGCGGAACGGGAGCGCCGGGCTCACGGCGGCACGCCAAGGCGCCATCCGCGCTCAGCCCCATCGACGGTGTCGAACAGGTGGTCGGTCGAATGTAGGATGGAAGCGATGACTTGCGCATCAATGCCGGAAACGGAGACTTTGGCGCAAGGCGCCGGCGAAGAGGAGGCTGGCTGAGCCGCTCCCATGAAGGCCATCGTTCTCGGGGCAGCCGCCGGTGGTGGCTTCCCGCAATGGAATTGCCAATGCCAAGTCTGCGCGCTCGCGTGGAGCAGGGATTCGCGCGCGCCCTGGCGGACCCAATCGAGCCTTGCGGTGACGCTCGATGGCGAGAGCTGGGCTGTGCTGAACGCCTCCCCTGATCTTGGAAGCCAGATCCGGGCGACGCAGGCCCTGTGGCCGCACCGGGCGCGGCATTCGCCCATCGGCACGGTCATTCTCAGCAGCGCCGAAATCGACCATGTGGCCGGGCTGCTCAGCCTGCGGGAGCGACATCCGTTCGACCTGATCGCGCTCGCGCCCGTTCTGGAAGCGCTCGATGCCAACCCGATGCTCGGAGCCGTGCCAGCGCGGCGCGTGACGGCCACCGCGTCGGCTCCTGTCACCCTGGCCGATGGACTGACGGCAGAACTGTTTCCCGTCCCGGGCAAGGCGCCTCTCTACCTTGAGGGCGACGATCCCCAACTCGGGTCCGAAGCGGGCGAGACGGCCGGCATCCGGATCAGCGGCCGGGGACGATCCATCGTCTACATCCCCGGCTGTGCTGCCTTGTCCGCCAGCGTGCGCGCCCAGGCGGATGGCGCAGATGTGTTGTTCTTCGACGGCACGCTGTTCACCGACGACGAGATGATCCGCGCCGGCCTCGGTGAGAAGACCGGCCGGCGGATGGGACATCTGCCGATTACGGGACCTGGAGGCTCATTGCCCTGGCTTGCCGGGCTGCCCACGGCGCGGAAGATTTATATCCACCTCAACAACACCAATCCGGCCTTGATCGAGGGCTCGCCCGAGCGTCTCATGATCGAGGCTTCCGGTGTCGAAGTGGCCTATGACGGCATGGAGGTGGAGCTGTGAGCGACCTGCTGTCACCCGGCGAATTGGAACAGCGTCTGCGCGCGGTCGGAGAGCAGCGCTATCACGACAAGCACCCCTTTCATGTCCGGCTGCATTCGGGCCAGTGCACGAAGGGCGAGGTCCAGGCCTGGGCCCTCAACCGCTTCACCTACCAGGCCCACATTCCGGTGAAGGACGCCTTCCTGATCGCCCGCACCAACGATCCCGCGCTGCGGCGGGCCTGGCGCCAGCGCCTCGTGGACCATGATGGCCGGGAGGAAGGCGAGGGCGGGATCGAACGCTGGCTCCGGCTTTGCGAAACCCTGGGGCTGGTGCGGGCGGATGTGCAGGCCCATCGCGGCGTGTTGCCGGCGACACGCTTCGCGGTGGAGGCTTATGTCAATTTCGTGCGCGAGCGCCCGCTGCTCGAAGCGGTGGCGTCGTCCCTGACCGAGCTGTTCTCGCCGCAGATCATCCGCGATCGCGTCGCAGGCATGCTGGCCCATTACGATTTCGTCAGCCCCGAGAGCCTAAGCTATTTCACCGCCCGCCCGGAACAGGCGCGGCGCGATGTCGAGACGGCGCTCGCTTATGTCACGACCCATGCCCGCACGCCCGCTCAGCAGCAGGCGGTCATCGCGGCGCTCGAATTCAAGTGCGACGTGCTCTGGGCCATGCTGGACGCGCTCCATCATGCCTATGTGGAGCCCGGCCAGATCCCGCCCGGCGCCTTCGTGCCCGAGGGCGGCTGATTGCTGCATTCGGGCTCAGGGCTTATCCTGTGTTCCCGGCGTGGACCGCTCCACCGATATCGTGTCAGGGAGACGCGAACGTGCGCGGAAAAGCATTCGCCCTCGTGCTCTGCCAGACGCTGACCGTGGTGCTGGCGACACCCTTTGGCATCCGCGATGCCGGCGCTATTGACGTGCCGGTCAATGATTATCCGACGGCCGCGCGCGCCGATTATGTCTTCGGGTGCATGGCCGCGAACGGCCAGACGCGCGACGCGCTGCAAAAGTGCTCCTGTTCCATCGATGTGATCGCGTCCGTCCTGCCTTACGAGGAATATGAGGACGCCGAGACCATCATGTCGGTGCGCCAGCGGGGTGGCGAGAACGCAGCGATGTTTCTCAGCATGCCGCAATTGCGGGAGAAGGTCGCGCGCCTGAAGCGGGCGCAGATCGAGGGCGAGCTTCGCTGCTTCTGACGCCCTCTCAATAGACCACGACCGAGCGGATGGACTTGCCCTCGTGCATCAGGTCGAAGCCGTGATTGATCTCTTCGAGCGTGAGCGTGTGGGTGATCAGATCGTCGATATTGATCTTCCCCTCCATGTACCAGTCCACGATCTTCGGCACGTCCGTGCGCCCGCGCGCGCCGCCGAATGCCGTGCCCTTCCAGACGCGGCCGGTGACCAGCTGGAACGGCCGCGTCGCGATCTCCTTGCCCGCTTCCGCCACCCCAATGATGATGGATTCACCCCAGCCGCGATGGCAGCATTCCAGTGCCTGGCGCATCACGTTGACATTGCCGGTGGCGTCGAAGGAGAAGTCGGCGCCGCCGCCGGTGAGGTCGACGATCGCCTGCACCACCTTGTCGGTGCCGATCTCGCTCGGATTGATGAAGTCGGTCATGCCGAATTTTTCGGCCATGGGGCGCTTGGCCGGGTTGGTGTCGACGCCGATGATCTTGCCGGCCCCCACCATGCGGGCGCCCTGGATCACATTGAGGCCGATGCCCCCTAAGCCGAACACCACGACGTTCGCGCCGGGCCACACCTTGGCGGTGTTGATCACCGCGCCGATGCCGGTGGTGACACCGCAGCCGATGTAGCAGATCTTGTCGAAGGGGGCGTCCTCGCGCACCTTTGCCACCGCGATCTCCGGCAGCACCGTGAAGTTCGAGAAGGTGGAGCAGCCCATATAGTGGAACACCTCGCCGCCATCGCAGGAGAAGCGCGAGGTGCCGTCCGGCATCACGCCCTGGCCCTGCGTGGCGCGGATGGCGGTGCACAGGTTGGTGCGGCGGGACAGGCAGCTTTTGCATTGCCGGCATTCCGGCGTGTAGAGCGGGATCACGTGGTCGCCCACCTTCACGGAGGTGACCCCCGCGCCCACCTCCCGCACGATGCCCGCGCCCTCATGGCCGAGGATCGCCGGGAACTTGCCCTCCGAATCCATGCCGGAGAGGGTGTAGGCGTCGGTGTGGCAGATGCCGGTCGCCATAATTTCGACCAGCACCTCGCCCGCCTTCGGTCCGCCCAGCTCCACGGTCTCGATGGTCAAAGGTTTCGCAGCCTCCCAGGCGACGGCAGCACGTGTCTTCATGGCCGGTCCCTCCAAAGCGACCCGCGATCAGGACTTCAGGACACCGGTTGTCTTGGCAATGTGCGTCGAGATGGCATCCATGAGGGGCGGTGAAAGGCAGTCATAGGGCTCAAGGCCGATCTCGCGCAGATGCGCGCGCACTGCATCCTGGTTTGCCGGATCAGCCCCCGATTCAATGATGGAGGAGACGAACGCGGCGAAAGTCGGCGGCGACCAGCCGGTTTCCGGCGACAGCTCCGTGTGGATGAAATCAAGGCCATAGAAAGCGTGGCCGGTATTCTCGATCCGCCCGTACATATGAACGCCGCACCCCGTGCAGGCATGTCGCTGGATGGTGGCGGAGGCATCGACGACCTTCAGCTTGTCCCCGTTCTCGAGGACCGTGACCTTGTCGCGCGGCGCCACAGCGATCATCGCGAAGAAGGATCCTTGAGGCTTCCAGCACTTCGTGCAGCCGCAGGCGTGGTTATGGGCGGATTGCGAGTCGACACGCACCCTCACGGGGCGGTCCGTGCATTTGCACACGAGCGTTCCCCCGGGGAAACCGGCGGCGGCGGGCGGGAGGCCGCGGTCGATGGACGGATGGATGGCGATGGTCATGATCTCGTCCCTCCCTGTCGCCGGTGTGATCCTGCGTGCGGGATGGCAAAGACCCCGCGCGTGGAAATCCGGCGTTCGTCGGTATACGCCTGATGGCGCGTGTCCAGCATGCAGTGTTGTACCTTTCTCACCGCCGCGCTTGCCCTAAAGGGAAGAGGCGCTTGTCTGTCCGGGAAAGCAGCATCCGGAAGGACATGCTCAAAGACATTTCTTGCCATAGGCCGGCGATGTAGAGTGGCTTTGTCGAAGCCTTGAATGCTGCGCGCGACGATGACCCATTCAATTGTGTCTCTGAGCACCGCCACGACACCTGCTCCGCTGCGGGCCGAATATTGGGCGCAGGCGTTGGGCACGTTATGCGGCCGGCTTCACGCGGATGCATTTGGCGACGGGACCATCGACGGCCATATCGATTATGCGACGATCCGGCGGCTCCGGCTCTGTGAGATCGAGGTCAGCCGGCACCGGATCGCACATCCCGCCTCGTGGACCGAGCGCGGCGGGCATCCCGTCATCAAGGTGCTTTTCCAGACGTGCGGGACGTCCATATTCGAACAGGATGGCCGGCGCCTCGTCATCGGTCCGGGCGACTGTCTCGTTTACGACGTGTCCAAGCCCCACGCCATCACAAGCCCTGCGCTGACGAAGCATCACGTGGTCATCATACCGAGGCCAGTGATGGAGCAGCGCGGCGTGCCGCTGGAGCGGCTTCAGGCGCAGCAGGTTTCGGCGCGCGAGGGCGCGGGCCGCCTGGCCCATGATTTCGTCTTATCCGTCTTCAACGAGGCTCCATCGCTGTCGCCGGGCTGCGAAGTGCAGGTGGCCGAGACCTTGCTCGACCTCGTGCTGCTGCCCTTCTTCTCGGAATCCTGCCTCAAACGATCGGGGCCCGAAGCCCTCAGGTCCCGGATCAAGACCCTCATCCGCGCGAATTTGAGCGATCCGAATCTCAGCATCGAGCAGCTCTCTTCGAGGCTGGATTGCACGAAGCGCTATCTCCACATGTCGTTTGCCGATGAGGGGACGACGATTACCGGCTACATCTGGCAGAAGCGGCTGGAGAAATGCCGGGAAGAGCTGGAGCTTGGCCCGGGATCGGGAAGGACCCTCACGGATATCGCCTTTTCCTGGGGCTTCAGCAGCTCATCGCATTTCACCCATCTTTTCAAGAAACGATACGGAATGCCGCCTTCGGCTGTCCAAAGGCAGGCCAACCCTCCACCCGTCCGGTAGCGCGGGCACGGCTTTTTCCATCGGCCGGAGCTGGTCCGGCCACGCAGCGGTGAGGAGCGGGAGATGCTCGCAATTGTCATTTCCGTCTGCCTCATCAGCAACCCGGCCATTTGCCGGAATGAGCGCATTCCGCTGCTCATCCATTCCTCGCTGACCCAGTGCGCAATGAACGCCGTACCCTATGTGGCGCAATGGAATGGCGAGCATCCGGATTGGCGCGTCGTCCGTTGGCGCTGCAGCGGCGCGGACGAGAAGGACATCTGATGGGATGCCTTATGGCTGGGTCACGCCCTGATACGTCCGATAGATGAAATCGCTGCGGCCGGATGCGGCGTCGGCTTCCGCCAGCGCGACGATCTTCCGATGCAATGGGGACAATGAGCAGGCGGGGTCCGTGGCAGACGCGTCGCCGGCCAGCGCCATGGCCTGGCAGCGGCAGCCGCCGAAGTCCAGCTCCTTTCGCGCGCAACTGCGACACGGCTCCTGCATCCAGTCCGTGCCCCGGAAGGCATTGAACGCCGCGCCGCGATACCAGATGTCCGACAGGCTCGCGTCGCGCACATTGTCGAAGGTCAATCCCGCAATGGTTTCGGCCGCATGGCAGGGCAAGGCGCGTCCTGATGGCGTGATGTTCATCAAACGCGCACCCCAGCCGCCCATGCAGGCTTTGGGGTAACGGGCGTAGTAATCCGGCAGGACACAATCGATGACGAGGCGTCCGGTCGTTCGGCTCCTGGCCTCTTCGACATCCGCCATCGCCGTTTCAACCTGCCGACGCGTGGGCATCAATCGATCGCGATTGACCAGGCCCCAGCCGTAATACTGCACATGGGCAATTTCGATGCGTGCCGCACCCCACTCTTCCGCAAGTCCCACGAAATCGGGGATCTGATGCACGTTTTCCCGATGCACCACGGCGTTGACGGTGAGGCGCAGTCCAAGCCGGGCAATGTCGGCGGCGACCGCATGCTTGCGCTGCAAAGCCCCTTCGTATCCGGCAACGCGATCACAGGTCCTCTCGTCGACGGCTTGCACCGAAAGCTGGATATGGTCGAGGCCGGCTTCAGCGACCGCGTCCAGCACCGCCGGCTGAAAGCCGACGCCGGAGGTGATCATGTTGGTGTAGAGCCCGACCTGATGCGCATGCGCGACCAGTTCGGCGATGTCGCGCCGCAGCATCGGCTCGCCGCCGGAAAAATAGATATGGAGAACACCCAGCGTGGCGGCCTCATCCATCAGCCGCTTCCAGTCAGCGGTGGAAAGTTCGCCCGAGCGCCGGTCGAGTTCGAGCGGGTTGGAGCAATAGGGGCAACGCAGGGCGCAGCGATGCGTCAGCTCCGCCAACAGCCCCATGGGCGGTGGCAGTTCGGGGCGCACCGGGGTGGCTCGTGCGAGCGTTTCCGCATCGCTCATAGGTCGATCATCCTCTGATCGGCGAGGCCGCGCAGAAACACCATGACATCGGCGGCGATCTCGTCATGGTCGGCCTCGAAGGCCGTCGCCAGATCCTTCGCGATCGCTTCGACGCTGCGTGCGCCATCGATCCGCTGCAGGATCTCAATCGCGGTCTCGTCGGGCTCGAACACGCGCTCGGGCCCCAGAAGGAACCATTTCTGGCGGCTTTGGTCGAAGCGCAGGCGAACGCCGCGGGGGAGCGCCGGGACAATGGCTGCAAGGTCAGCGCTCGTGATGTTGGTGGTCATAAGTCAGCGCCTTCCGCAATTTCATCAAGCGTAGGGGCGCCAGAATGCGATGGCGTGAACCACATGAGCACGCGTCCGCGCGTCACGTTGCGCCACCCTGCGATACATTCAAATTCGAGCCGTGACCCGCCGCTCGTCGTTCCACCGCGAGCCGACAACGGCAGCTTCTTCACCGCAACGCGCTCTGCGGCCGGTGAGCCCATGGACCCCATCCGGCCCCAGGCGATGGCCTGACCTTCGGAACGGAAGCTCAGAACTCCGCTGGCGCGTAAGACGTGACTTCGCAGCCAACCGTCACTTCGATGATCGCGGGTTTTTTCCACTTGCGCATGATCGGTTTCTCCAGAACGGGCCGACATCCCTAGGGGAACGCCGGAAGTCCACAGGACTGCAACCTGATGCAGACATAATTTATCGCATCTCCGCACCAAAGGGTCAACGGCTGCGACGTCCTGATGGCTTGCGATCACTGGCACCTTCGTAGCAAGAAAAGGCAAAATACCCCATTCCAAGCCTGAGCTAGGCAGTAACTGAGATTATATATGCCACCGATTACATTGTGCATCGCAAAAATTGCCGCGGAAGCTTCTTTGGATGGATCAATAATCGTGGAAAATCAGCCACTCCGAGATCAAATCTCAAGGGAGCCGAAGCATAAATAAGGCGTGATGACTTAGCTCTATCTTGTCCGGCCTCAAAAAAAGGCATACACCTATGTAGATTGAAATCGGTTTCTAAGGCTGGCGCCCGCTTGGCGTTGATACAGCCGTAGATTGAGCAACGCCCAGGCGCATGGACGCTTCGGCGGTTCGCCGTGACACGCTACGGAGCGCCATTCGAAACAGACAAAAACGCCAGGAGGGTCCGCCATGCGCAAGATTATCCAATCGGCAGCTTTGTTAACGACTGTCGCCTTCTCCGCGCAATCATTGGCAAATTCTGATGTGATCAAGTTGACATCGGATCCAAATCAATGGGCGATCCAGACCGGCGACTACGCGAATACACGCTATTCAAAGCTGGACCAGATCAATCGCGACAATGTCAAGAATCTGAAGGCGGCCTGGACCTTCTCGACCGGTGTGCTGCGCGGCCATGAAGGCGCGCCGCTGGTCATCGGCGATACGATGTATGTCCACACGCCATTCCCGAACATCGTCTATGCGCTCGACTTGAACCAGGAAGGCAAGATCATCTGGAAATACGAGCCCAAGCAGGACCCCTCGGTCATCGCGGTGATGTGCTGCGATACCGTCTACCGCGGCGTCGCCTATGCGGACGGCATGATCTTCCTTCATCAGGCCGACACGACAGTCGTGGCGCTGGACGCCAAGACGGGCAAGGAAGTCTGGAAGCAGGTGAACGGCGATCCCAAGAAAGGCGAAAGCAACACCGCGACTGTTCTTCCGGTGAAGGACAAGCTTATCGTCGGCATTTCCGGCGCCGAGTACGGCGTGCGTGGGCATGTCACCGCCTATGATTTGAAAACCGGCAAGCAGCTCTGGCGGGCCTATTCCACCGGCCCGGACAGCGAGATGCTGATCGATCCCGAGAAGACCACCACGCTCGGCAAGCCGGTCGGCAAGGATTCCTCGCTGAAGACCTGGACTGGCGACCAATGGAAGATCGGTGGCGGCGCCACCTGGGGCTGGTATTCCTACGATCCGGACACCAACCTGTTCTACTACGGCACCGCCAATCCCTCGACCTGGAACCCGGCGCAACGGGCCGGCCCCGATGGCAAGCCCATCGACCAGAAATGGACCATGGCCATCATCGCCCGTGACGTGGACACCGGCATGGCGAAATGGGCCTACCAGATGACGCCGTTCGATGAGTGGGACTATGACGGCGTCAATGAGATGATCCTGGCGGACATCCCCGTCGCCGGCCAGACCCGCAAGGCGCTCGTCCATTTCGACCGCAACGGGCTCGGCTACACGCTGGACCGCGTGACCGGCGAGTTGCTCGTCGCCCAGAAATTCGATCCGGCGGTCAACTGGACCACCGGCGTCGTCATGGACAAGAACAGCCCGCAATATGCCCGCCCGCAGGTGGTCGCGGCCATGTCCACGTTCCAGAACGGCCAGGACAAGAACACGAAGGGCGTCTGCCCGGCGGCCCTTGGCACCAAGGATCAGCAGCCGGCTGCGTATTCGCCGCGCACCAATCTGTTCTACGTGCCGACGAACCACGTCTGCATGGACTATGAGCCGTTCCGCGTCTCCTACACGGCCGGCCAGCCTTATGTAGGGGCAACCCTGTCCATGTTCCCCGCGGCCGGAAGCCATGGCGGCATGGGCAATTTCGTTGCCTGGGATGCCGGACAGGGCAAGATCGTCTGGTCGCTCCCGGAGCGGTTCTCGGTCTGGTCGGGTGCGCTCGCCACCGCTGGCGGCATCGTGTTCTACGGCACGCTGGAAGGCTATCTGAAGGCGGTTGACGAGAAGGACGGCAAGGAGCTGTTCAAGTTCAAGACCCCCTCCGGCATCATCGGCAACGTCATGACCTATACCCATGCGGGCAAGCAGCACATCGCGGTGCTGTCCGGCGTGGGCGGGTGGGCCGGCATCGGGCTCGCAGCTGGCCTCACCAACCCGACCGATGGCCTCGGTGCAGTGGGCGGCTATACCGGACTGCGCGACTACACCGCCCTCGGCGGCACGCTGACGGTCTTCACCCTGCCGTGACCGGCAGGTGGCCAATGGCCGGCGCGCCCCGTGGTGTCGCGCCGGCTTTTTTCAGGCCCGCATTAATATCGCGGGCAGGTGCCGCGCAACCGCTTCCGGAGATGCTGACGTGAGAGGGTTCGGCACCAGCGCTCCGTTCGCGGGCCTCGCTTTCGTCCTCGCGCTCCTGGCTGCAGGCCCCGGCGCGTCGCAGGATAAACCACCACAGGACAAGCCGGCGAAAACCCAGGAAGACGGGAAGTGGTTCGACGCGGATGGCGCGCCGACCTACAACATCACGGTCGATGGCAAGGTGGACTGGTACACCTATTCCGGCTTTCGCCGCTATCATTCCGAGTGCCATGTCTGCCACGGCCCGGAGGGCGAAGGCTCGACCTATGCGCCAGCATTGGTCCAGTCCCTGAAAACCATGAAATATCCCGAGTTCATGGAGGTCGTGGCCAGCGGGCGCACGGTCGACCGTCCCGACAAGACCAGCGTCATGCCGGCGCTCGGCGATAACCCCAACGTCATGTGCTACATCGACGACATCTTCGTCTATCTGAAGGCCCGCGCCGATGGCGCGATCCCGCGCGGCATGCGCCCGGAGCGCGGCGTGGAGAAGCCGGAGACGGCCACAAAAGATGAGAAGGCGTGCATGGGCTCATAGGGGGCTGTCGCGGCGGGCACGCCGCGTAGACCGGGCAACGGAGGCGTTGCGGCTGGCTGATGCCTTGCTTTGGGTTCTGTGCGCCGCGGCGCTGCTGTTCATTCTTGGCGGCGCCGAGGCTGCCGAAACCGGCCGCGCAGATCTGGTGAACCGCGAGGTCCTCCGGGTCTGCAGCGATCCCGCTAATCTGCCCTTCTCCAACGAGGCGCGGCAGGGGTTCGAAAACAAGATCGCCGAACTGGTGGCGGGCGAGCTGAAGATCCCGCTCGAATACACCTGGTTCCCGCAGGCGACGGGGTTCGTGCGCCAGACGCTGTTCGCCAAGCGCTGCGACGTCATCATCGGTTACGCGCAGGGCGACGAGCTCGTTCTCAACACCAATGCCTATTACCGATCGACCTATGTTCTGGTCTATCGGCAGGGGCAGGGCCTCGATGGTGTCAGCACGCTCGCGGATGAGCGGTTGAAGGCCAAGCACATCGGCATCGTCGCCGGCACGCCGCCGGCAAGCGTCATGGCCATGCTCGGGCTCATGGAGAAGGCGAAGCCCTATCCCCTGGTGGTGGACCGGCGCTATGAATCGCCCGCGGAACGGATGATCGCCGATATCCGGTCCGGGGAGATTGATGCCGGCATTCTGTGGGGCCCGATCGGCGGCTATTTCGCCAGCCGCGATGGCGAAGCGCTGACCGTGACCCCCTTGCTGAAGGAGACGATGGGCCCGCGCATGGCCTACCGGATCACGTTCGGCGTCCGCAATCAGGAGGATGACTGGAAGCACAGGCTGAACGAGATCATCGCCAAAAGGCAGGGCGATATGGATGCGATCCTGCTGGATTATGGCGTGCCGCTGCTGGACGAGGAGATGAAGCCCATCACATCGCCCCGGCGCTGAGCGTGGCTGTCAATCCTTCATCAACGCCCGGATTTCCCGCGCGAGGTCGAAGGCCCGTTGCTCGATCTGCACGGGTATTTCACAGGCGTGCGGGATCGCATCCTGTCGTTCGGCGAAGAACCGGGTATCCCAATTGTATCTGTCCTCCGCCGCCTTCAGCTCCGCCTTGGCCGTCTCATCGCTCGCGGCCTTGGCACGCAGCGCGCCGAGCGCGGCGCCTTGGGCCTGGATTCTCTCGGCGAGCTGCCTCTGCCGGTGCTGAAACCGCTCTATCCCCGCAAGGACCACGGCGCGATCGTCATTGATGGTCTTCAGCACGCCCGCGAAGAGGATTTTCAGCTTCTCGTCCCGCACCGGGTCCGGCTGGGCCTTGGCCCATTGCTCAAGGCTGTCTGCCGCTTTCTCCATGGGGACGGCGCGGCTGACGAGCACCTTGATCAGGCGCCCCATCTCCGCGTCGTCCTGCCAGCCCGTGAGCGCTTCCACATCGGGGCCGTCCCACATTTGCGCCGCTGTGAGCGTGACGACCTTCCGCTGCACGCAAGGCCATTCCGCTTCCACCGCGTGCGCTGGAAGGGCCGCGAGCGCGGCCGTGCCGCACGCGATCCAGAGAGCCGCGCACGTCAGGCGCCAGTCCGGGAAAAAGCCTTTCGCGCACGTCATGCGGCGCCTCCGGGAGCACCCCGCCGGCCCAGCAACCCCTTGGATGGATTGTAGGCGTAAATGGCGGCGGCGAGAAAGACGATGGTGAAGGCCAGGACCGCCGTGAGCGAGGCCATATCGAGCTGCGCATACAGGGCGAAGCGGATCAGCTCGACTGCATACGTGAAGGGATTGAGGCGGCAGATCTCATAGAGCAGCGGGCTCGATTCCCGGATGCGCCACAGCGGATAGAGCGCGGAGGAGGCGAAGAACATGGGGAAGATCACGAAGTTCATGACACCCGCGAAATTCTCCAGCTGCTTGATGACCGACGACAAAAGCAAGGCCAGCGCCCCGAGCATCAGGCTCGACAGGAACAGCGCGGGCAGCACCGTGAGGTAGCCGAGCAAGGGCGGCTCGATCTCCCAGGCATAGGCGATCAGCAGAAAGACGTAGACCTGCAGCAGCGCCACCGCCCCGCCGCCGATCAGCTTCGATGTGAGGAGGAACCAGCGCGGAAACGGGCTGACCAGCAAGGTGCGCATGGCGCCTGTCTCGCGGTCATAGACCATGGAGAGTGACGACTGCATGGCGTTGAAGAGCAGGATCATGCCGATGAGGCCCGGCGTGACGAAGACCTCGTAGAGGACGTAGGTTTCGTAAGGCGGGATGATGGATACGCCGAGAACCTGGCGGAAGCCGGCCGCGAAGATGAACAGCCAGACGAGCGGCCGCACCAGCGCGGAGAGGAACCGCTCGCGCTGGTGCACAAAGCGCAGGATCTCGCGCCAGACGATGCCGTTGAAGCACGCCAGATAGCCGGAAAATCCCGAGCCTGCGCGGCCGCTTGCTAGGTCTGGTGACGCGCTATCCATCGGCACGACCTTCATGCCCGGCCCCGCCGGCAGAGTTGGCGTCCGCCGAGCTTGTCATGGTCGTGAAGGCATCGCGGATCGTCGGTAGGCCTGTCTTTGCGAGCAGGGTGTCGTGGTCCCCCGCAAACAGGACCCGGCCCTTGTGCAGAACCACGATGCGATCGGTCGGCGCGATCTCGTCGATCAGATGCGTCGCCCACAGGACGCCGAGCCCCTGCCGGGCCACCAGATCGCGCACCAGGGCAATGATGCTTTCGCGGGCGCCGATATCGAGGCCGACGGTGGCCTCGTCCAGAAGAAGGCAGCGCGGATCGTGCAGCAGGGCGCGGGCGATCTCCACACGGCGCGCCTGCCCCCCGGACAAAGCACGCACTCTGTCGCGCGCCTTGTCGGCCAGCCCGACCGCGGCGAGCAGCTCCATGGCGCGCGCCTTGGCGGATGCAGGGCCAAAGCCATGCAGCGCGGCATGATAGGTGAGATTTTGCAGGAGGCTCAGATCGGCATCGAGCGACCGGCTCTGGAACACCACGCCGATCTGCCGCAACGCGGCCGACGGGGCGCGGCGCACGTCATGGCCGAAGACACGGATTTCGCCGCTCACATTGTCATAGAGCCGTGTGATCAGAGCGAATAGCGTCGACTTTCCCGCGCCGTTGAGCCCGAGGAGCACTGTGAACGAGCCGGCCGGCACATCCAGCGACACATCAATGAGCGCGGGCCGGTCGCCGAACCCATGGCTCACCCCGGCAACCGAAAGCGCCGTGGTGGCCAAGGGATGGTTCGGGCTCACATTCACTTGACGATGAACCGCCCTGCCATGCCCTTTTCCTCCAGCCCCCTGCATGACCAGGCATATTCGCCGGGCCGGATGGGCACGAAGAAAATCTCTGCCTCGCCCTCGCGCTCCATCTCGATTTCGTAGATGTGGCTCGCCTTGATCTCGACCTTGTTGACCTCGACCTTGCGCAGCCAGATGAAGTTGGTGAAATCCGGCGCGATCCAGGCGCATTCCTTCGCGCCAGTGGACTTGAGCTTCAGCACATAGCCCTTGCCGGTCTGAAGAGTGTAATCCTTCTGCGACACGCCATAGCCGGCATTGCCAAGGCCGAGCTCAAGGACGGGGAGCCTTTCGACCTTCTGCGCGAGATAGCCTTCCGCCTGCGCCGAGCCGGCCGTCAGGGTCACTGCAAGCAACAACGCGACGATGCGGACCTTCATGGCTCTCCTCCCGAAAGATCTGTCGGCTTTCCGCCTGTTGATGTTCGAACGGATCAGAAGGGGGCGATCACGACCCCCCAGGGATAGCGCCCCACCTTCACCGATTTGGTCACGCGCAGCTTCTCCACATCGATGACGGAGACGTCGTTCGATGTGCCGTTGGTGGTGAAGAGCAGCTTCTCGTCCGGCGTGAAGGCGAGCTGCCAGACCCGCTGGCCCACCAGGAGATAACGCTCCACTTTCATGGTCGCGACATCCACCACAGCCACGCGATTGGCCGGCCCCAGGGCCACAAACGCCTTCTTGCCATCCTTCGTGATCCGTATCCCCACGGGCTGGATGGCATCGGCGTTGACGCCGTTGATCTGGAACGACACCTTGCCGACGGGCTTGCGCGTCTTCACGTCGATGACGCTCACCGTGCCGCCGATCTCCGAACTCACCCACACTTGCGACCCATCCGGCGTGAACTCCGCATAGCGCGGCCGGGCATCCACCAGCACATGATCGAGGGTCTTGTTGCTCTCGGTATCGATGAAATGGGCCATGTTCGTCGTTTCGGAGGTGTTGACGAGAATGGTCCCGTCGGGGCTGACGCCCATGCCCTCCGGCTCGACGCCGACAGGGATTTCCGCCAGGACTGAGCCCTTCTCGATATCGACCACGGTGACGATATTGTCGTCCTCATTGGCGATGTAGAGCGGGTTGCCCTTCGGGTGCAGGATGAACAGTTCCGGGTCGGGGCCGGATGGCAAATTCTTGATGAAATCGAGTGTCTTCGCATCGAAGACCTGCACGGTATTGTCATCACTCGCGCAGATCAGCAGCCATTGGCCATCCTTCGCCAGCGTAATGCCCCGCGGGCGCTGGCCGACTTTGATGGTCTTGGTCACGGCCAGCGTCTTGCTGTCGATGATGCTGACAGTATTGTCCTTCTCATTGGAGACAAACACCGTGTACGCGCCCGCATTGGTCGCGAACACCACCGACGCCCCCATGAGAAGAAAGGATTTCAGCCACATCATGTTCCGTTCCCCATGAGGACCCGAAGACTTGAGGACGCTCTCGGCTTCTCGTTCTAAATCCTGCGCTCCCACGCCTTGCATTTCGTTTCGGGCCGGTCGACCCCGAGCGTATCGAGCACCGAGAACTGGTGCAGAAAGCCCGGCTGCGGCGAAACCGAGACCGGCAACTTCGGCGTGGCGATCAGGATCGGTTGGCGAAGCTGGCCATTCCAATCCCTGAATGTGAGCTTCTGGCCCTTGAAGCCCGCCACCTCGAACGCGGCGGAGCGCAGATACGCCTCGATATCGGCGAACGTGGTGGAACCACGGCGCGTCGCCGCCTCGCCGATGCTGCGCACCGCGAGCCAGACATCATAATCGAACGGGCGCATGGTCCGGTTCGCGGATCGCCTGAAGCGGTTCTGGAACTGCGTCCCGCCCCATTGTTCGAGGGCGGGATGCCAGCTTGTCGGCGTCAGCCCCTGCGTCCCCACCACCGGCCGCGGGTCCCATGTGCGATACGGCAGGTATTCGCCGAACTGCTCGGATTCGTCGGCGACGACCACCACGTCGTGGGCCGGCGCATTCTGCGTGAAAAGTGGGATCTGCTGTTGAACCTGCTCGTGCCCCCCGTCGGCACGCCGGGAGCCGGTTTCGACCGGGAAGGCCCGCTCCTCGACGATGCGCGCGCCGAAGCGTTTCGCGGCGCGCCGGACCGCGTCCGCATACGCCACGTCTTCCGGCCGCTGTCCGACGATCAGGAACCAGCGCCGCCATTGCTTCCACACCAGATACTGCGCCAGCGCGTCGGCCAGCATGGCGCGGGACGGGCTGGTGTGCAGGACATTGGCACGGCACTCCTCCTCGCGCAGGCTCTCGTCCGGCGCGCCGGCATTGAACAGGAGCGCCTCCTTCTCCCTCAAGGCGTCGGCGAGCAACAGGACGGTCTGGGGCCGGACGGCGAGCACGAGAAAATGCTGGCCCGCAGCGACCCGCTTCTCTGCTTCCGACACCAGCTCGTCGGCCCTCGCGCTCTCGATGATGTCGAGGCGAAACTCCTGGCCGAGAAAGCGCCCCGTATTGTTGTTGTCGGCAATGGCGAGCTTCGCGCCCGCGACCCCCTCGTCCGTCGGCGGGATATCAAGCAGCGACAGAGGAGGAGGTCGGTCGATCATCTCGCGGACGAGCACGATGTCGATCGTTTTTGTCTGCGCCGCCGGCTGCTGCGCGGATTGTGCGCACACTTCCACCGGCGCGCCGGCAAGCAGCAGCGCGCCAATTGTCAGACTGAGGTGCGCCATGCGTCGCGTTCTAGCTTTCACGCGCGGAGGGCGCCGATCGGCCTCGCATTCCTCCATGCGTGGCGCTCCCTGGCGGACGAAAAGCCAGCTGCCGAACGCAGCCGCATCATCCTTCCTCTAGGGGACAAGGCTGCGCCCAGCCACAAAGCACTGTCAAGCAAGATGCACCCTTTGGGCCCATGACCACTTGGGTGAGGGATGTGCTCTGCCAATTTGGGCAGGCCCCGCGAAATACCCGCTGATGTCGGAAACCGACAGCAACCCCCGCCAGCAGCTCAGGATTGCGATGCAGTGCTCAGCGCCTGCCACACCCGTGTCGGCGTCGCCGGCATATCAAGCGCCGGGGCGCCCGCCCGCGCCAGTGCGTCATTGATGGCATTCATGCAGGCGGCCAGTGCACCGACCGTGCCGGCTTCGCCGACGCCCTTCACGCCGAGCGGATTGACCCGCGTCGGCACCTCGTTGAACTTCAATGTGAAGCTCGGCAAGTCCTCGGCTCGCGGCATCTGGTAGTCCATGAAGGACCCGGTGATGAGCTGGCCGCCGTCGTCGTAGACAATCCGCTCGCCGAGCGCTTGGCCGATCCCCTGCGCGATGCCGCCATGGATCTGTCCCTCCGCGAGCATCGGATGGACGACCCGACCAATATCCTCGACGGCACTGTAGGCGACGACTGCGACCTGGCCGGTGTCCGGGTCGATCTCGACCTCGCAGATGTGGGTTCCATTGGGAAAGGTCACCTCCGCCGGCTTGAAGCTGGCCATGCCCTCGGCGGCCACGTCCTCCTCCACCGGAAGCTTCGCGGCGATCTCGGCCAGTGTCAGGGTCCGATTGCCGCCGGAGGCCCGGAACATGCCATCGGAGAGCGTCAACGCTTCCACCGGCACATCGAGCCGCTCGCTCGCGATATCGGTCAGCTTTGCGGCAAGCGTCGTTGCAGCCTCAGCAAGAGCAGGGCCGCCCACGCAGAGCCCGCTTGAACCGCCATTGCCCCTTCCGAACGGCAGGACATCGGTATTGCCCTGCTGGAAGTCGACGAGGTCGTTCGACACGCCGAAGAGATCGGCGACCAGCTGCGGGAAGACCGTCTCGAACCCCTGGCCGACGGACATCGTGCCCGATTGCACGCGCAGCCGCCCATCCCCCAGCAGCGAAACCCGGGCGATATCGGGCGCAATCCGTTTGAACGGTCCGCCAGCCGCCTCGATGCAGTTGCAGATGCCGATGCCGCGAAGCTTGCCGCGCCGTGCCGCTTCCGCCTGCCGTGCCGGGAAACCGGGGAGATCGGCAAGTTGCTCGGCCGCGTCCATATTGGCTTCGAAATTTCCGCAATCATACGTGAAGACGAGCGCGGTCTTGTACGGCATGGCCGAAGCCGGGATCAGATTGCGCCGCCGGAGGTCGACCGGCGAGACGGCGAGCTCGCGCGCAGCGACATCCAGCAGGCTCTCGATTATGTAGGTGGCTTCCGGCCGGCCTGCGCCGCGATAGGCTGCGGTCGGCGCCGTGTGCGAGAAGATGCCGGAGATCTCGGCGTGGATTGCGGGAATGTCGTAGACGCCCGCAACCCCGCCGATATTGTTGACCGTCCAGCCGGATTTCTGGCTGAGATAGGCGCCGAGATGGGCCCGGATGCCGACCCTCAGGCCGACGATGCGCTGCGTTTCGTCGAAACCAATCTCGCCCGTCACCTCAAGCTGCCGCGCCTGGTCGTCGGCCAGGAACGCTTCCGACCGGCTGCTCTCCCAGACAACGGGAAAGCCCAGGCTTCGCGCTGCGTGGGCGACCACGATCGCCTCGGGGATGATGCCGACCTTGAGGCCGAAAGAGCCGCCGACATCGCCGATCCGGATCTGCAGGCCGGCCTTGTCGAAGCCGGCGGCCGCAAGACCATCAAGCAGGGTGTATGGCGATTGATGGCTCGCCTGGATCAAGAGGCGGCCGTCCTCCTGCGGTTGTGCAAGGACGTTGCGGGTCTCCATGGGGTGGGCCGAGACGCGCGAGATGCTCATGCTCAGGCGCGTGACATGGGCCGCGGCCTTCAGCGCCGCGTCCGTTGCCGCCGCGTCGCCGCCTTGCCAGCGGAACGCGATATTGTCGGGTGCATCGTCCCAGACCGCGGGGGGATCGGAAGCCGCCGCATGCATTGATGATGCGGCTTCATCGAACCCATATTGGACGTCGACCTGCTCAGCCGCATCGATCGCCTGCGCGAGCGTCCGCGCGACCACGGCGGCGACGGCCTCGCCCACATAGCGAACCTGGTCGATTGCCAGTGCGGGACGATCGGTCCTCGGGGCCGGGCTGCCGTCCGGATGCGCCACATTGAACCCGCCCGGCGAAGGCTTCAGTCCGGCGGCGCACAGATCTGCGCCGGTGATGACCGCCAGGACGCCATCGGCCGAAGCGGCTGTCGTAATGTCGATGGCGACGATCCGTGCACGCGCATGAGGGGAGCGGATGAACACTGTGTGGAGGAGTCCGTCGGGGCGGAGATCGCCAGTATAGCGCCCGGCACCTGTGACGAACCGGCTGTCTTCAACGCGCCTTCGCGTCTGCACAGCAATTGCACTTAGGTCCATCGTGCTGCTTCTCTCCAAGAGGGTCGGCATCGCACCAGCTAACGGAAAGCTGCGAAGCCCTGACGAACGCTGGTTGGTACGCCAGGCAACGCATGGGAAGTCCAGCAGGCACAGGGGCCCTCTGGCGTTAAGTGCCGCTCCGAAATTCCTGCAAGGGAGCCAGTTTCACAATGGTCGGTGATCTGAGAATGACACAAATGGAAGCGGCGATGGGAGCCGAGCGTTTCCCGGCCTTCCAGCATATGGCGGCCGTTTGTTCATTGCGTGAAGGCAGCGAGCCGGCTGCAATTTTCCGGCCTGCGAATGGTCTCCAGAAGGCGGCATACATTCTGCCGCCTCCTGGATATTGGCGGACTTAGCTGAGCCAGTCGGGGCGCGGCCCACCGGCTGTGGCGACCGAGAGGCTGGCGCCCCGCACGCCGATGCCGGGACCCTGCCGCTGGAAGTTGGTGCAGTAGGCGAAGGAGAGATTGCGCTCCCGATCACACCAAGTGAATGCGCCTCCGGAGCCCGTATGGCCGAACGCCTTCGGATTGGGGCCCATGGGGATGGTGCTGGTCTCGTTGTGCATGAAGCCGTAGCCCATGCGCATCGCGCGCCGCGTCATGATGCAATCGTGCTCCCAGACCACGGTGTTGGCCTGCTCCACCGTCTCCTTGCCGAGGAGGCGCACGCCGTCGATCTCCCCGTTTCCGGCGAGCGCCGCGTAGATGCGCGCCATGCCGCGCGCATTGCCGTGGCCGCCGAAGGACGGGACTTCCTTCTCGCGGATCTCGCGCATGTTCTGGAAGTAGCCGTCGGGGCTTCCGCGCTTGGCGCGGTAGAGGGCCGACGTGGGGTCAGAGGCGATCTGGGCGAACTCGTTCAAAGGGTTCTTGTGCATGTCGGACACCCGCGCGATCTCCGCGGGGGTGAGGCCGATATTATATTCGGCGCCGATCTTGTCGGTGACCTCCTCCCGCAGGAAGCGGCCGACGGTGCGCCCATCCACGCGCCGCACGATCTCGCCGGCGAGAAAACCGATATTCTGGGAATTGTAGGCGCCATAGGTGCCCGGCTCCCAGGCCGGCTCCTGCTTTTCCAGAACGCGGATGAAGGTGTCGTAATCAAAGATGTCGCCAGCCTTGGCGACATCGCAATAGATGACGCCGCAGGAGTGCGACAGCACGTGGCGCACCAGCACCTTTTCCTTCCCGGCCTGGGCGAATTCCGGCCAGTAGGTGGCAACCGGCGCATTGAAGTCCACGAGGCCCCGGTCGATCAGGATATGGACGCACAGCGCGCTCATGCTCTTGGCGATGGAGTTCATGATGACGATGGTGTCTTTCTCCCAGGGCTGGGTGCGATCGACATCCTTGTAGCCGCCCCACAGGTCGACCACCTTTTTCCCATCCTTGTAGACGCACACCGCCGCGCCGATCTCGTTGCGGGAGGTGAAGTTCTTCACGAACTCCTCGCGCACCTCGGCGAATTCGGGAGCGCAGATGCCTTCGATGTGAAGGGGAGCATCCAATACGGTCGTCATGTCTCAAATCCTTTCCTTGATGCCGCGGGAGCGGGCGCCGGCTAGTTTCCGCTCTCGATGTTGTTGTCCTGGATGACCTTCGTGACGCGATCGATCTCCTGGCGCAGGAAGGCGTTCGCGTAGGCGGGCGTCTGCTCGTCCGGGGGATAGATGGACGAACCGGTCTCCGTGTAGGCGTGCACCACGTCGGGCTTGGCGAGGGCCTCCCGGAGCGCTGCGTTCAGCTTCATGATGATGGGCTCCGGCGTGCCGGCGGGCGCCAGCAGCATCTGCCAGAACGGATTGTCCGCCTCCTTAAGCCCCACCGCGGAGGCGTTCGGCACATCGGGCAGGAGGTCGGCGGGTTTTCCGGAGCCCGCCGCGTAGGCGATGAGATTACCGGCCTTGATCTGCGGGATGGAGAGGGTGGTGGCCGCCCAGACCAGATCCACATGGCCGGCAAGGACGTCGTTCATGGCCTGGCCGCCGCCGCGATAGGGCACGAACGTCACCTCGGTGCCGAGCGCTTTCACTGTGACCACCGAGTTGACATGGCCGGAGGTGCCGACACCCGGATGGGCGAAGCGCGCCGGCTTGCCGGGTCCGTTCATCCAGGCCTTCAGCTCCTCGATATTGCGCGCGGGCAGGGTCTTCCGGCCGACCAGGAAATTGTAGGTCCGGTTGATCATGCCGATGGCGGTGAGCTGCTTGTCGATATCCTTGGCGATCTTGGGATAAAGCGCCGGGAGGGTGGCGATGCCGGCCTGCTGGGCGAGGAGCGTGTAGCCGTCCTTGGGGGCGAAGGCGACCTTCACCGTTCCAATGGACCCGCCTGCGGCACCGATATTCTCAATGACCATGGGTTGCCCCAGGATCTGGCTCATGGCCTGCGCGACCGGCCGGATGGCAGCGTCCGTCGGGCCACCCGCGCTATAGGGCACGATGATCGTGATGGCGTGGTTGGGGAAGCTCGCAGCAGTTTCGTTCTGGGCCGCCGCTGTGCCGAGCATGCTGCCGGCCCAAAGCAAAAGCGAGGCGGATAGGAATACTTTCTTCTTTCCGAGCAAAAACGGCATGTTTCATCTCCCTGAGGGTATATTTGTTTTGTTTTGGAGCCGCGCGGCGGCGTTGAATGAAATCTCTCCTTCCTGAAGCGCGAGTGTCTCTTTCCGGCTTCTAAGCGGTCTCCGCGACTTTCGACTTCGTCTTGGACGCGGTCCGGACCTTTGGCTGGAGGCCGGCTCCATGGGCCTGGAGCGAGAGCCGGTCATATTGAGCGTCGAGATAGGCGAGGTTTCCGGAGAAATGATCGACCAAAAGCTGCACAGCGCGATCGCTTTCCCGCTTCACCGCGGCCTCGGCGATCTGCTTGTGCTCCTTGTCCACCTGGCGCGCGGTGGCGGCCGAGGTCGCCATCTGCATGAGGATCGCGCGCCGATATCGTTCGAACTGGTCGCAGAGCACGGAGCAGAAATGCTCGCGCCACGATGAGCCGGGGCAGGCGATGAGGTTGGTGTGGAACTGGGCGTGGAGCCTCTCCCAATTCTCGATCGCCTCATAATCCTCCGGCGAAGCGGGCAGGGGCGTGCGGCTGAGCCGGTGGAGGGACGCGATCACGTCGGCCTCCCAGTCCGCATCGCCTTTTGCGATGGCGATCCTGAGCCCCGCCGCGGTCAGTTCCGACCAGAGGTTGCTGACCTCGTGCAGCTCCTCGCGCGAGATCGGCGCCACAGCGAAACCGCGCTGGCCCTCGAAGGAGACGAGGCGCTCCGAGGCGAGCTTCGACAGCGCCTCTCGGAGCGGCGCGATGCCGAGGTCGTATCGCTGCACGAGCTGGCGGAACTGGAGCTTGTGGCCCGGCGCCAGCCGGCCCGAAAGAATGTCCCGCCGCAGCAGCCGGTAGGCTTCCTCGCCGAAGGTCTTCGACGCCTCGCGTTCCGGGCTGCCGCTCGCCGGCGCACCGCCGGATAGATCGTTGCGCTTCGTTTGCTGCCTCGCCATGCGGCGTTCGCTCCTGTCAGGCGGCGTCCCATTTTCTTATTGCAAAGAATTCGAATTTGTACAAAAATTTCGAACATAAGAAAAATGGGTCGCCCGTCATGACGAAGAATCATGAACGGCGGCACCATTGTCTAGGGAGAACGCCATGCCGACAGCCACGCTTCTGTGGCCTCACGAGGCCGTGCCTTCCGAGCGAAACCACCGCTCCCGCCCCCCAGACCGCTGATCCTCATCGCTGCGCTCGCCACTGACGCGCGGCCGGAACCGGATTCCCCCTGAATATGCGCCACGCCCGGCGCAGGATTTCGTGCGCGCAAGCGGCATGGGGAGCCGGGCATTTTCGGCGTCGGAAAAGGATGACGAGAGCCCGTCTCTACTGAAGCTTCCAGGAAAACAACGGCGGAAGCTTTGCTCCGAAGACCTTCCGGAGCACTCGAGTGTACGGAGGAACGCCAAGAAACAAACAGCAAAAGAAGAGGGAGGACCTGAGGGATGCCCATATCCAGACGAGACCTGCTGCTCGCATCAGCGGGGATGGCCGCAACGTCGGGCTTCACGACCTTTCCCGGCTTCACGCCGGCACACGCCCAGGATGTCACCTTAAGGTACAAGCCGGAGCCGGGCGCGTCGCTGCGCATCCTGCGCTGGTCATCCTTCGTCAAGGCCGATGAGGAGACCTGGCTCGCCAACACCAAGAAGTTCTCCGACCTCACCGGCGTGCCCGTGCGGGTCGACAAGGAGAGCTGGGAGGATATCGGCCCCAAGGCGGCGGTGGCGGCCAGCGTCGGGTCCGGCCCGGACATGATCATGGTGTGGCTGGACAATGCCCAGCTCTATGCCGACAAGCTGTTGGATATGACCGATCTCGCCGATTATCTCAGCGGCAAGTATGGCGGATGGTATCCAAATCTCGCGCTCTATTCGCTGAAGGACAAGAAGTTCATCGGCCTGCCGCTGGCGACCATCGGCAACGCCATCTGCTATCGCGACAGCTGGGTGAAGCAGGCGGGCTTCAGCGCGTTTCCGAAGGACACGGCCGGCTTCCTGGAGGTCTGCAAGGCGCTGAAGGGGATCGGCCATCCTGCCGGCTTCACGCTCGGCCACGGCGTCGGGGACGGCAACAACTTCTGTTACTGGGTGCTCTGGAGCCATGGCGGCAAGGTGGTGGATGACGCCGGCAAGGTGGTGATCAACAGCCCCGAGACCATCGCCGCCCTGAGATATGTCCGCCAGCTGTATCCCACCTTCATTCCCGGCACCGAGACCTGGCTGGACGTGAACAACAACCGTGCCTTCCTGGCGGGCGAGATATCGGCCACCGCCAACGGCATCCTCATGTATCTCGCGTCCAAGAACGACAGCCAGTACGCGAGCATGAAGGGTGACGTGAAGGCGGTAAACATGCCGGTCGGCCCCACCGGCGTTCCGGCAGAGATGTTCGCCACCAGCTCCATCGTGGGCTTCAAGTACACGAAGTATCCGAACGCCCTGAAGGCCTATCTGCAGTTCATGTTCGAGGCGCCCCAGATGAATGCCTGGATCGAGGGCAGCGCGGGTTCCTATTGCCAGCCGCTGAAGGCGTTCGCCGCGAACCCGATCTGGACCTCCGACCCCAACATGATTCCGTTTTCCCGCGCGTCGGAGATCCTGCGGCCGAGCGGCTATTCCGGGCCGCTCGGGGAGGCGTCAGCCACGGTTCTGGCGGACTATATCGTGGTGGACATGGTGGCAGAGGCCGCGACCGGGAAGGCGACCCCGGAAGAAGCCGCCAAGCGCGCCGAGGAGCGGGCCAAGCGCTACTACCGAAGCTGACGACCGCGGGCCGCCCGCGCGGCCCGCACCATTTCCTGGATCTACGGCCGGCGGCTCGACCCGCCGCCGCTTTCATAAGGCGCCGCGCGCGCCCACCATTGAAGGAGACCACCCATGAATGTGCGGGAAAAAACGGATCTGAGGGAAACCAGCGAAGTCCGCGACGGCATGCAGATCGACTGGGACCTGCCCATCACCATGGATGACGGCGTGGTGGTCCGCGCCGACGTCTATCGGCCGACCAAGCCCGGCAAGTACCCCGTCATCATCACCTACGGCCCCTATGCGAAATGGCTGGCCTTCCAGGATGGCTACAAGACCGCCTGGGACATCATGGTGGAAGAGCACCCGGACGTGCCGGCCGGCTCCACCAACAAATACCAGAGCTGGGAGACGGTGGACCCCGAAAAGTGGGTGCCGGACGGCTATGCGGTGGTGCGCGTGGACTCTCGCGGCTCGGGCCGTTCTCCCGGCTATGTGGACCATTTCTCGCCGCGCGAGACCAAGGATTTCCACGACTGCATCGAATGGGCGGCGGTGCAGCCCTGGTCCAACGGAAAGGTGGGGGCCAACGGCATCTCCTATTACGCCATCAACCAGTGGCAGGTTGCGGCGCTGGCGCCTCCGCACCTCAAAGCCATGTGCGTGTGGGAGGGAGCGGGCGACTGGTATCGCGACAAGAACCACCAGGGCGGCATCGTCTGCACGTTCCAGGCGAACTGGTACGACATGCAGTCGGTCAGCGTTCAGCATGGCCTCGGCACCAACGGGCCGAAGAGCAACATCAACGGCGACTGGGTCTGCGGGCCGGACACGCTGAGCGACGCCGAGCTGCGCAAGAACCGCAGCGATTTCGGCCAGATGATCTTCGACCACCCGCTGGACGACCAATATCACCGCGACCGCTCGGCCCATTGGGACAAGATCAAGATCCCCTTCCTTTCTGCCGGAAACTGGGGTGGGAACAGCCTGCACCTGCGCGGCAACGTGGAAGGCTTCGTCCGGGCCGCCTCCGAGCAGAAATGGCTGGAGATGCACGGCTCCCGGCACTGGACCCTGTTCTATGCGGACTATGGCGTGGAACTGCAGAAGCGCTTCTTCGGCCATTTCCTGAAAGGCGAGGACACCGGCTGGGACAAGCAGCCGAAGGTGCAGCTGAACATCCGCCATCCCGGGGAGAAGTTCGTCATCCGCCACGAGAACGAATGGCCGCTGGCGCGCACGCAATGGACGAAGCTCTATCTCAACTTCGCCAGGCAGAGCCTGGACTGGACGCCGCCCGAAGGCGGCGTGAACGAGGTGAGCTTCCCGGCGTCCGGTGACGGGCTGATGTTCCGCACCAAGCCGTTCGCCCACGACACCGAGATCACCGGCCCTTCGGCGGCGAAGCTGTTCCTTTCGTCGTCCACCGACGATGCGGACGTGTTCCTCGTGCTCCAGGTGTTCGACCCGGAAGGGCACGAGGTGGTGTTCAAGGGCGCGCTCGATCCCCACACGCCCATCGCCCAGGGCTGGCTGCGCGCCTCCCACCGCAAGTTGGACAAGGCGCTCAGCACGGAGTACCGGCCCTACCATACCCATGACGAGAAGCAGCCCCTCACCCCCGGCGAGGCGGCGGAGCTGGATGTGGAGATCTGGCCGACCTGCATCGTCATTCCCAAGGGCTACACCCTGGCCCTCAGCGTCCGCTCCAAGGACTATGTCTATACGGGCGGCAGCGGTGGCCGGCTCTCCAACATGAAGAACGAGTTCACCGGCTGCGGACCCTTCCTCCACAACGATCCCAGGGATCGCACGCCCAACATCACCGGCGCCGAACTGACACTGCGCGGCGGCAAGGGCGAGAACTACATTCTCGTGCCCATCATTCCAGAGAAGGCGTGACCTGAAAGGAAGCGGCGCGGACCGCGCCGCTTCCTGACGCCAAAGCCTCGAAATCCGACGACAGGCAAGAAGGCTTTACTAGCCTCCAGGCAACAAACGCCTCATGCCTTGATCCTGTCCGCCCGCGCAGAAGATCGAGCCCATCCGCGGCATTCGCGTCCCGGCGAGCCCCACAGCGGGCAGGCGCCGCCGGCATGGTCCGGCCCACTTTGCAGCCCGTGACCGAGGCGATCTCGCCGTCATGCATCGCGGCATGCGCCTGCCGATGCGAAGACCTCATCGCTGCATGCCGAAACGCGATGGGTGCGCCTCTGGCGCCATGGATAAGCTGCGCCACCGTTTACGGACCTTACCGCGTGAGACGACGCGGCGAGGGAGGCCGGCGTCTCGCCCTTTCAACATCTTCGGGAGCATTTCGGATGGAGCAGGTTCCTGCGCGCATACGCGCGAACACGATCGCGCGGAAGCTTAAGGCCGGCGAGGATTGCTTCGGCGTCTGCATGCGCTTCGCCTCGGACGCCGTGGTGGAGATTGCGGGCACGGTCGGCTGCGACTTCGCCATCGTCGACATGGAGCACGAGGCCCTGGGCCTTGCCGCTGCAGCATCCATGATCCGCACCGCGGACCTGTGCGGCATGACGCCGATCGCGCGGGTGGGGCGCCGCTACGAGACCATCGTCGATCCGCTTCTGTCGGCTGGCGCGCAGGGCTTCTGCCTAGCGCGGGTGCGCACGCGGCAGGATGTGGAGCGGCTGGTGGAGGCGGTCATGTACCACCCGCTGGGCAACCGGACCGTCTACGGCATCGGCCGCTCCGGCTTCTACGGCCACGGCATCGACGAGGACCAGTGGGCCGCCGACGCGAATGACGGGATGTATATCGAGATCGTCATCGAGGAGGCGGAAGCGCTGGAGAACCTCGACGCCATCCTCTCCCATCCGCGCGTGAACGCGGTGCAGTTCGGCCCCAAGGACTTGCGGCAGTCCCTCGGCATGCCGCCGGCGGAACGGCTCGCGGAGATCCTGGGCGATGCCGCGCGACGGGTGGAGGCGCACGGTCTTTCGATCTCGCGCAGCATTGCCGGGCCGGTCGCCCCCCGGGCCTCCGGGTCGGTCCCGCGAAATGTGGGCGACATGCTTGTGGCGGCACCCACCGGCCTTCTCGTCGGCGCCCTGTCGAAGATGGCGCAGAGCATCCGGCAGCCTGCCGCCTGAGGCGTCGCGAGCGCCCGGCGGCCATACGGTTTCGGCATGAGGCCATCTCGTTTCGTTGTTGGTCGTTGCGGAACGCGCTTGATACGCTCCCTTCAAAGGTGAGAGCAAAAATGAAAACCTTGGCGTTCTCCGGCCGCCTTGCCGGAGCCATAGATTGCGATGTTCATAACGCCGTGCCTTCCGTGAAGGTACTGTATCCTTATCTGTCGGAATATTGGCAGGACTTCATGGCCGAGGCGGGACATCCAAGCCTCGAGCCGAACTACTATCCGGTGAACAGTGCAATCGCCGCCCGCCCCGAGGCACGCGGCGCCGGCGGTCCGCCGGGCGCCGATCCCGATGCGCTGATCTCCCTGGTGCTGGACCAGACCGGAGCGAAGCGCGCGATCCTGAATTGCCTCTATGGCGTCCAGGCCCTCTACAACGAGTATTGGGCAGGGGCCATGGCCACCGCCGTCAATGACTGGCTGGCGGACCAATGGCTGGACCGGGATCCGAGGCTTTCCGCATCCATCATCGTCGCGCCCCAGAACCCGGCCGCGGCGGTGGAGGAGATCGAGCGCCGCGCCGCGGACAGCCGGTTCGTCCAGGTGCTGCTGCCGGCGCGCACGCAGATGCCGCTGGGTCGCCGATACTACTGGCCCATCTACGAGGCGGCGGCGCGCCATAAGCTTCCGGTCTGCATCCATGCGGGCGGCGGGGGAGGGGGCAATCCGCCGACGCCCGTGGGCTGGCCGACCTATTATGTCGAGGAATATCTGGCGGTGGCCCAGGGCTTCCAGGGGCAGCTGGTGAGCCTCCTGGCGGAAGGGGTGTTCGCCAAGGTGCCGGACCTGAAGGTGGTGTTCGCGGAATCCGGCTTCACCTGGCTGCCTTCGCTCTTGTGGCGGCTGGACAAGAACTGGAAGGGCCTGCGCCGCGAGGTGCCGTGGGTGGATCGCCTGCCTTCGGAGATCATCCGGGAGCACCTGAAGATCACCCTCCAGCCGCTCGACGAGCCCGATGAACTGCGCCGCCTCGTCGAGACCATCGATCACATCCAGTCGGATCAGGTTCTCCTCTTCTCGTCGGATTATCCCCACTGGCAGTTCGACGAGGAAGGACCCCTTCCCATGGCCCTCTCCCCGGAAGCCGAGCGCAACCTCCTGTTCGCGAACGCCGAAAGGACGTACCGCTTCCATGCTTGACCACGTCACGGAGCGTCCGGCCCGCGCGGCACGGACAAAGGCGCGCCAGCCCTTCATCGATTGCGACATCCACAACTACATCCAGTCGGATGCGGTTCTGATGCGCTATCTCGATCCGCACTGGCACAACCACCACCGCACCTATGGCCATCGCTCCAACCCGGCGCTGACGTTCCACGGCGCGCCCTATCCACGTCTTGCGGGCGTGGGCAAGCGCAAGGACGCCGCTCCCCCTTCCGGCCTCACCGCTGGGGCGGATTTCGACTTTTTCCGGCAGCAGCACCTGGATGCGTTGCCCATCGAGTATGGCATCCTCAACTGCCTCTCGCGGGTCGGCGATCAGCTCAACAGCGATTATGACGCGGCCCTCGCCCGGGCGATGAACGACTGGCAGTCCGCCGAGTGGCTGGCGGCCGACGAGCGGCTTCTCGGCTCCATCATGGTGCCCTATGAGGACGGGGACCTTGCGGCCGAGGAGATCCGCCGCATGGCGGCGGACAAGCGCTGCGCCCAGGTGCTGTTGAAGCCGCGCACCCGTGAGCCGCTGGGCCGCAAGCGCTACTGGAAGATCTACGAGGCCGCGGAGGCCAACGATCTGCCGATCGCGGTTCATTTCGGCGGCTACAGCCAGAATCCCATCACCTCCTCTGGCTGGTCCTCCTTCTATTTCGAGGACCACACCAACATGCCCCAGACCTTCCAGGCCCATCTCATCAGCCTGGTCTGCGAAGGGGTGTTCGAGCGCTTTCCCCGTCTGCGCATCATCTGTGTCGAAGGCGGGTTCGCCTGGCTGCCTTCGCTGATGTGGCGCATGGACAAGCACCTGAAGCGGCTCGCCGATGAAGTGCCACATGTCACGCGCCGGCCGTCCGACCTCGTCCGGGAGCACATACGGTTCACCACCCAGCCCATGGAGGAGGCGCCGAACCCGCAGCACATCCTCCAGGTGATCGAGCATTTCGAGACCGACGAGATGCTGATGTTCGCGACCGACTATCCGCACTGGGACTACGACAATCCCGACCGCGTGCTGGAAAAGCTCCCCGAGGCGCTGCGCCGGAAGATCTTTGTGGAGAATGCCCGCAAGTTCTACGGCCTCGAACCGAGGGCTGCGTGATCCGATGGCACGCTACGTCATCGCCCCCATCAAGGATTTCGAGGCCACGGACCGCATGATCGTGACGGTCGCCGGCCGATCGATCGGTGTCTTCAGGATCAAGGGCGAGTTCTTCGCCGTGCGCAATCAGTGTCCCCATGCGGGCGGCCCGCTGTGCCAGGGCGAACTGGGCGGGATCGTCCGGTCGAGCCTGCCCGGGGAATTCGACTATTCCCGCCGCGGCGAGTTCGTGCGCTGCCCCTGGCATTCCTGGGAATTCGATCTGCGCACCGGCCAGAGCTGGTTCGATCCGGACAAGGTCCGGGTGCGGTCGTACGAGGCGGCCGTGCTCGGCGGCGAGGATGTCCTTGCCTGCGACGTGAAGGAGATCGAGCGGGAAGGGCGGCAGCCCGGGCCCTACACGGTCGAAACCTACCCCATCAGCATTCACGACGATTACGTCGTGGTGGACGTCTAGGACGAGAGCGGAGCGGGCATGATGCTGGAAAGTGATGCGGCGACGATCGAGGCGGGGCCGGTCTGCGACATCACCATCATCGGTGCCGGGCCGGTGGGGCTCTCCGCCGGTTTCTGGGCGGGCATGCGCCGCGCCTCGTGCCGGATCGTGGACTCGCTGCCCACCATCGGGGGCCAGCTGAGCGCGCTCTATCCCGACAAATGGATCTACGACATTCCCGGCCACCAGAAGATCAAGGCGCGCGATCTCGTGGACCGGCTGGCAGAGCAGTCCATCGGGCAGTTCGGGATTCCGGTTCATCTCTCCACAACGGCCCTGTCCTTCTCGCGCCGCTGGCATCCCGAGCTGCAGGAGGAACTGATCGCGGTGGAGACGACCTCCGGGGTGTTCCTCTCGCGCACGGTCCTCATGGCGGCTGGCCATGGCGCCTTCACCCCACGCCCGCTTCCCGGCATCGATGCCGAGCGATGGACCGACCGGGGGCTCACCTTCTTCGTGACGAAGAAGGAGCAGTTCGCGGGGCGGCGCGTGATGATCGTCGGAGGAGGTGACAGCGCTTGCGACTGGGCCATGGAGCTGAAGGACCTCGCGCGGGAGATCATCCTCGTCCATCGCCGGGATCGCTTCCGTGCGCACCAACACACTGTGGACCTGATCGATGCCGCGGTCGCCGAAGGGCGCATCCGTCTCGCGGTGCCTTGCGTGGTCAAGGACATCCATGGCGACGACGCCCTGCGCCACGTGACCCTGGGGCCCGTGAGCAAGGGCGGGGAAGTCCAGCGTTTCGATATCGACGACCTCATCGTGCAGCTTGGTTTCATCACCGGCCTTGGGCCGCTGGCGGACTGGGGCTTCGATCTACAGGACGGCGGGATGCTGGTGGATGACAGGATGCGCACCAGCGTGCCCGGCATCTGGGCCTGCGGCGACATCGCGACCAGCGCCAGCAAGATCAAGCTGATCGCCACCGGCCTCGGCGAGGCGGCCACTGCGGTCGCTCACGCCATGGCCTTCATTCGTCCGGACGTGGAGCTCCAGCCGGAACATTCAACCAGTGTCGGGGTGCCGCCGGGTGTCGAGACCACAGAGCCAACCATGAGCGCAGCATGACCTACGTCATCACCACCCTGTGCATCGGCAGCAAGGACGCCTCCTGTGTTGAGGTCTGCCCGGTCGATGCCATCCATCCCTCGCCGGAAGACGATGTCTATGACGAGGTGGAGCAGCTTTTCATCGATCCGAAGCTGTGCATCGACTGCGATGCCTGCCGCACCGTCTGCCCGATGGAGGCCATCTACACCAAGGCGACGGTGCCGCCGGAGCAGGTGCCGTCGATCCAGCAGAATGCGGCCTTCTATGCTGGCTGAAATCGAGTAAGTCTCAGGTGCAGGCATTTATAATGTATGTGAGATCTGCGCGAGGATGAAGAGAAAATAATATTCAGTACATTGGAATAATAAAACTACAAATACCAATACTCCACCAATGAGCGGAAGCGGGACGAGAAACGCCAAAAAAACGCCTCAGGCGATAATAACAGGAGGAGCAGCTGTGAACATGCGCACGCTCATCGATCGTCGCAAGGTCCTCGCGGGCCTTGGCGCGACGGCCATATTCAATCCCCTGTCCGCACGGGCAGGCGCCTGGCGGCCGAGCGGCACGGTCCGGATGGTGGTGCCGTTCTCCGCCGGCGGCATCACCGATATCATCGCGCGCCTCGTGGCTGCCCATCTCCAGCAGAAATGGGGACAGTCAGTGGTGGTCGACAACAAGACGGGCGTGGGCGGCGTCGTCGGCACCATGGATGTGGTGCGCTCGGCGCCGGACGGGCTCACCCTGCTTCTGGGAAGCACGGGGCCGCAGTCAGTGGCCTACAGCCTGTTTCGGAACCTGAAGTATCAGCCCGCAGATCTGACGCCCATCAGCAACATCATCACCGGCTCCAATATCGTGATGATGAACAATTCCGTCCCCGTGAAATCCGTGCAGGACTTCATCGACTGGGCGAAGGCCAATAGCGGGCGCATCACCTATGCCTCGGCCGGCGTCGGCTCCATGACCCATTTGTCGACGCTCTGGCTGTTCAACCTTCTGGGCGTCCAGGCGACCCACGTGCCCTATCGCGGATCCGCGCCGGCGGTGGTCGACCTCATGACCGGCGTGGTGCCCATGTTCGCCGACAATATCTCCAACGGCATCGAGTTCGTGCGGGCAAACAAGGTGAAGGGGGTGGCGATCACGTCCGCCGAGCGCAATCCCTATTGCGACCTGCCGCCGCTGAAGGGGGCCGTCCCGGCGCTCGACAAATATGTGGTGGATACGTTTTACGGCGTGTTCGGCCCGGCCCGCATGCCGCCCGAGGTCGTCAGCGAGATCAATATCAGCATCAAGGAGTTCCTGGGGTTGGATTCGGCCAAAAAGAACATGGAGACCTGGGCCGCCGTGCCCGCCTGGGCGCCCCCGGCGCAGACGCTGGCCTATGTGGACGCCGACATCGCGAAATGGAAGGCGGTGATCGAGGCGGAAGGGTTGAAGCTGGACTACTGAACACGGCCATTGGCAGGAACATGCATCCATATACGTAATAATGAATGTATTGGCGCGCGTGTGTTCGCAGGTGCAAAACAGGTTCAGCTTTCTTCGCCGGTCGGTCCGGCCTAGGATTTGCGGATGAATCTGAAGCAACTGCGTTACGTGGTTGAGATCGTCAAAAACTCGAACCACCTGTCCGCCGCCGCCGAAGCCCTGAACACGTCTCAGCCCGGTGTCAGCCGGCAGATCCAGTTGCTTGAGGCGGAACTCGGCTTCGCCATCTTCGTCCGCGCGAACAATCGCTTTACAGGGCTGACCGAGGGGGGCGAGCACGTCTTCGCCATTGCCCAGCGTGCGCTTGCGGAGGTGAACGCGCTGCGCGCGCTGAAGGAGGACATGGGCTCCGGCGGCAAGGGCAACCTCATCGTCGCGACCACCCATACCCAGGCGCGGTATTTCCTGCCGCCGATCATCGAAGGCTTCATGGAGCGGCATCCGAACGTCCGGCTGACCCTCAAGCAGGGCGACCCCGCTTATGCCTGCGAGCTGGTGGGGGCGGGCGAGGCGGACCTTGCCATCGGCGCCGAGCCGATCCGCGTCTTCCCGCAGCTCATCTCGTTGCCTTGTGCCGAACTCAAGCGCTCGGTGATCGCCAAGGCGGGGCATCCCATTCTGGAGGTGGAGCCCCTTACGCTCCAGGAGATCGCCTCCCATCCCATCGTGACCTATGACCGGCGCTATAGCGGCCATTGGATCGTCATGCAGGCGTTCGAGCAGGCGGGGCTGGAGCCGAAGATCATGCTCAGCGCCGTGGATGCGGATGTCTGCAAGGCCTATGTGGAAAGCGGCCTCGGCATCGCGATCCTGTCATCTCTCACGTTCGACCCCAAGCGGGATGCCGATCTGCGGATGCGGGACGCAAGCCACCTCTTCCCGTCGAGCGTCGTGAACATCTCCTTGCGGGCGAATACTTATCTGCGGCCGATCATTCTGGATTTCGTCCGCGCCGTCGCCCCGCACCTGACGCCCCGCGTGGTCAGCGAGGCGATGCTCGCCGCTGCGGCGACCGCGAAGGCGGATTAATCCCGCAGCAGGCGACTGAGGGTCTTGAAGTGCGGCATCTCCGCATGCCGCATCCATTCATAGACGACCATCTCGCAATTGGTGATGCCGATGCCCTCCATGCGCAGGCGGGAGAAAGCCAGATCCACGTCCCGCGCGCGGCGGGAGCCCACGGCATCGGCGACCACATGGACCTCGTAACCGGCCTCCTTCAGGCCGAACGCGGATTGCAGCACGCAGACATGGGCCTCCATGCCGGCAATGACGATCTGGGTGCGGGATGTGGCGGCGAGCCGTGTGAGAACCGAGGGCATGGTCGCGACGCTGAAGGCCATCTTCTCGATGACCGCCTCGTTGGAAATGTAGCGCGCCAGCGCCGGCAGGGTCGCGCCAAGCCCGCGTGAATATTGCTCGAAGGCGAGCGCGGGCACGTCGAGATGCTGCGCGGCCTGCAGCAGGACGCCGGTGCGCGAAACCACCCCGTCGACATCGTGGATCACCGGCGCGAGCCGTTCCTGGATGTCGATGACCAAGACCAGGGACTGTGTTGGCGAGAGCAGTGCCAAAGGCGATCCTCCCGGCGCTCATGCGATGGCCTTCGCCTCGCGCAGCCCCGATATCTCGGCATGGGAGAAGCCCCAGTCCGCCAGCGCGGCATCGGTATGCGCGCCGGGCTCCGGCGGCGGCGCCGGGTGGTCCGGCGCGGAGCGGCTGAAGCGCGGCGCCGGCGCGGGCTGCCGCACGCCGGCGACCTCAATGAAGGTGCCCCGGGCCTTCAGGTGGGGATGCTCCATGGCTTCGCCCAGGGTCAGGACGGGCGCCACGCAGACATCCTTCCCGTCCATGAGCTTCAGCCATTCCTCCCGGGTCTTCTTCCGGAACGCGTCGCCGAAGCGCGCGCGCAGCACCGGCCAGCCGGCGCGATCGTGCTGGCCGGGAAGATCCTTGGCGTCGAGGCCGAGCAGCTTGAGGAGCGTGCCGTAGAACCGGCTTTCGATGGCGCCCACCGCGACGAGCTGGCCGTCGGCGGTCTCGTAGGAATCGTACCAGGGCGAGCCGCCATCATAATGGTTCTCGCCGCGCCGGTCGCCGATCAGCCCGGCTGCATACATGCCGTGGACGCTGGTGAGGATGGACGCGACGCCGTCCACCATGGCGGCGTCGACCACCTGTCCCTTGCCGGACGTGCGCGCCTCCAGCAGCGCGCAGACGATGCCGAAGGACAGGTACATGCCGCCGCCCGCCATGTCGGCGAGGAAGTTCTGCGGCGGGGAGGGGAGCTGGCCTTCCCGGCCAATGGCATGGAGGGCGCCGGAGATGGCGAGATAGTTGATGTCGTGCCCCGCCGCCTGGGCGAGCGGCCCCTCCTGGCCCCAGCCGGTGATCCGGCCATAGACCAGCCGGGGATTGGCCGTAAGGCAGGCATCCGGCCCGAGGCCGAGCCGCTCCATGACGCCTGGCCGGAACCCCTCGATGATCGCGTCCGCCTTTTCCACCAGGCGCAGGACCGTTGCCACGGCCCCCTCCGCCTTGAGGTCCATGGCGACGGAGCGCCGGCCCCGGTTCAGCGTGGCAAAGCGCGTCTCGCGCTGGAGGCCGAGATCCGGCGGCTCCATGCGGTCGAGGCGGAGCACCTCCGCGCCCATGTCGGACAGCATCATGGCGCAGAAGGGCCCCGGCCCGATGGCGCCGAACTCGATGACCTTGGTGCCGTGCAGCGGGCCCAATTGCCTGCTCCTTCAGATGGCGGCCTGCCGCACGGCGCCGGCCGCCGAGAGAGCGGCGATGCGGCTCTCGTCGAAGCCGAGCACGTCGGACAGGATCTCGCGGGTGTGCTGGCCAAGTATGGGGCCGGCGACGGGGGGAACGACGGGTGTGCCTGCGAGGCGGAACGGCGGCGCCACGTTCGGAATCTCACCCGCCGTCGGGTGCGGAATGTGGCTGACGAGCCCGCGCTCCGCCATTTCCGGCGAGCGCATGGCCTCCTCGATGGTCTTGGGCATCCCGGCGGGAACGCCAGCCGCCTGGAGCCTCGCAACCCAATCCTCGCGCGTCCCTGCGGCAAACAGGCCGTTCAGCAGCTGGGCAAGAGCGTGCCGGTTCTGCACGCGGCTGCCGGCCTTGTCGTAATCGGGATGGGAGACCAGCTCCGGCTTCCCGAGCACCTCCGCCAGCTTACGGAACAGGCCATCATTGGCGCAGCCGATATAGAATGGGCCGTCGGCGGCGTGGAACATACCCATAGGGGCGCTGTCGGAGCTCATGTTGCCGAAGCGCAGCGGGCTCACGCCCGAGACGAGGTAGCTCATGCCGTGGAAGCCCAGCATGTTCACCGCCGTGTCGAATAGCGCCACCTCCACATATTGCCCGCGCCCGGTCCGGTTGCGCGCGACGAGGGCGGCGAGCACGGCGTTCGAGGCCATCATGCCGGTGGAGACATCCATCACGGCCGGGCCGGTGCGGGTGGGCTCGATCTCCGGGTGGCCGTTCATGGACATGAAGCCTGTCTCGGCCTGCACCACCGGGTCGAAGCCCGCCCGCGCGGCAAGGCTCCCGGTGCGTCCATAGGCGGTGGCGGAACAATAGACGAGGCGCGGATTGACCTCCGCCGCCGCCTCATAGCCGAGGCCGTAGCGGTCCATGACGCCGGTGGAAAAATTCTCCACCAGCACGTCGGCCTTGGCGATGAGCGCCAGTGCGACCTCCTGCGCGGCAGGCTGGCGCAGATCCAGGCAGAGGCCCTTCTTGTTGCGGTTGAAGCCGAGGAACGGCCCGCCTTCCCCGCCCACATGGGGGCGGAAATGGCGGAACGTGTCGCCGCCGGGGGATTCGATCTTGATCACCTCCGCGCCGAGATCTCCCAGCAGCATGGTGCAGTAGGGACCGGCGATGAAGTGCGTGAAGTCCAACACGCGGATGCCGGCGAGGGCGCCTTCCTGGCTGCTGGTCATGTCCGGCCTCAGGTGCTGTGGGCGGTGAAGCTGACGGTGCCGGCCCGCGCCCGCCAGTCGGTGACCACGTTCACCACGGCGGTCCGCCCCTGCGCCACCTGGGCGGCCGCGCGCTCCAAAGCGGGGCGGATGTCCGCCGGCTGCTCCACATATTCCCCGTGGCAGCCGAGCGCCTCGGCCATCTTCTCGAAGCGGGTATAGCCAAGGTCCCGCCCGGGCTTTTTGCGCTCGGGATCGGCGGTCCAGCCGCCGTTCAGGCTGATGACCACCAGGATCGGCAGATCGTGGCGCACGGCGGTGTCCAGCTCCATGGCATTGAGCCCGAAGGAGCCGTCGCCGTGCAGTACCAGCACCTTCTTGTCGGGCCGCGCAGCCTTGGCGCCGACGCCGAACGGAAGGCCAACGCCCATGGTGCCGAACGGGCCGGAATTCAGCCGGTGGCCGGGGAGGTGGCTCGGGATGCTCTGCCGGCCATAATTGAGGATTTCCTGGCCATCGACCACGAGGATGGTCTCCGGATCGATGAAATCGCGGATCTCCTTGCAGAGGCGCAGGGGATGGATCGGCACCGCCTCGCTCGACAGCTCGGCCTCGCCGCCGGCCTTCTTCTTGTCCTCGATGGCTTTCAGGCGCGCCTGCCAGTCCGCGAACTGGCCGCGCGCGAGCTGCCCCGCAGCCGCCTCGGCGAGCTGGTCGACCACGGTGCCGGCATCGCCGACGATGCCGAGGTCCACCCGCGGAGCGGAGATGATGGCACCGGGATCGGTATTGATCATCACGAACTTGGCGTCGGGCGAGAAGCGCGGCGCCTTGCCCTGGCTGAAGACGTAGGTGAGGCGCGTGCCGATCACGAGCACGAGGTCCGCCTCGCGATAGGCGGTGGAGCGCGCCTGCGGCAAGCTTCCGGGTGCGTCCTCGCGCGTGATGCCGCGCCCCTGGGGCGTCGTGTAGAGCGGGATGCCGGCTGCCTCGACGAAGTCCGCCAGCCGCGGAGCCGCGCCAGACCACAGGATGCCGCTGCCAGAAAGGATGACCGGCCGCTTGGCGGCCTTCAGGAGCGCGATGCACTCCTCGACCGCCGCGGCACTGGCCGCAGGCGGGCGGATCTCAAGCGGGCGCGGCCATTCCACGGCCGCCTCGTCCACTTCCGCGTAGAGGACGTCGCCGGGCAGGTCGAGATAGACCGGTCCCGGCCGGCCCGACATGGCTTCGCGGAAGGCGCGGACGATCAGCTCGGGAATGCGCCGCGCCTCGTGGACGCGTTCGGCCCATTTGGTGACCGGCCGCATGATGGCGAGCTGGTCGATCTCCTGGAAGGAGCCGGTGCCGTATTCCGCCAGCGGACTCGCCCCGCCCAGCGCCACCACGGGAGCGCAATCCACCAGGGCATTGGCAAGGCCCGTGGTGAGGTTGATGGTTCCCGGCCCGGATGCGCCCAGGCACAGGCCGGGGCGTCCCCGCATGCGGGCATAGGCCTGCGCCATCATGGCGGCGGCCTGCTCATGGCGCACGTCGATCAGGCGCACGCCATGGTCCCGGGCCGCATTGAGCGCGTCGTTGATGGGACCGCCCATGATGAAGAATGCCGTGTCGGCGCCCACGTGCTCGAGCGCGCGCCCGACCAGCTCATAACCCCGGATACCCATGATGCTACGCCATCTCTATGGTTGAATGCGGCTTCAGATCACGTCCGCTTGCTTCAGGCTTTCCAGCTCGTCTTCCGAGAGATCGAGGAGGGTGCTGTAGACTTGCACGTTGTCCGCTCCGAGGAGCGGCGCAGCCGCGGCGGGCACATGGGATCCCGACATCTTCACCATGAAGCCCGGCATGGTGAATTCGCCACGCTCGGGATGATCCACGGTGACGAACGTGCCGCGCGCCCGAAGATGCGGGTCGAGAGACAGCTCCATGGTGTCGAAGACGGCACTGGCGGGAATGCCGGCCTCGCCGAACAGCTTCATCACGTGCCGCTTGTCGTGCAGCCGGGTCCATTCAGCGATGATGGCGTCCACCTCGCGATAGTTTGCCTGCCGCTGCTTCGGCGTGATGAAGCGCTCGTCGGTGAGCAGGTCCTCGCGCCCGATGACGGCGAGCAGCCGATCCCAATGATGGTTGCCCGCGCGCGTGGTGTAGACGTAGCAATAGTCGTTCGGCCCGCCGCCCTTGCAGGGATAGACTTCACTCGGAGACGTCCCGGCGAGGATGCTCTGGTTGCCGGTGCGAGGCGCGGCCTTGCCGGAGTTCGCCTGGGCGGCGAAGGCGATGCGGCCGAAATTGATCACCGCGTCCTGCATCGCCACCTCGATGCGCTGGCCCTCGCCGGTGACGCGCCGCTGATAGAGCGCGGCGAGGATGCCGATGGCGCAGTGGAGGCCGGCGCCGGTGTCGGCGACGTTCAGGCCGGGCTTGATGGGCCGCCCGTCCGCCTCGCCGGTGATGGAGACGCTGCCGCCGGCCGCCTGGGCGACGGCATCGAAGGCGAGGTAGTTCGCGTAAGGCCCTTCCGGGGCGAAGCCCTTGATCTGGGCGTAGATGATCGAGGGGTTGATCTTCCGGACTTCGTCGTAGGAGAAGCCGAGCCGCTCGATGGCGCCTGGGGCGAAGTTTTCGATGAATACATCGGCCTCGGCGACGAGCCGCCTGAAGAGGGCGCGTCCCTCCTCGCTCTTCAGGTTGCAGGTGACGCTGCGCTTGTTGGCGTTCAGGATCAGGAAGAAGTTGGAATCGAGGCCTGCGGCATCGGTCGTCGCCTTGCGGCCCTGCTCGCCGCGCCCCGGGGCTTCCACCTTGATGACCTCCGCCCCCAGCCACGCCAGCGTCTCGGTGCAGACCGGCCCGGCCTCGAACTGGGTGAGGTCCACCACGCGGATCCCGGCGAGGGCAGCGCGGTTGGGCTTCTCATGGCGCCCCGTCGCTTCCGTGCCGGCGGCGGTGCCGGCGTCACACGCTTCGGCGCCGAGAGTCATGTCGCGATCCTCCACTGTGGATTTCCTTTGATTATTTCTTTCCAGCATTGGCGTTTCGCGCACATGCGGAGAAATTTACTTTGACGATAAAGTATATGAAGAGGAGTGAGTTCCTCGGATGTCTCGAACTGAAGACGTCCCGTGCCGTCACTGCTCCGATTTCAATATCGCCGCTCTCCATTGAACTGTACGGATTGGAGGCGGGCAGGCCCAAGACCATTTGGTTATGTGCGCATAACGGGGGTGCATCGGGCACCACGGCGCAGCCGCGATGCGGCTCTTTCTGGACGACCGGATCCTTGCCGTAGCCTGCCATCTCGACGGTCCCTGCGTGTGGGAAACAACCGCGCAAGAGTTTCAGGGGGTGCGGAGAATGGTGCTGAATTACCGTTAATGCGCCTTCGTTATCCGTGGATAACGAAATCGTCTTAGGTCGCCTCCTGGGAGGTGCTTACTGTTTCAGAACCTTCACCGCGCGAATACGTGGCGGGGAAGGCTTATGACGTCCAAAGAGCGATTAGTCCCGGCAAGCTTCCGAACTTTGCGCTCCGCCCTCAAGTATCTGCGCATCGCCAAATGCGCGAGGGATGGAGCAAGAACGCAGTACAAAAGCGCGCAGCCAAAAAAGCGCGCCATCATCCAGGGAGGGATTTCCATGGTGCGCTTCATCCTGGCGCTGTTCGCGGCCATCATGCCCTTCGCACTCTCCGGCGCGCAGGCGGCCTCCTATCCCGACCGGCCTATCCGCATCCTCGTTCCCTATCCGCCGGGCGGGACCACCGACGTCATGGCCCGCGCCATGCAGGACCCCCTGACGAAGATCCTGGGCCAGCCGATCGTCATCGAGAACCGGGCAGGCGCGGCCGGTGCCATCGCTGCGCGCGAGGTCGCGAAGTCCACGCCTGATGGCTATACCCTGCTGTTCGGCAATGATGGTCCGAGTGTGATCGCCCCGCTGCTTCAGAAGCAGGCCGGCTACGATGCGATAAAGAGCTTCACTCCCATCACCCTGGTCGCCACTCAGCCCATGATCCTGGTGGTGAATGGCGATCTCCCGGTGACGGACCTGAAGAGCTTCGTGAGCTACGCCAAGCAGCAGCCGAAGCCGCTGCTCTACGCCCACGCCGGCTCCGGCTCCTCGGGCCATCTTTCGACGGAGCTGCTGTCGCAGACCGCGGGCATCCCGCTGACGGCGGTGCCCTACAAGGGGTCGTCGGTGACCACGCTGGGCGTCATGAACGGCGAGGTGCAGGTGCTGCTCACCACGTCGACGCCGAGCATGCTGGAATATATCCGCACCGGGAAGCTGAAGCTCATGGGCATGTCCACCAGCTCGCCTGGTTCCCTTCCGCCCGGCACCCCGCTCATTTCCGATGTGTATCCCGACTACAAGCAGGAAAACTGGTTCGGTGTGCTCGGTCCCGCCGGGCTGCCGCAGGACATCACCGACAAGCTGAACAAAGCCATCCGCGAGGTGGTGGCGCAGCCGGATGTGCAGCGCATCTTCCAGTCCGCCGGCTTCATCCCCATGACCGGCACGCCCGATGAGCTGAAGAGCGTCATCGCCTCCAGTTCCAAGCTGTGGGCCAATGTGATCGCCGAGCGCGGGATCGTCGCAGAATAAGGGGGAAGTGCCGCACGTACGGCGCCCCCGCAGTATCCCTGCTTGGGGGCCGAACACGCGGACTGACTTGGTCAGTCCGCGTCCAGCCGCGTGTTGAGCCTCAGGGCGAGCAGGGTGCAGACGGCGCCCGACAGGAGATAGGCGCCCGACGAGATCAGTCCGAACGTACTCGACAGCATGAGCGCGGCGAGGGGGGCGAAGCCGGCGCCGAACAGCCACGCAAGGTCGTTCGTCAGCGCCGAGGCCGTGTACCGGTAACGGTTGGCGAAGCGCGACGCCACAATGCCTGAGGACTGGCCGAACGACACGCCGAGCAGCACGAAGCCGAGCACCATGAAAAGACTTTCCCCAACGACGCCGCCGTTCAGGAGCTGGGGCGCGAAGCCGCTGAACACCGCGATCACCACGGCGGATCCACCGAGCAGGTTTCGACGGCCGACGCGGTCGGCGATGAAGCCGGATGCCACGACCGCCGCAAGGCCGAACACGGCGCCCACCGCTTCGATGATCAGGAATCGCGTCGGCCGCTCCGTCGTGAACAGATAGACCCAGGAGAGCGGGAACACTGTCACCATGTGGAACAGGGCGAAGGTCGCGAGCGGCGCAAAGGCGCCGATGGCGATGTTCCGCCCCTCCGCCCGGACCGTCTGCAGCACCGGGACCGGCTCAAGATCGCCGCGCTTGAACAGCTCGGCATATTCGGGTGTCACCGCCATGCGCAGCCGGGCGAACAAGGCGACCACATTGATGGCGAAGGCGACGAAGAAGGGGTAGCGCCAGCCCCAGCTGTAGAAGTCGTCGGCGGAGAGGTTGCCGGCGAAGAAGGCGAACAGCACGCTCGCGACGATCAGGCCGAACGGTGCGCCGAGCTGGGGGATCATGGCGTACCAGCCGCGCCGGCCTTCGGGCGCATTGAGCGCGAGGAGCGGGGCGAGCCCGTCCCACGTCCCGCCCCAGGCAAGGCCCTGGCCGATGCGGAACAGCGCCAGGAGCCAGACGGAGGCCACGCCGATGGTCTCCCGGCCCGGAAGAAAGGCGATGGCCACCGTGGAGGTGCCGAGCAGGAAGAGCGCCGCGGTCAGCTTTGCCCCGCGCCCATGGGCCCGGTCGACGGCGAGGAAGATCACCGTGCCGAGGGGGCGGGCGATGAAGGCGAGCGCGAAGATGGCGAAGGAATAGAGGGTGCCCGTCAGCGGGTCCACGTTGGGGAAGACCAGCCGCGGGAAGACGATCACCGAGGCGATGGCATAGACGAAGAAGTCGAAGAATTCCGACGTGCGCCCGATCACCACGCCGATGGCGATCTCGCCGGGATTGACGCTGCTATGATCCCCGTGGATCTGCCTCGCATCCCGTTCCATGGTTGATATGGACTGCGCCATGCGCCTCGCCTCGGTGCGACAAGAATAGACGGCCGCGCACGGACAGCGCCGACGGACCGAACGCCCTACTCATCTCCCGGCAGACAGGATGGGGGCATTGGGCAAATTGTCCAATGTCCCCTCTGCTGCAGCGCAGCTAGCCCTTCGCACAGATGATTTTTCCCGAAGGTGCTCCCTTGGGCCGCTTCCGCCTCATTGCCCTGCTTCCGCTGACGGCGCTGCTCTGCGGCTGCGATTTCGTCGTGCTGAATCCCTCCGGCGACATCGCGATCCAGCAGCGTGACCTCGTGGTCATCTCCGTGGTGCTGATGCTGCTCATCATCATCCCGGTCATGGCGCTGACCGTCCTGTTCGCCTGGCGTTACCGGGCGTCCAACACGGACGCGCGCTACGAGCCGGAATGGCACCATTCCACTCAGCTCGAGCTGATCATCTGGTCGGCGCCGCTGCTCATTATCATCTGCCTCGGCGCGCTCACCTGGATGGCCACGCATCTGCTTGATCCCTATAGGCCCATCGAGCGCATCGCCGACGGTGCGCCGGTGACGGACGCCCACAGGCCCCTTGAGGTCGAGGTGGTCGCCCTCGACTGGAAATGGCTGTTCATCTATCCCGAGCAGGGCATCGCCTCGGTGAACGAGCTGGCCGCGCCGGTGGACCGGCCCATCAGCTTCCGCATCACCGCCTCCTCGGTGATGAACTCCTTCTACATCCCCGCGCTCGCCGGCCAGATCTACGCCATGCCGGGCATGGAGACGCGGCTCCACGCCGTCATCAACGATGCCGGCACGTATCGCGGCTTCTCCGCCAATTACAGCGGCGCCGGCTTCTCCGGCATGTTCTTCCGCTTCCTCGGCCTCTCCGGCGGCGACTTCGACAAGTGGGTGGCGGACGCGAAGGCGGGCGGCGGCGCGCTGACCCGTGAGGCCTATCTGGAGCTGGAGAAGCCGAGCGAGAACGTGCCGGTCCAGCACTTCGCGCAGGTGGACCCGGTCCTCTTCAAGGCCATCCTCAATATGTGCGTCGAGAGCGGCAAGATGTGCATGAGCGAGATGATGGCCATCGACGCCAAGGGCGGCCTCGGCATGGAGGGCATCCGCAACGTCCTGCCGTTGACCTATGACAAATATAGCCGCCGCGGCGCCGTGTTCGGTGGCACACCCGGGATGGTGGTGGGCGTGTGCGCGCCGGAAGATCTGGCGGAGCCCGCGGTGCGGGTCGACGCCCTTGCCCCGCGCCCGGCATCCGCCACCACGCGCATCCTCGGCGCCGGCCTGCCGGTTCCCTCCTTCACGCCCATCAGCGCACCGGCGGCCGCTCCCGCCGCGCGCCGGCCCTCAAACTCCTGACGCGAGGCGCCATGTCCGCAGCTTCCGTTCCCGTAAGTCCCATTTTCGGACGGCTGACGCTGGAAAGCCTGCCTTTCCACGAGCCGATCCTGGTGGGTACCTTCATCATCGTGGCGCTGGGCGGCCTCGCCGTCGTGGGCGCCATCACTTACTTCCGGCTCTGGGGCTATCTCTGGCGCGAATGGTTCACCAGCGTGGACCATAAGAAGATCGGCATCATGTACATGGTGCTTGGCATCATCATGCTGCTGCGCGGCTTTGCCGACGCCATCATGATGCGCCTCCAGCAGGCCATGGCCTTTGCGGGCTCGGAAGGCTACCTGCCGGCGCACCATTACGACCAGATCTTCACCGCCCACGGCGTGATCATGATCTTCTTCGTCGCCATGCCGCTGGTGACGGGACTGATGAATTATGTGGTGCCGCTACAGATCGGCGCGCGGGACGTTTCCTTCCCTTTCCTCAACAATTTCAGCTTCTGGATGACGGCGAGCGGCGCCGTGCTGGTGATGACGTCGCTCTTCATCGGCGAGTTCGCAAAGACCGGCTGGCTCGCTTATCCCCCGCTCTCGGGCATCGGTTACAGTCCGGACGCGGGGGTGGACTACTATATCTGGGCCCTACAGATCGCGGGCGTCGGCACCACGCTGTCGGGCATAAACCTCATCTGCACCATCGTGAAGATGCGCGCGCCCGGCATGACGCTCATGAAGATGCCGGTGTTCACCTGGACGTCGCTGTGCACCAACGTGCTCATCGTCGCCTCCTTCCCGGTGCTCACCGCGGTCCTCGTGCTCCTGTCGCTCGATCGCTATCTCGGCTTCAACTTCTTCACGAACGACTTCGGCGGCAGCCCGATGCTGTACGTGAACCTCATCTGGATCTGGGGGCATCCGGAGGTCTACATCCTCATCCTGCCGGCGTTCGGCGTATTCTCGGAGGTCGCCTCGACCTTCTCGGGAAAGCGCCTCTTCGGCTACACCTCCATGGTCTATGCCACGGTGGTCATCACCATCCTGTCCTACCTTGTGTGGCTGCACCATTTCTTCACCATGGGCTCGGGCGCCAGCGTGAATTCCTTCTTCGGGATCACGACCATGATCATCTCGATCCCCACGGGTGCGAAGATCTTCAACTGGCTCTTCACCATGTACCGCGGGCGCATCCGGTTCGAATTGCCGATGATGTACACGCTGGCCTTCATGCTCACCTTCGTCATCGGCGGCATGACCGGCGTGATGCTGGCGATCCCGCCGGCGGATTTCGTGCTGCATAACAGCCTGTTCCTTATCGCCCACTTCCACAACGTCATCATCGGCGGCGTCGTGTTCGGCATGTTCGCCGGCATCGCCTACTGGTTCCCGAAGGCGTTCGGCTTCAGGCTCGACCCGTTCTGGGGGAAGATGTCGTTCTGGTTCTGGGTGGTGGGCTTCTATTTCGCCTTCATGCCGCTCTACGTGCTGGGGCTGATGGGCGTGACGCGGCGCCTGCGGGTGTTCGACGACCCCTCGCTCCAGATCTGGTTCATCATCGCCGCGTTCGGCGCCTTCCTGATCCTGCTCGGCATCCTCTCCTTCCTGGTGCAGATCGTGGTGAGCATCCGCAACCGCGTGGCGCTGAGCGATGTGACCGGCGATCCGTGGGGCGGCCGGACGCTGGAATGGGCCACCTCGTCCCCGCCTCCCGCCTACAATTTCGCCTTTACCCCGGTGGTCCATGACGGCGATGCCTGGTGGGACATGAAGCGGCGTGGCTACAGGCGTCCGCTCGAAGGGTTCAAGCCGATCCACATGCCGCGCAACACGCCAACCGGCATCTTCCTTGCCGGCTGCAGCCTGGTGCTGGGCTTCGCCCTCGTCTGGTACATCTGGTGGCTGGCGGCGGTGAGCTTTGTCGGGCTCCTCGCCATCGCCATCGCCCACACCTTCAACTACGACCGCGACTTCCACATTCCGGTGGAGGACGTGGTCCAAGCCGAGGATGAGCGCACGCGCCTCATCGCCGGGCAGGTGACGCCATGACCATCGCCGTGACCGCAGCCAAGGACGAGGCTCCCGTCTTCTACGAGGTGGAGGAGCATGCACACGCCGAAGGCGACAGCACCGCCCTCGGCTTCTGGATCTATCTGATGAGCGACTGCCTCATCTTCGCGATGCTGTTTGCCACCTTCGGCGTGCTAGGCGGAAATTTCGCAGCGGGACCGGCCCCGAAGGACCTGTTCGACCTGCCATTGGTGGCGCTCAACACCTCCATGCTGCTCCTGTCCTCCATCACCTACGGCTTCGCCATGCTGGCGGTGGACCAGGGCCGCCTCAGGCAAACCCAGGTCTGGCTGGCGGTCACGGGCGTGTTCGGCCTCGCCTTCCTCGGCATCGAGCTGTTCGAGTTCGCCCACATGATCCACGAGGGAGCGACGCCCCAGCGCAGCGCCTTTCTCTCGTCCTTCTTCACGCTCGTGGGCACCCACGGCCTTCACGTGACCTTCGGCATCATCTGGCTGGTGACGCTGATGGTCCAGATCGGGCAGCGTGGCCTGATCCCGGCCAACCGCCGGCGGCTCATGTGCCTGTCCATGTTCTGGCACTTCCTGGACGTGATCTGGATCGGCGTGTTCACCTTCGTCTATCTCATGGGGATGCTGCGATGAGCTCCGAGACGCACGCCCACCCGGCCGGAGCGCACCAAGGCGCGCATGAAAGCGGCCACGGCTCGCTGCGCGGCTATCTGATCGGCTTCGGCCTGTCAGTGGTGCTGACCGCGATCCCCTTCTGGCTGGTCATGATCGGCGCGCTCGGCAATGCCACGGCGACCGCCGTCTCCATCATGGCGCTCGCCATCGTCCAGATCGTGGTGCACATGGTGTTCTTCCTGCATATGAACACACGCACCGAGAACGGCTGGAGCATGATGGCCCTGGTGTTCACCATCATCATCGTCGTGATCGCGCTCAGCGGCTCGCTTTGGGTGATGTACCACCTGAACACCAACATGATGCCGGGCCACGACATGAGCCGGATGCAGTGACGCTCTCAGCCGGCGCGGGGAGCCGCCTTGGCCGCCGAACGCGCGGGGAGGGGAGGCCCATCCGCGCATTCGCGGTGGTCGCCCTCTACCTGGCGAGCGCGGCGGGGTTGTGCGCCCTCGGCGTATGGCAGCTCGAACGCAGGACGTGGAAGCTGGACGTGATGGATCGCGTGGAACAGCGCATCCACGCGCCGCCTGTCTCCGCGCCCGGGCCTGCCGCATGGCCGTCTATCTCGGCAGCCGGCCACGAATATCTCCATGTCCGGGTCTCGGGGCATTTCCTCAATGACCGGGGAGCGCTGGTGCAGGCGGTCACGGAGCGCGGCGGCGGCTATTGGCTGCTCGTTCCTTTTCAGACCTCTGAAGGCTTCACCGCCCTGGTCAATCGCGGCTTCGTGCCGCCGGACCTGCGGGACCCGGCGCGCCGAAGTGCAGGCGAGATCGAAGGCGAAACCACCGTCAGCGGTCTCCTGCGCATGAGCGAGCCGAAAGGAGCCTTCTTGCGCAGCAACGATCCCGAGGCCGGTAGGTGGTATTCGCGCGATGTTCCCGCCATCGCGACGGCGCAGGGGCTCGGCGAGGTTGCGCCCTACTTTATCGACGCGGATGCCAGGCCCAATCCCGGCGGATTTCCGGTCGGCGGGCTCACAATCGTCCATTTTCCGAACAATCACCTCGTCTATGCACTGACATGGTTCGCCCTCGCCGCCATGGCAGCCAGCGGCGCAATCGTCATCTGGGCGCGGCGCGCCTGACATGAAAGGCACGCCACGAAGGACATGACGACGCCAGCCCGCGACACCACAGGCAATAAGAACCTGCTTTTGCTGATCCAGCTGCGTTGGCACGCCGTGGTGGGGCAGGTGGTGACGATCCTCATCGTCGAGTTCTGGTTCCGCATCCCCCTGCCGCTTCTTGAAATGGGATCGGTTCTGGCCTTCCTCGTGACGCTCAATCTCGTGAGCATCTGGCGGCAGCAGAGCCAGGAGGCGGTGACGAACACGGAATTGTTCGTCGAGCTGCTGCTCGATGTCGCCGCGCTCACTGTCCAGCTCCATCTGAGCGGGGGAGCGACGAACCCGTTCATCTCCCTCTATCTGCTGCAGGTGAGCCTCGGCGCCGTGCTGCTGGAGACATGGTCGGCCTGGACGCTGGCGGTGGTGGCGAGCGGATGCTTCGTCTGGCTCACCTCCGCCTTCCGGCCGCTCGCTCTGCCACCGGGGCTCGCCGACAATCTCTTCAGCCTGCACATCAAGGGAATGTTCGTCTGCTTCGTGCTGGCGGCGGGCCTGCTCGTGTTCTTCATTACGCGGATCAGCCGCAACCTGCGCGCCCGCGATGCGCATCTGGCGGACCTGCGCCAGAAATCCGCCGAGGAAGACCACATCGTGCGCATGGGTCTCCTCGCCTCAGGCGCCGCCCACGAACTGGGCACGCCGCTGGCGACGCTGTCGGTGATCCTGAACGACTGGCGGCGCATGCCGTCCTTCGGCGGGGACCCGGATATTGCCGAGGAGATGGCCGAGATGCAGAGCCAGCTCGACCGTTGCAAGACCATCGTCTCCGGCATCCTGATGTCGTCCGGGGAAGCGCGTGGGGAAGGGACCGTGCGCACTACGGCGGGGGCCTTCTTCGACGAGCTGGTGGCGGAATGGCGGGTGAGCCGTTCGCCGGCCACGCTGGAATACAGCAATGGGTTGGGCTCAGGTGAGGCGATCATCTCCGACCCGGCCTTGAAGCAGGTGATCTTCAACGTGTTCGACAATGCCCTCGAAGCGTCGCCGGATTGGGTGGGCGTCGCGGTGCGCCGGCAGGCGGACGAGTTGATCGTCGACGTGAGGGATGCGGGTCCCGGCTTCGCCGAGCAGATGCTGGCCGAGTTCGGCAAGCCGTACCGGTCCAGCAAGAACCGGCCCGGCGGAGGGCTCGGCCTGTTCCTCGTGGTCAATGTGGTTCGCAAGCTTGGCGGCCGCGTGTTGGCGCGCAACGAGGTCAAGGGTGCTTGCGTTACCCTGGCGCTTCCGCTGCCCGCACTGTCGTCCGGAGACGCACATGGACTCTAGCGGCACGGAGCCCGCCGGCCTGCTGCTGATCGTGGAGGACGATGCGTCCTTCGCACGCGCCTTGCGCCGCTCCTTCGAGCGTCGAGGCTACGAGGTGCGGATCAGCGATGGCATCGACGAGGTGCGGGCGCTCCTGGAGGAGGCAACGCCCTCTTATGCTGTGGTCGACCTGAAGCTCGCAGCCGGTTCAGGGCTCGAATGCGTCAAGACTCTGCACACCAGCGATCCAGCCATGAAGATCGTGGTGCTCACCGGCTTCGCCAGCATTGCTACGGCCGTGGAAGCCATCAAGCTCGGCGCCTGCCACTATCTCGCCAAGCCGTCCAACACCGACGACATCGAGGCTGCCTTTGGCAAGACGGCGGGAGATACTTCGGTCCCCGTCGCTGCGCGACCGACCTCGCTCAAGAACCTCGAATGGGAGCGTATTCACGAGACGTTGGCGGAAACGGACTTCAACATCTCCGAGACCGCCCGCCGTCTCGGCATGCACCGCCGCACGCTGGCGCGCAAATTGGAGAAGAAACGCGTTCCCTGACTTTCCCGAGCGGTCTGATGCGGAGGCCCTGCCGGGTCAAGGCGGTACTTGGGAAAGGCCATTTCTCGATAGTGATCGTGTTGGTCTCTTCCCATCGTTCCGATGCGGAACTTGCGGTGGACTTTTCGGCTTCCCGTAGGGGGCGCGCCGAGGGACGCCGCAATGAACAACAGAGACACTGAGCGACCCGAAATCGATGATGGCACCAGCACCTCCGCCGCATTGGATGTTCCCCAAAGCGAGGAGGACCATCGCGCTCCGGCTCGTGCCTTACCGACGGGGCGCACCTGGACCGTAATCTTCGCCGGCCTCGTTGGGCTGCTGGCGGTCATGGCCACGATTTCGTGGCTCTATGACAGCTAGCGGGCGCGCCCGCCCAAAGGGTGACGGGCGCGCCATGCTCAGGCTCGGCCGGCCCAAACGCCGAGAATGAAGCCGATGAATCCAGCGGCGATCATGGCATTGACGGGACGCTCCGCCACATAGTCCTTCACCCGCCCGAGCGTGCTTTCAGCCAGGCCTTCGGCCTGATCGTAATAACCTTCGGTCCGAAGCGACATGTCGCCCGTAAGCGCGCCGGCAGCTTCCTTCACTCTGCCGCCAAGCTCGGTGACCGTTCCTGAAATTCGATTGCTGTCCATTCGACGCTCCATTGCCGTGGCTGAAGCGCAACGTGTTCCCAGGTTTTCCTGTTCCACGGCGTGATCGTTCATGTTTGGCGATGGCGCCTTATCGCCCGTTGGCAGCTGCCAACGGTCCGCTTAATGTCCGCCCCCCGTTCATGACTCGTGAGACCCGAATGGCTGACGCCCGCACCGCCGCCTCCATCGCCCGCACCATTGCGGCGGAGATCTCCGCCCGCCCCGAGCAGGTTTCGGCTGCCGTGACGCTGCTGGATGAAGGCGCGAGCGTCCCCTTCGTCGCGCGCTACCGCAAGGAGGCGACGGGCGGGCTGGACGATACCCAGCTGCGCACGCTGGAGGAGCGGCTCGGCTATCTCAGGGAGCTGGAGGCGCGGCGTGCCACGGTGCTGGAGAGCATCCGCACGCAGGAGAAGCTCACGCCCGAGCTTGAAGCCAGGATCGCGGCAGTGGTCACCAAGGCCGAGCTGGAGGATATCTATCTTCCCTTCAAGCCCAAGCGCCGCACCCGCGCGGAGATCGCCCGCGAGCGCGGCCTCGCGCCGCTGGCGGAGGCGATTTTGGCCGACCGCCGCAAGGTGCCGGCGGAACTCGCGGGCGCCTACATCACCGACGAGGTGGCGGATGTGAAGGCGGCCCTGGAAGGGGCGCGCGACATCGTGGTGGAACGCCTCACCGAGAATGCCGATCTGCTGGGCCGCCTGCGCGCCCACATGAAGGAGCGCGCCGTCCTGCGCGCCCGCGTGGAAGAGGGCAAGCGGGAGGCCGGCGCCAAGTTCTCGGACTATTTCGACCATTCCGAGCGGTGGGCCACGGCACCCGGCCATCGCGTGCTCGCCATGCTGCGCGGGCGCAACGAGGAGATCCTTTCCGTCGAGATCGAAGTGGACGCGGACGATGTCTCCCCGGTGAAGCCGACGGAGCGCATCGTCGCCGCTGCCCTGGAGGTCACAGACACCGCGCCGGGCAATGTGTGGCTGATGGAGGTGGCGCGCTGGGCCTGGCGCGTGCGCCTCTCGCTCAACCTCTCCGTCGATTTGATGGTGGAGATGCGCGAGCGCGCGGAAGAAGAGGCCATCCGCGTCTTCGCCCGCAACCTGAAGGACCTGCTGCTGGCCGCGCCCGCTGGCTCGCGCGCCACCATGGGGCTCGATCCCGGCATCCGCACCGGCGTGAAGGTGGCCGTGGTGGACCGCACCGGAAAGCTCCTGGACACAGCCACCGTCTACCCGTTCCCGCCGCGAAATGACGTGCAGGGCGCGCAGGCGGCGGTGGCGGCCTTGATCGCGAAGCACGATGTGGAGCTGGTTGCCATCGGCAACGGCACGGCGAGCCGCGAGACCGACAAGCTGGCGGCCGACCTCATCGCCCGCCTTCCCGCCGAGCGGCGGCCCATCAAGGTGGTGGTGAGCGAAGCCGGCGCCTCGGTCTATTCCGCCTCCGCCGCCGCCGCGGCTGAATTCCCCGATCTCGACGTCTCGCTGCGCGGCGCCGTCTCCATCGCCCGGCGCCTGCAGGATCCGCTGGCGGAGCTGGTGAAGATCGAGCCGAAATCCATCGGCGTCGGGCAATACCAGCACGATGTGGACCAGTCCCGCCTCGCCCGCGCTCTGGATGCGGTGGTGGAGGATGCGGTGAACGCGGTGGGCGTCGATCTCAACACCGCCTCCGCCTCGCTGCTCGCCCGCGTCTCCGGCCTCGGCGCCTCGCTGGCGGAGGCCATCGTCGCCCATCGCGATGCCAACGGCCCCTTCGCCGCCCGCCGCGATCTGCTGAAAGTCTCTCGCCTCGGCCCGCGCACCTTCGAGCAGTGCGCCGGCTTCCTGCGCATTCCCGACGGCAAGGAGCCGCTGGATGCGTCCTCCGTCCATCCGGAGGCCTATGGCGTCGCCAAGAAGATCGTCGCCGCCTGCGGGCGCGACGTGCGCGCGCTGATGGGCGACAGCGCCAAGCTGCGCGCGCTCGACCCGCACGTCTTCGTCGACGAGCGCTTCGGCCTGCCGACCGTGCGCGACATCATCGCCGAGCTGGAGAAGCCCGGCCGCGACCCGCGCCCGGAGTTCAAGACCGCCTCGTTCGCGGACGGGGTGGACGACATCAAGCATTTGCGCCCGGGCATGCTGCTGGAGGGCACGGTGACGAACGTGGCGGCGTTCGGCGCCTTCGTCGATATCGGCGTGCATCAGGATGGGCTGGTGCACGTCTCCCAGCTTGCGGACCGCTTCGTCAAGGACGCGCACGAGGTGGTGAAGGCCGGTGACGTGGTGAAGGTGCGGGTGCTGGAGGTGGATGTGCCGCGCAAGCGCATCTCGCTCTCCATGCGCAAGGACGGCGCGGCCGCGCCCGCCCGCCCGGCGCCGGACACCCGCGGCGATCGCCGTCCTCCCCCGCCGCCGCGCAAGCCCGAACCCGCCCCGCAAGGCTCATTCGGCGCCGCCTTGGCGGAGGCGATGAAGCGCAAGTGATGCGGGTGTGTCATGCGTTGGTGGGGCGTCGCCACTAGGGTGACGCCTCGCCGGGCGCAGCCCGAACGCCCCAGCAGGACCGCGCCGTTCTTTCAAGTGCCGAGGTGAGACATGCGCCAGATGCAGAAGACCTTCCTTGCCGGCCTCTGCCTGCTCGCATCATTGTTCATGGCGACCGCCGCCACGGCATCGTCCGACGATTCCTGGGGCGCTTTGAGGCAGGCCGTCGAGACCGCCTGCCTCAAGGCAGCATCCGCCAACCTCACGGGGGCGACGGCCACGGTCGACCCGTTTGGAAGCGAATCCTTCGGTCTGGCGCTGCTGCGGGGCAAGCCGAAAGGCGCGAAGCAGCCTGTGATGATGATCTGCGTCTATGACAAGAAGCGCCAGAGGGTCGAGCTGGGCGGCGAGCTTGAGGTGCCGCGTTAGTCTGCGCGGGCAGGGGCCTTTTGCCCCGGAAGCTGCGCGGCTGACGTCCGGCGGTTCCAAATAACCGGTTTGGGGAACGGAGCGGCGGACGCCGGCTTAGCCCCCGCGTTTGCTCGCGCATCATCCTCAATGCGGCAGCTGGGTGCGCCTCTACAGCAAACGCAATTTATCGGCCGGCACAGTGCATAGGAACCTGCCGGAAAGAGCAGATCTATCGCGGTATTTATCTTCTGCTTCTCGCGGCCTGCATAAGAAAAATGCCAATTTTCCCAGAGATATGGTATCGTAACTAAGGGAAGATCCGGCTCTCGATCCGTATCAAGATCGTCGATCGGCTAAAGATTATATCTTCCATTTTCAGAAGGAATGAGAAATGCCGAATATTTATTCCTTCGAATCCGAGGCAAAAAAGGGGCTGTTTGCGTTCGCGGGAGATGAGCGCGGAAGTCAGCTGCCGCAGCGCTTCGCGCCCTGGCGGGAGATTGCGGTTATCCTCCCGCATCACCGGCTTCCGCATCGCATCAACCGGGAATTGATAGAGCAGACGCTGAGCGAAGTGGGGTTTGCCCTGTGGCGGATCAAGAAGCCCGCCAGCCCGCTTCCCGAGCCCGCGGCGTCGTAGCGGAGCCGTTGCCGCCAGCACAAGTGCGCCGTGTTACTCGCCGAATGCCGAAGGACGAAATGTATATCAGACAAGCAATGGCAGCGGGCCTGCTGATCTTCAGCCTCAGCCCGGCGGCGGCTTATTCAGAGGAAATGACTCTGGATTATTCGTGGATCGGGACGAAGCTGTGCATGAGTGCGGCCGTGAGCCCGCCGTTCGCGATCGGGAATGCGCCGCTGGGGACCAGGACATTGAAATTTGTCCTGACAGGGTCCGAGGGGGCGCTGCTGGGGGGCGCCGTCGTGCCATACCCCGTGTCCGGCCAGATCCCGAAGGGGACGGTGTCGTTTCAATCCCCATGCATCTCGGGGATGTACACTTGGACGGTTGAAGCGCGGGACGAGGCAGGAAAGGTCTTATCCTCCGCTGCCTTGACCCGCCCATTTTACTAGAGCGGAGCGCCTTTGGCGATCACGGCCATGGGACTTGGCGGAACAGGACGTGCCGCCAAGCGCCCCTGATCAGGTCGCGCGTGCGGCCGGCGCCGGCCGTGGCTTGGCGGGGCGCTTTGGCAACAGGCCTTCGCGCTGGGCTGCCTTCCGCGCGTTCTTCCGCGCCCGACGGACAGCTTCTGCTTCTTCGCGAACCCGCCTTTCGGAAGGCTTCTCATATGCCTTCCGTTGTTTCATCTCACGGAAGACGCCTTCGCGCTGCATCTTCTTCTTCAAGACCTTAAGTGCTTGATCGATGTTGTTGTCTCTCACGAAAACTTGCAAGATCATATCCGATCTGAATAGTGAGCAGCTTTAGGGCAGAGACCTGATTGCTCGTATCATAGAAAAACCCGCTTCCGATCAAAGAAGCGGGTTTCGATCATGCTGATGCTTGTCCGGAAACGTTCCGCCGTCGACCGCCAGTACATCCGTGGTCAGCCAAAATTTGGCGGAAGCTCCGGGCAGCAGGCAACGAGGGATCGCTGCCCGCTGAAGCAATCAGGTCAGGAGCGCCAGGTTCGACGCAGCCATCTTGCCGCGCTGGTCGGAAGTCAGCTCGAAGCTCACCTTCTGGCCCTCGCGCAGCCCGGTCAGGCCGGCGCGCTCCACAGCGCTGATGTGCACGAACGCATCCGCGCCGCCGCTGTCAGGAGCGATGAAGCCGAAACCCTTTTCGGCATTAAACCACTTTACGGTTCCCGTAGTCATGGGAGACCCTTTCGATAAACATAGGTAGTGCTCGCCCACGTCAGCCGCAGGCCGTCGAATTTGCATTTTTTCGGGTAGGTATCGTCAGCAGGGCGCCGGTGTTCAGCGCAAGGCCAATTCGTCTGACCGTCATATCGACTGAAGGGAAGATGGGGTAAGTCGGGCCCGAAGTCAAATTTTTATTGGAATTTTATTTTTCGAGTCCTGCTGGCGGGCCATGCATCCCTTGGGAATCTTGTTGGAATAACAGTCGCGATCACCCTTTAGCATCGATCGCTTCGATCTGGCTTTCACCAGCCACCCGCTCGAAGGGCTCATCAGCGGAGCGCAGGCGGTAGCGGAACTCGCCCTGCTCGGAAGGCAGAACGCCGACCACTTCGAACGAGGGTGCCGTGGAGCGATGGGTGAAGGGGCGGTTCAGCGCTACCCGTGCGCCGACATTGAATTTGCGGTTAGTCATGATGATCTCATTTCAGGCGGGGGCGAAAAAGCTCTCACCCTCCGACGCCTGTCATTTTCCATTTGTGCGCTGAATATGCGCTTTCAAGCCGCGTCTGACCAGAAAAAGCTGATCGCGCGAGCTGTGAAATATTTTGAACACATGCCTGCGAGGGCAGGGATGATTGCGGAACTATTTTGGCGCCGGAGGCGTTTTCACTGGGATTTCCGGCGATTTGGGCTATCATTTGCCAAGAGATATTGTTCTCGTCCGCGTGCCTGATGCGCGGGGTGTGTGCCGCGTCAAGGCGCCGCGATCGCTGCTCTCATGCGGCAGGTTGCGAGCACGCCCTCGGTGTCGCGCGACGCTCATATGGCGGGAGCAGAGTTCTTTTTGCTGCGGCCCTTAATGGCGGTGCGAACACTTCCCCAGCCCGCGCGGCTACCGGCGACACAATCCCGCAACTGCATTGGACATTCTATGACCACCGTTACAGAACCCCGCAAAACCCTCTCCACCGGCGAGCGTCAGCGCCAGATCGAGGAATCGGTCTCCCGCGCCATGGCCGTCTATAAGCGGGAAGGCGATGCGGTCCGCGCCAATACCGAGCGTCTTCGGGCGCTGCGCGAAGCCCACGAGGCTGCAAATCCCGCTCTGCCGCTGCCGCGTAAGGGGCGTAAGCCCGTAAAGGGTCTCCAATTGGCGGAGTAAGCCTGCCCCAAGCGGGCGAATTGGCTGGATCTACATTCTGGTGGTGAGGCGTGCCGGCACGTTGCGCGCACGCTTGGGGCGCCCTCGGTCATGAACTCGGGGCGGCTGCATCCTCGGTGGTTACGTGAAAGCTCAGAAGGGTGCTTGGGCCGAACGTCATTGCGATCGGCACATCAGCGGCGTCGCGGCCGCGGGCAATCAATATGCGTCCGATGCGCGGGTCGTTGTTGCGAGGATCAAAGATGTGCCAGGCGCCGCCGAGAAAGACCTCGATCCAGGCCGCAAAATCCTGGGGAGCATGGGCTGGCGGAAGGCCGATGTCGCTCACATATCCGGTGCAGTACCGCGCGGGAATGTTGAGGCACCGGCAGAAGGCCAGCGCCAGATGGGCGTAATCGCGGCACACGCCCCGCGGCTCGCGGAAGACATCCGCTGCGGTTCGCGTGGCGCGGGAATGCTCGTATCCAAAAGTGATATGGTTGTGCACATAGTCGCAGACCGCCTTGACGCGCGACCAGCCCGGCGGCGTGCTCCCGAATAAGGACCAGGCAGCCTCCGAGAGTTGATCGGTCTCGCAATACCGACTTCCGAGCAAGAAGAGGAGGGTATCGGGAGGCAAATGCTGGACCGGAAGCTGCGCGGCCCCGTCTTCGGTTGGGTCCCACAAGCCTGAATCGCGCACCACCGTCTCGGTCTTCGCCGAGAATTGCCCCTGCGGGGCCACCAGCCGATTGCACCAGTTCCCGAAGCTGTCCCTGTAGCCTTCAATGGGTACCGAGGGTGTGGTTACAATATAATCCGGCTGTTCAAGGTCAGACACCCTGGATGAGTGAATATTGACCATGAAAATTATAGGGGTTATCTGCTGAAATTGGTAGATGAGCTCACAGCCGACGCGAATGCGCATAGATATATCCTGACGCGTCGGAGTTAAATGAAGTCGCCACCCGTAATATAAAGAATATAGGCGCAGCCTGGAAGTCGCCTTTGGCTCGCAGCCCAGCTTATGACGGACAAGATCGAGGAGTCGTGTGTCTTTTGTATCACGTCGGCCATGCCGCGCCTATGGAGCGGTTCGCCTCGCCGAGTTTCCTGTCTTATCGGCCCGGATTGATCGATTTTGGCCCTCGATGACTGCCATGCGACTCATAACTGTTGCGGGCGAGGAGGGCTGTGGCAGAAAAATCAAGCCCGCAGTGCTGAATGTGTGTTCACCGAAATTCCTGCAACAGGTATATTTTACTTGAAGAGGGTTGCAGAAATCGCGTTCCTTCGTCACATAGACACTTCATGGATTAGGAGGAAGCATTGGCCGACGAACTCAAACCCGTAAATGGTCCCGATTACCTGGGCCTCGCAGCAGATGTCGTCTCGGCGTTTGTTATGAACAATTCCGTGGCGCCTTCGGATCTGCCGGCCCTGATCAACAACGTGCATGCCGCACTCACCGGCCTTTCGAAGGGCAGTGAGCCTCTGGCCGAGCCGCAGCAGCCTGCCGTCGCGATCCGGAAGTCGGTGACGCCCGACTACATCATCTGCCTGGAAGACGGCAAGAAGTTCAAGTCGCTGAAGCGCCACCTGCGCACCACCTACGACATGACGCCGGAAGCCTACCGCGCGAAGTGGAACCTCCCGGCCGACTATCCGATGGTGGCGCCGAGCTACGCAGCGGCGCGCTCGGAACTTGCCAAGCAGATGGGCCTGGGCCAGCAGCGCAGGAAAGCGGTGGAAGCCAAGCCTGTGAAGGCGCCCTCCAGGCGGGCCAAGGCCTCCTGAGCCTGCCGAACCTTCTGGTGGGGGCGCCATCGGCGCCGCCGCCAGCCAGGAGCGTGATCTGGTTTGCATCGAACGGCCCGGCGGATTCGCCGGGCACAGTTCTGTGGGCGTGTCCCTTCCCAACCTGCCTGTGCATGTGCGCTGTTTCGCCGGCCGCACCACGCCTCTCGACAGCCTGATCCCTGCGCCGCTGCCCCTCGTCTGTTAGACGACTTTTAAAGCGATAGCCTCGCACAAGCCTCGTTTCCCTAGGCTTGCGAAACAAGCTCTTGCTTGAGGGGGGATACAGTGTCCGCAAATTCTGGGGTGGCAGCCGTCAATCTGCCAAGCGGCATGATCAATGCCGCGCTTACGTTTCGCCCCGGAAATAGCGGCCGAACCTTCTTCAGGAGCTTGTCGCTTGCTGTCATTCTGCGCGTGCTGTTCGGCGCCATGGCAGCGATTTCTATCGCCATACTTGCTTTTCTTATCTATCACAACCTGAATCAGATCGCAGAAAGCGCGCGTGTCGTTCGCGTGGCCGAAGCCGGCCGCGAGATGTTCACGGTGCTGCAGAATGTCCGCATCCAGCGCGGCCCGACGCGTGTTGCGCTCGCCGCCGAGCAGCCCGCGTCCCCGGCCTTCTTCAGCATGATCAGGGACGCCCAGAGCAAGGCTGATCCCGCCTTGGCGCGTGTGCTCATCTTGTGCCGCGAACTCGATTGCACCAACGGCAAGCCGGAAACCTTCGCGGACCTGCCGGCGAGCCTCGGCAAGATGAAGGCCCTGCGGACCGAGGCGGATCGCGCGCTGGCGCTGCCGCTGGCGCAGCGTCCCAAGAACACCATCAAGGACTTCAATGCGGCGGCGACCGATGTCATCGAGCGCCTCGAACTCATGGCTTTTGCCCTCGGCGAGACCGTCCGCATGGTGGATCCGACGACCGCGGAGCTGATGGCCATCAAGCAGGCGGCCTGGATTGCCCGTGACGGCGTGGGCCTGGAGCGCACAAACCTCTCGGACGCCCGCAATGCCGGCAAGATTTCTCCGGCGCTTGACCGGAAGATGTCCGAGCTGCATGGCCAGGCTTTGACGCATTGGGCGGTGGTGAAGGATCTGGCTGCGCGGCCGGGTGTGTCCCCGGAACTGGCGGCACTGGTGGCGCAGGCGCAGAGCGGCGTTTTCGTGGACTACGAGAAGAACCGCAAGAATGCTTATGACGAGCTTGCCGCCGGCAAGCCGCCGTCCATCTCCGATGATGAACTCAATCGGCTCGGCAATGTCGCGCTCGAAATCCTGACGGCCATCCCGAACACGGCGATGCGGCTTGCGCAGGAGCATGCGGAAGAGAATTACGCGGTCGCGAAGAACCTGCTTCTGGTGCAGAGCGGCGCGCTCGTCGTCGTGCTGGTCATCGCCATTGCCGGCTTCGTCATCGTCCAGCGCCGCGTCATCGGGCCGATCACCGGCATGACCGGGGCCATGGGCGCGCTCGCGGCCGGCGATCTCGATGTGGAGATCCACGGCGCCAGCCGCTCCGACGAGATAGGCAACATGGCGCGCGCGGTCGAGGTGTTCAAGCAGAACGCCATCGAGCGCCACCACCTGGAGGAAGAAGCCGAGCGCATGAAGGGCGTCGCCGAGGCCGAGAAGCGCCGCGCGCTCTACGAGCTCGCCCAGGGCTTCGACGCCAAGGTGGGCGACCTCATCGATTCCCTCGTCACCGCCTCCGGGCAGCTCGAGACCACCGCCAACGACATGACCAGCACCGCCGCCCGCACCACCCAGCAGTCGAGCTCGCTGGCGGAATCCGCGCGCAGCACCGGCGCCAACGTGCAGGCGGTGGCGGCGGCGGCGGAAGAGCTCTCCTCTTCGGCCAACGAGATCGGCACCCAGATCAGCCAGACGGCGAGCGCCGCCCAGAACGCGGTTGAGGATGTGCGCCACACCGACGTGACCGTGCAGGCCCTGTCCACCAGCGCCGAGCGGATCGAGACGGTGGTGGCGCTGATCAACGACATCGCGGCCCGCACCAACCTGCTGGCGCTCAACGCCACCATCGAGGCGGCGCGCGCGGGCGAGGCGGGACGCGGCTTTGCGGTGGTGGCGGGCGAGGTGAAGGACCTCGCCAACCAGACCCTGAAGGCGACCACGGAGATCGGCACCCAGATCAAGGAGCTGCAGCAGGTCACGGTGAATGCGGCCGGGGCCATCCAGGCCATCGGTTCCACCATCGGCCGGGTCTCGGACATCTCCAACGCCATCGCGGCGGCGGCGGAGGAGCAGCATTCGGCGACCTCGGAGATCGCGAGCCGCGTGGCCCAGGCGGCGCAGGGGACGGACGATGTGACGCGCAGCATCGACGATGTGCGCGACGCGGCCTCGATCACCGGCACCTCGGCGGCGGCGGTGCTCACCTCCGCCCGCGACCTCGCCCGCACCTCCGCCGAGCTGCGCCGCGAAATGCAGGTGTTCCTCTCAGGCATCGAAGCGGCGTGAGGGGCTGCGTGCTAATCCCCGGGCACAGCGCTGCGGACTTCCGTGAGCGCGTTCAGGCAGGCCCTCAGAACCCGCTCTCGCGGATGATGACGCTCACCACCTTGCGCCAGACCTGCCCGGCGATGGAGGCCGGATAGCCTTCGATGATGGCTGTGCCGGTGCGAGTATGGTCCGGGGTGACATGCACCGTCGGTGTCAGTGTGACGCGATAGACCGGCACTTCAGGCACCAGGAGTTCATTCTGGCCCTGTCCCGGCGCCTGGCGGGCGGCGATGGCGCCCCCATTCACGGAGGCCAGTTCGGGGTCGGCCAGTGCGCGCGTCGCCGTGCCGTCGATGGAGGTGACCTCCGCCGGCACGCGCGGCGCGGCGATGTTGGTGGGGATGAACTCGGCACGGGCCTTCAGGGGGATGCGATCGAGGTCCGCCTCGTCCACATAGGCATCGACGCGGGTGGAGGAGAGGTCCGCGACGATAGCCACCAGCTCGTTGGGCTTCATCCACTCCCCTTGCCCCAGCGGCTCCGCCATCTCCACCACGGTGCCGGCGATGGGCGAGCGGATGGTCAGCCGCTCGCGCTCGCTCTGGGCGGCGGCGAGCGCGGCGCGGGCGCTGTCGAGATCCCGTGCCAGGAGCTGGGCCTTGGATTGGAATTCGGGCTCCTGGGATGCGGCCTGGATCTGCGCGGTGATGCTGGCGATCTGCCGGACGGCCTGGTCGCGCTTGTAGGAGATGTCCGGGGACTGGAACTCGATCAGCGCCGCCCCTTCCTTCACCGGCGTGCCGACCTTCACCAGGATGTTCGCCACCTGGCCCGGCACCTCCGTGTAGAGGCGCACGCGGGTCTGCGCCGCCAGCAGCGCGGGCGCATGCACCGAGGTGCGCCAGGGGATGAACAGCCCGAGCAGGATAAGCCCGAAGACGGAAAAGGTAAGGAGCGTGCGTGCGTTCATCTTCTGCCCCCGGCGGCGCTTCACCCACTCGCTCATCTCGCGCACGACCGGGCGCAGCAGAAACCACCACACCTCCACCGCGAACAGGAAGACGCCCAGTATCTTGAAGAACATGTGATAGACGAGCAGGGCGATGCCCATGAACAGCAGGAAGCGGTAGACCCAGGTGCAGACCGCATAGCCGAGCAGCACCCGCCGCATGTCGGGAGACCAGACCTCCGGCGGCGGCTCGCGCAGATCGAACAGGATCTCCCGCAGCTTGTGGCGGGTCAGCGCGAAGGAGCGGTCCTGGAGGTTGGGCACGTCGATGAGGTCGGCGAACAGGTAATAGCCGTCGAACCGCATGAAGGGCGACATGTTGATGAGGACGGTCAGCACCCAGGTGGTGGTGGCCCAGATGAAGACGACGCTGCGCAGCAGGCCCTCGGGCAGGAAGCTCCAGGCCAGCAGCGCATAGGCCGCAAGGCAGCATTCCGCCGCCACGCCGGCAAGGCCGATGGCGAGCCGCTTGCGGCGCTCCGGCAGGCGCCAGGCGGCGCTGGTGTCCGTATAGAGCACGGGCGCCAGCACCAGCAGCGCCACGCCCATGCTGGGCACCCGGCAGCCGAGCCTTTTGGCGGTGAGCCCGTGGCCGAGCTCGTGCAGCATCTTCGAGGCCAGCAGCGCCGCGCCCGCCACCGCCGCGCCCTCCAGGGAGAAGAACCAGGGGAAGGAGGCCGAGAAGGTGTCCCACTGGCGCAGCGCCAGATAGAGGCCGAGAAGGCCCGCCAGGACCGTCACGATGAAGAAGGCGCGGGTGTAGACGAAGGACAGGATGGGCACCAGCGCCCCGAGCGCCCGGTCGGGGCGCAGGATCGGGATGCGGATGAACAGATAATGGTGCAGCAGGGCGGTGAGCCAGCCATGGCGCATGGACGCCTTGCGCCCGACCATCCTCTGGGTGGCCTGCACGGTCCCGCCCCGCAGCAGCTCCGCATTGGCGAGGAAGGTCGCGAAGCGCTCCACGTCCTCCGGCTCGGCCTCGATGAGGGTTTCATCGGAAATGCGGGCCGCGATCTCGGCGGGCTTGCGCAGGTGCCAGCGGGAGAGGATCTCGAATTCCAGCCAGCCCAGCCGGTAGAAGCGGTTCGCCACCGGATCGTACAGCGTCCAGGTGGGCGATCCGCCGCGCAGGGTCGGGCCGCGCTCCAGCACCAGCTCGTCGCGCAGGGGCACCAGGTCTGCGGGCGGCGGCCCGCCCATGGGCGGGCCCGCTGCGTCGGCGCTCAGAACCCCAGCCATTGCCGCGCGGACGAGATGGGACGACGCAGGATGGAATAGGCCAGGGGCACCTCGACGCCGTAGAGCTTGGCGGTGCCCTTCAGGCCGATGCGGGGCAGCGGCTCGCCCGCATCCAGCGTGGCCTTGATCCGATAGGCCATCACGCCGTCGGCACCCTTCTGCGGCTGGTAGGAGGCAAAGGTGAGCACGGCGCCGCGCGCCCGCTCGGGATCGATGTTCAGGAACAGGCGCACGGGGCTGCCGATCTCAAGGTCGATGGCGTCGGCCACCGGCAGCCGCACCTCCACCTCCACCTTGCCGGGATCCGCCACCAGCATCACCCGCTCGCCGATGGCCACGGGCCGGCCGAGCCAGTCGTTCGGGTCGTCGAACACCGCAAGGCCCGCCTGGGTCGCGCGGACCTCGATGCGGGCGAGCTGGTCCTTCAGATAGTTCACCTCGGCCAGCTGCTGGTCCACCTTGCCCTGGAGGGTCGGCAGGGTGGCGCGGGCCTTCTGGTCCACCACGGCGGACTGGCGCGCCTGGCGAAGCTCGGCGTCCGCCGCCTCCATGGCGCGGGTGGAGACTTCGAGCTGGTTGCGCAGGCGGCGCGGGTCGAGGGTGAACAGCACCTCCCCGTCCGAAACCTCCTCGTTGGGCTTCACGAGGACGTTGTAGACGACGCCTTCCAGCGGTGCGCGGATCACGGCCGGGTCGCGCGGGATGATCTCGGCCGGCGCCAGCACGGACTGGCGCACCGGGAAGAAGCCGGCGGCGATGACCGCGGCCAGCAGTGCCGCCAGCAGCAGCTTGCGGCGGCCCCCGCCCGCATGGGCGGCCCGGGCGCGCAGGCTGCGGCGCGCGAGGCGGGCGCCCCAGGCATGGCCGTAAGCATCGGCGAGATAGGAGAGGAGTGCCTTGTCTCCCTCCCCAAGCGGCTCCTCACGCGCCAGCACCAGCGCGCCGAGCGAGGCACCGAGCGGCACCCAGACAAGATGGGGCGGCAGCCATTCGTGCCATTCCCGGCCCAGCGCTTCGGGCACGTCGCCGGGACCGATCTCGCGCACCTCGGTGATCTTCAGGCCGTCGAGATGGGCGCACAGCCGGCTCGCCCACACCACATAGGGCGCATAGGGGTCGGCCGCGGCCACCCCTGAGACGGCGACGACCTTGCCCGCCGGCTTGCCCTGCCACAGCAGCGCCTGGCGATAGCGGATGAGGCCTACGGTCTCGTTGGCCATGACGAAGCCGAGCTCTTCGAGGCTCGCACCCCGTGCCCGCTTCTCAAGCTGCAGCAGCGCGGTGAGGCGCAGCAGCTGCTGGGTCTGGAGATTGCTCATCGCGTCGGGGCGGTCTCGGCCGTGGCCGGCGTCGGGGCTTGGAAATGCGCGAGCCCGCTCATGCCGGGAGCGAGATCAGGGAAGTCGCCCTCCACCTGCGCATAGACCTTCACGGACTGGCTTACGGGGTCGATATGCGCGCCGAGCCGGGTGACCACGGCGGGAAAGTCGCGGCCCAGTTCGTCGATGCGCACGCGGAAACGTGTCCCCCGCTTCAGCCAGACAAGCCAGCGGGACGGTGCAAGAAGCTCCACTTCCAGCTCGCGGTCGCTGAGGATCTCGACGATGGGTTCGCCCAGGTTCACATACTGGTGGTTCTTCACCTTCAGTTCGGCGACGCTGCCGGAGAAGGGCGCAAGGATGCTGCAGCGGGAGACGTCGATGGCGGCGAGTTCCTTCTCCGCCCGCGCCGCTTCAACATCGATCTCGGCGAGGTCCAGTTCCACCTTGCCCGTGGCGCCGCGCTTGTCGAGGAAACGGAATGCTTCGAGCTTGCGCTCGGTGCGGCTCACCTGCGCGTCGGCCTGGCCGAGCTTCGCGCGGTAGCTGGCGCAATCGATGCCGACCAGCTCCTGGCCTTTCTGGAAGGTCTCGCCCTCGCGCACCGGCAGGGAGATGATGCGGCCAACGATTTCGCTGGAGAGGATGGTCGCGTAGCGGGGGGTGAGCTGCGCGCGCACATCCACGTCACTGGGGCTCTGAGCCGTTGCGATACCGGGGGCGGCAATGAACGCCAGGATCGGCAGGAAGCGACGGAACGGCAACATCGGCAATGGGTCCAAATGTTACGCGCCGCTTCGGGGAGAAGCGGCGCGCTAATACCTCAGTGTCTCACATCTTGGCGGCGACGACCACCGCCGGAGCGGCCTCCGCCGTGGCGGCGGGCGGCGGCGTGAAGACCGGAACCGGGATGCGGCCCGTCCTCCATTCCTTCTGCTGCTGACGGATTGCCGTCACCAGTTCCGGCAGGCTCGCCGCCTTCACGTCCGCCGGCAGCGGATCGAGGCCGAGGGTCATGTAGATGCTCGCATCGGCGTTCTGGAGGTCGGCATAGGAGCGGTTGCTCCGCAGCTCCGCCAGCACCGCATTCGCCTTCTCGCGGATCAGGTCGAGGTTCGAGGTGGTCTGGGCCTCCTGCGTGTTCGACTGGAGGTCGGCGATGCGGCGATTGATGTCCGCCATGTCGCGGGACCGCTCGAAGGACTTGCGGGCGATGGCGTACTGGCGGGCCGAGATCTGCACCTGGGCGATGACCGCCATGGACATGGCCAGGCGCCGGTAATCGGCGATCTCCGCCTGGGCGTCGTTGAGCTTCATCACGCCGGGGATCGAGATGATGCGCACGAGGCTGGCGGTAAGGCGGGCGCCCACTTCGTTCCAGTCGTTGAACAGCAGGTAGCTGTTGCTGTCGTAGTTCATGGAGGCGAGGAGCGTCACGCCGGGGATGAGCCGGAGCAGGGCGCGGCGGCCTTCATTCTGGGTGATGCGGCCGTTATAGCCCTCTTCACGCAGTTCTGGCCGGTTGATCAGGGCGACGCGCTCCATCTCGTCGATGGTGAGCTTCACGCCCGGCACATAGGGCGAGCCGGAGGGGGATGCCAGGCGATAAGGCGTGCCGGGGCGCAGGCCCATGAGCTGGGCGAGCTGCGTCTTAGCGATGGAGAGCTGGTCCTCGATGAATTCCAGCTGCTGGATCAGCTCCATCAGGCCGCGCTGGTAGCGCAGCGCCTCTGCCGGGTCCTGCGAGCGCTCGGCGCCGGCGGCACGGGACTGCTCGAGGGCGCTCCGCGCTTCCACCAGCAGCGGACGCAGACGCGGGATGACCCGCTCGGCGGCGATGGCGGTCCAGTAGGAGGCGCGCACCTGCTGGAAGATGTTGTTGATCACCCGGCGGCGCTGCTCCTGAGCGATGATCACGCGATCGCTCTGCTGCTTGGCCTGGATGTAGCTGACGCCGAAGTCGATGATGTTCCAGGAGAGCGTCAGGTCGCCGAAGGTGCGGTCGCGGTCGACTGACACGGTCTCGAAGTTCGACGGCGTGATAGTGCCGGTGAGGTAGCTGGCGCTCGAACTCACCAGATCCTTGTTGCGGCCCACATAGCCCGCATTAGCGGTGAGGTTGGGCAGCATGTCGAGCCGGGTGAGGTCGAGCTGCCGATCCTGCAGGGTCGCGTTGAACATCTGCAGGCGGTTGTCGAGGTTGTAGGCAAGCGCACGGGCCTGCGCCTCTTCCAGCGAGATGGGGCTGGTTGGCCGCGGGCTATAGCTCTCAAGCTCCGCCCGGTCGGCGGACGCTCGGGCAACGTTTTCCTCGACCGTAAAGGGTTCCGGCGCCATGGCGCAGGCGCCGAGCCCTAGGCAAAGAACTGCCGCGAATATGCGCGTGTGCATGAACCCCCCTCATCTCGCAATTCAACTGGCGGAAATGACGGGGGCCGATGCGGCGCCCCGCTACAGATGAGGTCGCATGTCCGCTGCCAGCGCTTCCAGGAGTTGCGCCGCTTCAATCATCCGACCTGTTGGCCCCGAATTAAGCAAAGTTTTGGTTAATGAGGGGTTAATATGCAAGTCGGACGCGCTTCCTCCACTCATTTTCTGAGCCTCCGGAAGCTTATCTCCACCAGCGTTGCCAAAATACATCTTTCCAGCACCGCCGAGTAGCGACGAATCAACTGCGATTTCCTGAAGAGATGTCAGATTCGCCGTTTTGTATTCGACCGATTCGCGGTCGCTATTCTGATTGTCGGTACTCTTTTGCTCCTCCTGGTTTGCAGGAGCGGCATCAGGTGCCGCTGGCGCATTCTCTTGCTGCTTCGGCTCATCTTGTTGTTGCTGCTCAGGCTCATCCGCCGGGGGCGTGATCTCGGGCGGCTGAATCCTCACCTTGGCGGTGTCGAGGCTCTTATTGTTGTCGCGCAGCACATGGATGGTGACGGTCGACTCGGCTTCATGACCGGTCGAATCACGGGCCACCACGCGGATCATGTAGACGCCCGGCTCCACATCGTCCGGCGGCAAGGCCATGACGGTCTGGGTGTAGGGATCGAACGAGACCCAGCTCGGCAGCGCCTGGTTCCGGCCGAGTGTCGCCTCGAAGAACAGGTTGCTCTGGTTGGTGTCGCCGGAGAAGCGGAACATCACCTGCTGGGAGATGCCCTGCCACGTGGTGGTGTAGCGATGGATCGGCCACCCTTCGAGATAGGGGAAGCCACCCTCCGCCAGCGGCGCCACGGCGTAAGGCCGGAAGCCGGTCATGACACCCCACTTGTCATACCCGCGGGTGTCGATGTCGGCGGCCTCGTTGCTGCCGGGCACATTCACGACGCCGATGGAGATCGGAACTGCGCTGCGAGACCAGCCACCGGTATGGGTACCGGGCGCGCCGGCCGCCACCGCGGTGAGATCCGCAAAGCCGACGCCGGGGAAAGCGAAGCCGTCCGAGAGGTGGACCGAGAGCTGGCCCGGCGTGCCGCTGAAGCCGGTCGCCGGCACGAACCGGACTTGGGCCGTGGACGGCAGCACCAGGGCATTGCCCTCACTGAGGCCGCCGCTCGGAATCTGCTGCCAGCCGTTGCCGTCATTCAGGTTGTACTGCCAGGCGCCCTGGTCCGGGGTCGCCCCGTTGCCGGAGATGGCGACGCCGGTCAGAGGCGTGTCGCCGTCCGTGCCGTGGCTGACGGACACGTCGTCCTTGTGGTCGTTGTAATTGCCTGTGAGCAGGTCGCCGAACGTGTTGCCCGGCTTCTCGCCCGGGCTGTTGTCCACCGGCGGCAGGGTGACCGAGCCGGTGGCTTCTGGCTGGTCGTTCTCCGGCACGATGTCGATGCGCATGTTGCCCGGGTTGGAGAACGTCAGCCCATCGCTCACCTGGAAGGTGAAGTTGGTGTAGTTCGGCCCGTTGCCGTCGGGCGCCGGCTGATACGTCAGCTTGCCGGCGGCGATGTCGGCGATGGACACCTCGGTCCCGGGGGTCACGAGAATGCCGTCGAGATAGAGCGCACCCAGCGGCGGCAGGTCCGTGATGCGGATCGCCGTGGGGGTGTCGCCTTCCGCATCGGTGGAGGTGAAGTCCGCCGGCGTGAAGACGATCGGCGTGTCCTCGCGGCCGCTCACGAAGTCCCCGGGGGTGACCGGCGCATCGTTGGCGCCGTTGATCGTGATGGTCAGCGTGGCCGTCGACGTGTCGCCGTCCGCGTCGGTGATGGTGTAGGTCACCTTCTCCGTCAGCGTGTCACCATCCCGCAGCGCCGTCACGATCGGGTTCGTGTTGTCGAGCGTGTAGATGTAGCTGCCATCGGCGTTGATCACGATGGAGCCGAAGCTGGTCTGGAAGCTGGTGCCGACCGTCTTCGGATTGCCCTCGAAGACCAGCCCCGTCAGTCCACCCGTCGTGGGATAGCCATCGGCGCCCGACGTGTCGTTGGGCGTGATGACGTTTCCGCTCACCGTAGCAGGCGAGGCGTTCTCGGTGATGCTCGCGGTGTCGTTCACCGCGTGCGGCACGTGGTCGATGATGGTGATCGTGAGCGTGCCGGTGGCAGTGTCGCCGCCTGCGTCGGTGACGATCAGCGGGATCGGATCCGTGCTCTGTGTGGCACCCGGCTGGTGCTGCGGGTTGATGAGCTCATAGGTGTAGGTCAGTTCGCCGCTGGTCGGGACGCCGCCAACGGTCGTACCGGGGGTGAAGCCGGTCAGCGTGATCGTACCCGCCGGGGTCGTGATGACGACCGGAGTGGTGCCAAGGTCGTCGAGGTCGCTCAACGGGACCTCGACGCCGCCGACCGTGATCGACTTCACGCCGTCCGGCGCGGTGATCTGGATCATTCCGGTGGTGATCTGATCGCCCGAAGTGTCGGTCAGACCGCTCTCGTGGACGGTGTTCTCTCCCCCCACGCTTCCGTTCATGTCGTCGGGCGCGATCGTCGGGGTGCCGTCGGTGTCGCCGCCAATTGTGATGGTCAGCGTGGCCGTCGAGATGTCGCCGTCCGCGTCCTTGATGGTGTAGGTCACCACCTCGGTCAGCGTATCGCCGTCCTTGAGGGCGTTCACCGCCGCGTTGGTGTTGTCCAGCGTGTAGGTGTAGGTGCCGTCTGCATTGAGGACGATGGAACCGTAGGCCAGCGTGAGCGAGGCGCCCACGGTGCCGGGGGTCGAGCCGAACGCCACGTCGGTCACGGCGCCGGGGACCGACGGTCCGTCTGCGCCGATGGTGTCGGCAACGTCGCCGGGACCGGCGCCGGCCCCACCGAACACGTTGCCGTCCACGGTGCCCACACCGCCCTCGGTGATGGCCGCCGTGTCGTTGCGCGCGATGGGCGCGTCGTTCTGAACCAGGATGGTCAGCGTGCCGGAGGCCGAGCCGCCGCCGGCGTCATCGACCTGCAGCGCGATATTGTCGGTCACGGTGCCGGACGTGTGATCCTGATTGTCCGCCAGCGTGTAGGTGTAGGTGATGGTGCCATGGGTCGGCACGCCGCCGACCTCGCTGATCACGTCGAACCCGGTCAGCGTGATCGTTCCATCCGGGGTGGTGATAACGACCGGAGTGGTGCCGAGGTTCTCGATGTCGGCCAGCAGGATTTCCGTGCCGCCCACGGTCACGGAGACGAGGCCGTCCGGTGCCGACACATCGATGGTGCCGTCGGTGGTCTCGCCGTTGCCCGCTTCCAGGGTGCCGCCCGGCAGGCCGCTTTCGTTGACCGTGTTCTGGCCGGTGACGCCGGAGCCGTTCTCGTCGGCGGGGGTGATGCTCGGGCCGGTGCCATCCGAATTGCCGTGGATGGTGATGGTGAGCGTCGTCTGGGACGTGTCGCCGTCAGCGTCCGTGATGGTGTAGGTCACCACCTCGGTGAGCGTGTCGCCGGTCTGCAGCGCGTTGACCGTCGCGTTGCCGTTGTTGAGCGTATAGGTGTAGCTGCCATCGGCATTGAGAACGATGGAGCCATAGGCCGTCGTCAGCGACGCGCCCACCGTTCCGACGGTCGCGCCGAAGGATACGCCGGTGACAGGACCGGGGGCATGCGCGCCGTCCGCGCCGATGGTATCGGCCACGTCGGTGGAGCTGGCGCCGGTCGCGCCGAACACGTTGCCGCCAACCGTCGACGATGTGTCTTCGGTGATCTCGTTCGTGTCGGCCCGTGCGATCGGCGCATCGTTCTGGATCAGGATCGTCAGGTTGCCGGTATCGGTATCACCGCCGGCATCCGTGACAGTCAGGTTGAACACGTCTGTGACGGGGCTACCGGAGTGATCCTGGCCGGAAGTCAGGGTGTAGGTGTAGCTCAGCGTTCCGCTGGTGGGCACGCCGCCGATATCCGTGCCGGGGGTGAAGCCATTCAGGACCAAGGTGCCCTTGGCGGTCACGATGGTGACGGGGGTCGAAGGCGACAGGCCGGCAAGGTCCGTCACGTCGAGCGTCACGGTGTCGTCGACGCCGTCCGAGATGATGATGTTCGCAAGGCCATCGGCCGCATCGACCGTGATGGTTCCGTTCACGGTTTCGCTGGTGGCCGAGGGATCGGTGCCCGTCGGCAGGCCGGCCTCGCTCACCGTGTTCTCGCCCGTGGCGCCGGCATTGCCGTCCACAGCCGCGATGGCCGGTGTGTTGTCCGTATGGCCGGTAATGTCGATGGTCAGCGTCGCGGTGTCGGTGCCACCATCGGGATCGGACAGGGTGTAGGTGAACACCTCGTCGTTCAGCGTCTCCCCGGTCTTGAGCGCGTTCACAATCGGGTCGTCGGGATTAAGCGTGTAGGTATACGTGCCATCCTCGTTGATGGTCAGCGTGCCGTGCTTACCCTCGACGACCATCACGCCGCCGGTCGGCGTCACTGCCGGATCGACGCCGTTCGACACCTGCGTCAGGAACAGCTGGGGAACGGTGTTGTCCGGATCGCTGTCGAGCGGCGTCCCGTCGGTGATGACGTTGCCGCCCACCGGCGCGCCATCCTCGGCGACCGTGTTCACGTTGTTTTCCGCCACCGGCGGATCGTTGACCGGGGCGATCAGGATCGTGCCGGTGAGGATGTTGGAGGCGAGCGAGCCGCCCGTGCCGGCCGTGTCGCCATCCGGGTCGGTGTTCACGCCGTCGCGCACCTGCACATGGTAGGTGCGGGTGTCGTTGCTTCCGTAATTGGTCGGGTTGTCGGTGGTGTTGCGGAAGGTGATGGCGTTGAGGATCGCCTGCACCTCGGCAACGGTCGTGTTGTCATCGAGATGGATGATGAGCGAGCGGCCGACGCCGTTCTCCGTGCCATCGATGGTGACGCCCGCGGGGAGGCCCGTCACTTCGAGCCGGTCGCCGGTGACATAGGCATCGAGGGTGATCTCGATCTGGCCGGCACCGAACACGCCGGCAGACAGGCCGGGCGTGGTGGTGAGGTCGACGTCGCTCAGCGAGCCGCTGGAGATCAGGTTGACCGAGGTGGTACCGGTGCCGACGCTGGCGTTCTCGGTGACGCTCGGCGTGACGCCGTCCAGCGTCGTACCGCCGATCACCGGCGCATCGTTCACCGGGGTGACGATGGTGCTGAGGGTCCGCTCGGTGGACCAATGGCTGGTGCTGGTCGCGGTGTCGTCCACGGCGCCGCTGATGTCCGCGTAGCCGTTGGACGCGACGGCCTGATCGGTCACGCGGACCTCCAGGGCGCCGGGCGTGCCGTTGAAGTTCGCGGCAGGGAGGAAGCGGATAAGGGTGGAGGTGGTCAGCTGCAGCGCGTTGCTCTCGTCGAGCCCGCTGGTCGGGATGTCGTTCCAGACGCCGCCGTCGAAATATTGCCACGTGCCTTCGGCCGCGCTGGCATTGTTGCCGACGATCGTGATGCCGCCGAGGGCACCGGCGGCATTCTCGCCGCCGATGGGGGCCGCCGACTGGTTGTCGGTTGCGTCGCTGTACGAGCCGCCGAAGAGCTGGGTCACGGTCTGGCCGGCCGGGTTGGCAGTGTCTTCCACCACCGACGGCAGCGTCCCGTTATTGACGGTGGGCTGGTCGTTGACGTTGTCGACATGGATGTCGAGCGTCACCGTGCCCGCGCTGTAGCGGGTGGTGCCACCATTGTTGGCGCCGGAAACGTCCACGTTTCCGCCGTTGGTGGGCGAGGTGGTCGAACCCGACATGGGATCGTTTCCGCCACCGACGTTGTTCTCCACCAGACGGACGGTGAGCTGCTCCGGCGTGCCGTGGAAATCGTCCGCCGGCACGAAACGAACCAGCGCGTCAGCCTGCAGGTAAAGGCCGGTCGCATCGGTCCGGGGGCCGATGGCGGTCCATGAGGTGCCGCCGTCGGTCGAATACTGCCAGACACCCTGGTTGGCGTTGGTGGTGAGGCCGGTCACGACGACGCCGACGAAGGCGTCCTGAGCGGAGCCGTCGGTGATCTGGTCGGTACCATCCGTGAAATAGCCGGAGAACAGGTTCGAGACCGTATCGCCAGTGATGGAAGCGGCCGCCGTGTCCTCGTTGATGGCGGGCAGGTGCTCGGCGGTGCCGCCGCTGTTGTCCACCACCGGCGCATCGTTCACCGCGTTGATGGTGACGCTGAATTCGCGCGTGGTGACAAGGATGTTGCTCGAGCCATCCGCATAGGCGAAGTCGCCGGGGTTGGCATCGGGATTATCGGTATCGCCCGTGAGGCTGCCCGGCCGTCCGCCATTATTGCCGTTGTCGTTAACGACGATGGTGACGCCGAAGTCCCCGTTCCAGTCGGTGCGGGCGCCGTCGGTGTTCGGGAGCTGGACCTTGAGGCTGTTCACCCAGGCGTTGATCTCGCTGAGTGACCCGGTGAACTGAAGGGTACCCACGGGCCCAACCGCTGCACCGTCCGCCTCCACGATGTTGAAGCCGGCTTCCAGCGTCACCGTGATGGTGAGGTCGTCGCTGAGCGCATCCGAATCCGTGATGGCGATGTCGTGGAACTGATAGGTCGAGCCGCCCTCATTCTGCTGCTGGGCCGGCACGTCCACATGCGCGGGGTCGTTCACCGAGGTCGGGAACACGTCACGATTGGCGAAATTGACGTTCGGCGTCAGGCCGAGCGCGAGGATCTCGGTCGTGGTGTCGCTATAGATATCGAACTCGGCGGTGGGCACGTCCGCAGTGCCGTTGCCGGCATTGTCGTTCTCGCCGCCGTTCGCCTCTGTGCCCACGAGAGCACCCGTGCCGCTGTCGCGCTCGCGGTCGTCCGCGATCACTTCGACATGGTAGTGCGCGTCCGTGTTGGTCAGTCCGCCGCCGATCTCGACCCGGAGGCCGTCGAGATAGCTGTTGATCTGATCGCGCGTCCCGCGCAGCACCAGCGCGCTGCCGGTGCCGTCATAGGTGCTGTCGACCACCAGCCCAGGCACGCTGGCCGTGGAGGTGATGTTGATGATGCCATTCGTGCCGTTGTACGAGGCAAGGTCCAGCGGGTTGCCGGCATCGTCGGTGAGCCGGATGGTCACTTCAAGGAAATCGGATTCGCCATCGGCGACGTTTCCGCCGTCACCGCTGATGTCCTTGTCGGCGACCTGGAAGCCATCGACGTCCGTCGGCCCGGTGAGCGGGACCGTATCGCCCCCGCCCGAGACCGTCGGCCGGTCGTTCACCGGCACGATGGTCAGCCCGATTTCGAGGTTCGGCGGGTTCGCGGAGGCGCCGCTGCTGCCGATGTTGGAGCCCGTATCGCTGAACGAAACCGTCAGCGTCACGTCGCCGGCGTCGGCGCCATTGAGGTCGTGGTTGACGTCGGCAGCGCTCTTGTAGGTCAGGGAGCTGTTGAGGAACGCCTCGATATCCGAGGCTATGCCGGTGACCGTCAGAGTGCCGGTGTTGCGGCCAGAGACCGTGATGCCGGCTTGTGTACCCGCGTTCAGCGTGCCGTTGGGCACTGAGAGCGTCACCGTCACCGGGGTTCCGAAGGAATCGGATTCCGCGTCGGAAATGTTGAAGTTGATCGTGCTGCCGATGGGCGTGGCTTGGTCTTCGTAGACGGTGGCGGTGCCGTTTCCGGTCAGACCCGCGGGATCATTGACCGTCGAGGCGCGGATCGTCACCGCCGCCGCGTTCATGTTGCCCGCGAGATGGTAGAGCGGGTCGGATGTCGGCAGCGCCAAGGTCGGAACGACTGCGCTGTACCAGTCCAGCTCGGTGTTGATCACTGGCGTGGCCTGGCCGGTCAGGACAACCGACGGCTGGTTCACCGTCCCGCCGCCATTGCCGCCGTACTGGGTGCCACCGGTCCCGGTGTCCACGTCCTTGAAGCTGCCATCGGCATTTCGCAGGCGGTCGTCTGCGATCACCTGAACCTGATAAGTCTGATCGTGGTCGGTCGAGAACGCGACAGAGAGCGTCGCCAAGGCCGCGTTGATCTCATCCCGCGTGCCGCGCAGCACCAGATAGTCGTTGATGCCGTTCTTGTCTCCGTCCTGCGTGATGGCGGTGTCGACGTCGATGGTCACGTCGGCGTATTCGCCCGCGGTGAATGCCGTGCCGTTTTCATGCAGCAGGCGGACGGTCACCTGGATGTAGTCGGTCTCATAGGTGGGATTGACGACCGCGAGGTCCGGATCCGAGACGCTGAAGCCGGGGATGTCGGTCTGGTTGTTCGTGGAATCGATCGGCCCCGAAGGTGCGGTCACCACGGGCTGGTCGTTCGAGGGCTTCACATAGATCCAGAACTCGCGCGCGGTCTGCTCCGCGGCGCCATCGGAGAGCGTGAAGGTGAACTTGTCGTCCGGCGTGGCGGGATAGCCCGTGCTGGTCGGGTCATCGCCATTGTGCAGGTAGTAGATGCGGCCCGCATCGACGTCCGCCTGGCTGAAGGAGGAGCCGACGCTGATCGTCGTGAAGGTGAGGCCGCCATCGGTCGAATAGGCGATGCGGCCGTGCGCCGGGGCGCCCGTGATGCGGTACTGCACCTGCATGTTGGTGCTGTCCGGGTCCACCGCCTGGAGCATTGCCGAGGTGATCCGCTCGAACGAGCCCTCATAGACGATTTCCAGCGGCTGGTTCGCAGCGCTGCCGCCCGAGCCGGTGGCGGGGATGACGCCGGTGGGATCGGCCTGCGTCGGATCGGAAGCGATCTGCGGCGGATCGTTGAGCGGCGTGACCACAAAGCCGACGGACGCAGTGGTGGACGTCGCGCTCCAGCGATCGGTGGCCTGGGCCTGGAAGGTATCCAGCCTGGTCTCACCGCCATTGTGGACATAGCGAAGACGGGTGGTACCGGCATCGCCGGTGATCCAGCTCGCTTCCAGCACGGTCGAGCCGATCACCACTTCCCAGCTGTCGCCGTCCCAATATTGCAGGGCGCCGTTGTCGGGCAGATCGGTGATCTTGAAGGTGAGCTGGCTGCCGTTATTATACGCGAAGTTGTCGCCCCCGCCTGGCAGCGTGGCCGAGCCTTCAAGGTAGCTTTCGCTGTTGGCATCGTCCGGATCGGCGAAGCTCAGCTGGGCAGTGGTGATGTAGAAGGTGGCGCCTTCATTGACGACGTTCACCGACGAACCGGCCGCCGTCGGCGTATCGTTCACGGGCTGGACATAGAAGGTAAAGTCGGTGACCCACGCGTCGGGGGCCAGCACGCCGCCACCGCTATCGACCAGGACACCTGCGGACGCACTGAGGGTTACGCTGGATTCAAAGTCCTCGCCGCCGTCATGGACGAAGCGCACATTGCTGTTGTTGAGGTCAGCCTGGGTGAAGGTGTCGTAGACGCCGAGGGTCACCCACGAACCGTTCACGAACTTCTGGAGCTGGCCGTTCCACGCGCCGAAATCACCGCCATTGAAGGCCAGGACGGTATAGACGACCTGCTCGGGCGCAACGCCGTCGACCTCGTAGCTGAGGCCGGGATTCGACCCGCTCCCATCGGTGAGGACAACAGTGCCACCCTCGGGAAGGGTGCCCTGCGCCACGCCTGCCGTGTTCGTGCCCGCATAGTCGGAGGAGTTGTGCGAGGCGACGGTGCCGAGATCAGGCAAACCACCGCCGAGACCCGTGCCGGTCGGGGTCGGTTGCAGGTTGATGGTGAACTGGAAATTGCGGAGCGTATCGGCCGGCGCCTGGCCGGTATAAACGCCGCCCAGACGCTCGAACTGGTTCCCGTTCGCCTCCCAATGGGGCGAGATAGCGTTGTCGAGGACCTGGAAATTGAACGTATCGGTATCGCCGAGGGTGGCGGCAGCCATCTGGTAATAATAAACGCGCCCCGCCAGCACGTCGGCCAGCGTGAACGTGCCGCCATTGGGGATGAAGTATTCGGTGCCGCCGTCCTTGAAGACCAGACGGCCCTGATCGAGCCCGGCCTGGCTCGTCACGCGGAAGGTGAGATTCTCAGGGTTCGAATCGACGTCCGTGACGTTCAGCATCGCCGTGTTGAGCTGAACCATGAAGGAGCTGTCGATCGACGCGGCCAGCGTGCTGCTCTCCACCCACACCGGCTCGTCATTCACCGCGCGCACGGTGATGTCGATGGTCGAGGTGGCGCTCAGCGGGGCAGACGGGCTGGTGCCACCGCCGCCGTCCGTAACCTCGACGCCGAAGCTGTCGTCTTCCGGACGCTGGGGATTGGGATCGCCCCCGCCGGTATTGTCGACGCCGTCATTGGCATAGGTCAGCCCGCCGCGCGCATTGTAAGCGAAGCGGAAGCCCGATCCGGTGCTGATCTCGGACTGGGTAATCTGGTGATTGACGAAGTTCTGGGTCACGCCGTTCACAATGGCCGTGCCGGTGAAGTAGAGCGTGCCGTGCTCGGCGAGCGAGGTGATCCGCACGTTGAGTGCGCTATCGGTGTCCGTGGGATCGCCGCCGCCGTCGGCGGTGATGAAGTTGCCCACCACGGACTGCGGCACGCCGCCGTCGGTCGCATTCGCCGGCTGGCCCTCATAGACCGCGCCACCGCCGGAAATCGACGGCGCCTGGTTCACAGGCGTGATGTCGACCGTGACCGTTGCGGAATCCGACTGCGCGATCGGGGTCGCGCCGTCGTTCACCAGGATGGAGAAGGTATCGTCGGTGTTCTGGGTGGCGCCGGTGGCGGTGTGCACGTAGACGAGGTTGCCGTCGATCACGTTCTGCTGCGTGAAGACGGAGCCGACGCCAATGCGCGTCCCATTGAGGGTCAGGTAGCCATAGATCGGGTTCGCGTTCAGGCGATAGACGATCTGCGAAGGATTCTGGCTCCCCGCGGTGACTTCCGGATCGGCCGCCGGCAAGGCGGAAACAGGCACCGCCGTTCCGGTTGATCCCTCCTGCACCGTCATGATGCTGTCGGACACCAGCACGGGATCGTTGGACGGCGTGACCTCGACAGCGATGGAACGCTGGCTGGTCGGGTGAGCCCCGTCCGTCTGGTTCGTGATCTGAAGGGTGAGGGTGGTGGCGCCCGAAGTCGCCCCCCGCTCCACATCTGCAGCCTTGAAGGAGATCTGGTCCAGCCACGCATTGGCTTGCGCCAAGGTGCCCGTGAACGTCCAGCCGCCGGCGATTGCGCTGCCCTGCCCACTGCCGTTGAGGAGGGTGCCGACCGTGGTATCGCCGATCGTTGCCCGCACGGTGAATTGGTCGCCCGTGTTGGAGCTGGTGAACTGCCAGCCGGACAGCGAGCCGGTGTCCGCACCCGGATCGTTGAGCACGCTCGGCTCCGCCACACGGAGCACGTCTGCGGTGCCCGTGACGGTGGGGGTATCCAGCAAATGATCCCAGGCGGCCGCGGCGGCCATCTCGAACGGCACGACCGTCTCGATGGAGCCGGTCTTGGCCTCCAGATCCCAGTCGCCGCCGCGCGTGGCGGCGCCGGTGGCGTCGGTGGAGGCGGCCACGTCCGCGCCGGTCAGCGAGGAGAGGCTGTTGATGAATGCCTGGCCGCCCGGAAGCTGCGCCACGTCGCAGCCCCAGATCATGATGTCGCCGTTCTGGGTGAGCGCGGAGCCCCACTCCGCGATCTGGCCGGCCTTGGCTGAGAGGGTCGTCGCATCCACCGTGGTGGTGCCGATGCCGAACTCCCCGTTCTCGCCATGGCCGACGAAGTGGATCGCCTTGAGGTCGCCCTTATGCGCGGCGAGCGCGTCGCTCACCTGCGCGAGACCATCCTTGGCGGGGTCGAGGACCACGATCTCCACGCCGGGCTGCGCCTTCAGCGCGCCAAGGTCGGGCAGGCGACCGTCCACGAACACGATCTCGGTGATGGGGGTGGCTCCTTGAGCCGCCGCCTTCTCCAGCTGCGCCTCGCCCTTGCTGCCGAACGGTCCGACATCGGCCGGCACTTCGGTGTGCTTCGCGCCGTCGCCGGGCGTGGTGTTTGACGGCTTGTCGACGGCGGCCGGATTGGCCTGATCCTTCGCCGCGCTCTCAGCGGCATGATCGGCCGGGGGAGGGGCGGGCGGAGCTTCGGCCGCCTTGGCCACGGCGGCGGCGGTCGCCCCGCCGGCGGCGTCGTACATGAAGCGCGGCTCAAGGGCGAGCGTCAGGCTCGCCGCTGGCATTCCCTTACGCGAATTCCCCCGATTCCGGACGGATTTCCCGGCGAAGGTTTCGTCGCGCTTCATGATTTCCCCCATTGGCACAATGCCGAGGCCCACTTCGGGCTGTGCAATGACGCCGTCCCCTGACGGCCGATGAAAAATTGGTGCGGACCAGATTACCGCTCACACGAAATCGATTTGTAGCCGACTCGCCCTATAATTTCAATATAGTGAAATAGAAGCTCCGTGTGGTCTTCATAAACTGAAGAGTGAGCGTTTTGCATGAGAACTATATTTAATATAGCGCTCTAAAATGAGCGATCTCTTATATTTAGTTAGATTAGATTTGGCGGGCGTTTATAATCATAGTATAGATAAAAATGCATAATGAGTACAAAGTGCGTTATATTCGATAAAATAATCGAATATCATGATGCATGATTGCATGTTTAGTGAATTTAAGGCGGGTGTGTATATTTTTAGAGATGATAGTGTTTAATATAAATCATAAAACTGTCATCAAAATATTGATGTATAGTGAAAATGTACTGCGAAAATGCGCTGGAGATCGGAAGTTTTCGCCGATGTTGTAAGATTATATGTGCGTTGCAGTTTATGGTTTTCTATATTCGGGCGGGCTTCGTTTTGATTGTTCTGCAGATCGGGCAATCGCGGCAAGGTTCACGCTTGCGTGAGTTGATCCCCGGTACTCAGATGCATTTATGGAGGTATTATAATAATTTAGATCTGAGTGGGTGAAAACCGTGGCGAGACTTCTCGTGCCCACCGAAGCAGCAATGGCCTTGCGATTTTCGGGGCCTGCGGTGCGGACGAAATTTCCAGGATGAAGAGGCGGAGGTGCACTGAGCCGCAGATCGCCTTCATGCTGCGCAGGCGAGGCGGCTGCTGAGCCTGTGGCCGAGGCCGTTCAAGCAGCTCAGAAGCCACCGAAAGCCACGGACGCGGCGGGTGCCGACACGAGCACTGTGCTGCCATCTGCCGATGCGCCCGAGCTGGCTGCGGCTCTCATCCCGACCGAGGAGGTCGCGGCCGGGATCCGGGAGGCCATCGCGCCAGGACATGTCGTCCTCATGGCCGACGATGTCGACGGCGCGTCCGAGGGATGGTGGCCGCTCCCAACAGCGGTTGTCCTCGTTTCACGCCTCCGCATGAGAGGCGGCTTCCCGCAATGGCTCAAGCACCTCCAGGATGCTGTTTCGGTCCACGCTTCTGCACGAGGAGCGTCCGGGAGGCGACTGCGATGAATCAATATCTCGGTTTCCAACGTCTCCTCGGTCGGCATCTTCGCGCAGGCCATCGGCGGTGCCGGCGGCAGCGGCGGCATGGCCTTCAGCGGCGCCCCGAACCTGGCGGTGGCGGTCGGGGGCTCGGGCGGCGACGGCGGCGGCGGCGCCACCGTTTTGGTGTGGAACACGGGCAACATCTGCACCGGAAACGGCTGCGTTTCCGGCGGCACGGCGCCGACCAGCACCGCAGGCGGCGCGTTCGGCATCCTGGCGCAGTCCATCGGCGGCGGCGGCGGGCTGGGCGGCTTCGGCCTCTCCGGCTCCGCCTCCTCCGTCGCCGGCCTTTCGGTGGCGCTGGGCGGGACCGGCGGCGGCGGCGGCAACGGCGATTATCTCCTTGTCGGCAATATCGGCTCCATCAAGACGGTGGAGATCAACTCCGCCGGCATCCTGGCGCAATCCATCGGCGGCGGCGGCGGGTCGGGCGGCGGCGCCGTGGCCTTCGACCTCTCCGGGGGCGTTGGCGGCGCCATTTCCCACGGCGGATCCGGCGGGTCGGGCGGCGCGGGCTATGGCATCGGCGTGAATTGCAACGGATACAGCCCCGGCGCCAGCGCGGCAGCAGCCAGCGACGTCTGCTGGAGCGGCATCACGGAAGCGACCGCGCCTGCTCCCAACAGCTTCATTTACACGTTGGGCACCGGCTCTCCGGGCATTGTCGGCCAGTCCATCGGCGGGGGCGGCGGCGCGGGCGGATATGCCGTGTCGCTCACCGCCGGCAGCGGCGCGGGCTTCTCGTTCGCCTTCGGCGGCTCGGGCGGCAGCGGTGGCTATGCGGAAGGCGGCTATGTCGGCACCAACGGCGTTCAGATCCTTACGGCGGGCTCGGATTCGCCCGGTCTGATCGCGCAGGCCATCGGCGGCGGCGGCGGCAGCGGCGGCGCCGTCATCAGCGGCAGCATCTCTGCAGGCGCAGCCATCGCCGTCAGCCTTGGGGGCACGGGTGGCAGCGGCGGCTATGCCGGCTCGGTGGTGGCCGAGAACCAGGGCGGCGTCATCACGACGTCCGGCGTGCGCTCGCCGGGCATGATCGCGCAATCCATCGGCGGCGGCGGCGGCGCGGGCGGCTCCTCCATCGCCATCGCGGCTTCCGACACGGCAGCGCTCACTTTGTCCGTGGGCGGCAGCGGCGGATCCGGCGGCTATGCGGGTTCCGTCGTCGTCTACAACGAAAACTATGCCGGCACGAACGGCGGCTCGGGCGCCATTACCACCAGTGGCTATGGGTCCGGCGCCATCCTCGCCCAATCCATCGGCGGGGGCGGCGGCAATGGCGGCTACGACGTTTCCGGCTCGCTCTCTTTGTCGGCGTCCGGCGCGGTCGGCATCGGCGGGCCGGGCGGAAGCGGCAATTATGCGGGCAGCGTGAGCGTGACCAACTCGGGCGTCCTGACCACCACCGGCGGGGGCGCGGCGGCCATCACGGCCCAGTCCATCGGCGGGGGCGGCGGCAATGGCGGCTTCACGGTCGCCGGCGATGTCTCCATCGATGCCGGCGGATCACTGGGCATCGGCGGCACCGGCGGCACCGGCGCGGCGGCAGGGGCGGTCAGCGTCTCCAACAGCGCACAGATCCTCATGTCTGCCGCCCTGACGGGCAACGCGCCGGGCATCCTTGCGCAGTCCATTGGCGGCGGCGGCGGCAATGGCGGGTTTGCCGCCGCCGGTGCCCTGTCCAATGGGGCGGCGGCGAGCCTTTCCGTCGGTGGCGGCGGCGGGTCGGGCGGCACGGCGGGAATGGTCACGATCTCCAATTCCGCCACGGTCTCCGTCGCCGGTCCCCTATCCTCGGTCCTGGTGGCGCAATCCATTGGCGGGGGCGGCGGCAATGGCGGATTCGCCGTCGCCGGAAGCCTCGCCGACGATGCGAGCCCGGCAGCGGCCATCGGCGGCGGCGGTGGCGTGGGCGGCACGGCTTCCGCCGTGACGGTTTCGCTCACGCGCGGCAATCTGGTTGCCGCAGGCGACCAGTCCTCCGGCATCATCGCGCAATCCATCGGTGGCTCGGGCGGTTCGGGCGGATGGGATTTCGCCGGCGCGCTCGGAACGGGCGCCTCTCCTTCGGTCAGCCTCGGCGGCACCGGGGGCGGTGGCGGCTCTGCGGGGAGCATCACGGTCACGGGCGATACCGATTCCCTCATCTCCACGTCCGGGCTGCTGGCTCCGGGCGTGCTGGCGCAATCCATCGGCGGCTCCGGCGGCAGCGGCGGCTTCAGCGCCTCGGCGGCCACCTCGGGTGTCGCGGCGCCGTCCGTGGCGGTGGGCGGGGCCGGAGGCACGGGCGGTACGGCCGGCGCGGTCACGGTGACCATTGCCGGCCTGGTCCAGACGGCGGGCGCGCAATCCCCCGGCATTATCGGCCAGTCCATCGGCGGCAATGGCGGCAATGGCGGATCGGCCATTTCAGGTTCAGCGGTGGCCGGCGGGGCCGAGACGGACGTGGCCATCGGCGCGGCAGGCTCCACCGGGGGAACCGGCGGCACGGGGCAGAATGCCGGCCTTGTTTCCATCACCAGCACCGGCGAGGTGAACACGCTGGGCCCAAGCTCCATCGCCATCCTCGCCCAGTCCATCGGCGGCGGCGGCGGCAATGGCGGGTCGAGCCGCGCCTACAGCCTCACCGCGTCCTCCGGCGATACCACGAGCGTCGCGGCCTCCGTCGCGGTGGGTGGCGATGGCGCGGCGGGCGGAAACGGGGCGGCCGTCTCCGTGGTGCAGCTCGGAACCATCGTGGCCGGCAGCGAAGGCCAGGCGAGCGATCTCGCCGCCGGTATCATCGCCCAGAGCATCGGTGGCAGCGGCGGCAATGGCGGCTCGGCGGATGCCAACGCCATCGCCGGCAGCGTGGCGGCCACCGTCGCGGTGGGCGGAGCCGGCGCGGTCGGAGGCACCGGCTCATCGGTCACCCTCCAAAGCAATCAGAGCACCACCTATTCCGTTGTCACCTATGGCCAGCAGGCGCCGGCCCTCATGGCCCAGTCCATCGGCGGCGGCGGCGGCAATGGCGGCTGGTCGCAGAGCGATGCCTCGAGCAACCAATATTCCGCAGCGGTGGCTGTGGGCGGCTGGGGCGGCGGCGGCGGCTCGTCCGGCACGGTCGAGATCACCTCCGGCGGCACGCTCGTCACCTTTGGACAGGGCTCGGCGGCCATCTTCGCCCAGTCGGTGGGCGGCGGCGGCGGCAATGGCGGCACCAGCTCCACCGTCGCGAAGGGCACCGAGGGCGGCGAGATCGGCGGCGGCATCGCCTCCTATACCGGGGTCGGTGAGGCCCACGGCACGACCAGCGCGCCCAACACCGGCAAGGCGGCGAGCGTGAGCATCGGCGGCTATGGCGGCACGGGGGGCGACGGCGGCGCCGTCACCGTCACCAACGGCGCGGGCATCGTCACCCATGCGGCCAATTCCAACGGCATCTTCGCCCAGTCCGTGGGCGGTGGCGGTGGCAATGGCGGCGACAGCGACGCGGATGCGGGCGGCGGCCAATATTCCGCCGCCGTGAGCCTCGGCGGTGGCGGCGGCGTCGGTGGATCGTCGTCTTCGGTGACGGTGAAGAACACCGAGGCCATCTCCACTTACGGCGCGCAATCGGTGGGCGTGTTCGCGCAGGCGGTGGGCGGCGGCGGCGGCAATGGCGGCACGGCGTCCAGCTCGGCCGATACCGACGGCACCGCCGCCCTGTCCTTCGGTCTCGGCGGCAGCGGTGCCGGGGGCGGCGGTACGGGAACCGTGAGCCTCACCAACAGCGCCGCCATCGCCACGGCCGGCGCCAATGCCGCCGGCCTGTTCGCGCAGTCGGTGGGTGGCGGCGGCGGCAATGGCGGCTCGGCGCTTTCCAGCACCAAGGCCACCAGCGGAATTTCCGGCATCTCGAGTCAAGCCTCGACCGGCACCCTGCCGAGCTCGACGGACGGTTCCTCCACCAACGCCGCGGCAGCGGGCGCGAATTCCTCCGGGTCGAAAGGCAGCCAGGCCGGCTCCAGCGGCGGCAACGCGCTCGGCATGAGCATCGGCGGCGCCGGCGGCGGGGCAAGCTCCGGCAACACCGTCACGATCTCGAATACCGGATCCATCACCACCGGCTACGGGGTGAATGTTTCGGCCGGCGACGCCTCTCCGGACAATTCGCCAGCCATCTTCGCCCAGTCTGTGGGCGGTGGCGGCGGCAATGGCGGCTCCAGCACCACCAATTACGAGGCCTCCGCCTCCTCCGTCGCGCTCTCTCTCGGCGGGTCGGGCGGCGGGGCCGGCGCGGGCGGCGCCGTGAACATCACCACCAATGCCGCGCTCTCCACCTTCGGCAATTATTCCGCGGCCATTTTCGCGCAATCGGTGGGTGGCGGCGGCGGCAATGGCGGGTCGTCGAACACCTCGTCCGGCGATGCCGGTTCGTCGTCCTTCGCCTTCGGCCTCGGCGGATCGGGCGCGGGAGGCGGCGACGGCGGTTCGATCTCGCTTTCGCTGGACAAGTCCGTGCTGATCACCACGACCGGTGTCGGCTCGCAGGGCGTGTTCGCGCAATCGGTGGGCGGCGGCGGCGGCAGCGGTGGGGCCTACACCAGCGCCGTCGCGGGCGTCGAGGGCAGCACCGGCACGGGAAGCGTCACGGGCAAGGCCAGCGGCACGTCCGCCTCGGCCTCCAGCGGCGTCGCCATCGCCGCCGGACTTGGCGGGACGGGCGGCGGCGGCGGTGATGGCGGCTCGGTTTTCGTGGGCAGCGCCAATGGAATCTCCACGAGCGGTACGTCGGCTGCGGGCATTTTCGCGCAATCGGTGGGCGGCGGCGGCGGCGCGGGCGGCGGCGCCGCGACGAACGCCAATTCCGGAACCTTCCTGGTGGGCTTCGGTCTCGGCGGCGAGGGTGGCACCGGCGGTACGGGCGGCGGAGTGACGGTTACCCAGACCGGGTTCGTGACGACGTCCGGCGACCTGTCCTACGGCATTTTCGCCCAGTCGATAGGCGGCGGCGGCGGCGCGGCGGGAGCCTCCAGCACCACTTCCGCAGGCGCCGGCGATGCCACGCTCTCCATGGCGCTGGGCGGCACGGCCGGCACGGGGCAGACCGGCGGCAGCGTGGACCTAACCCTCGAGAACACGGTCAGCACCCAGGGCAACTGGGCGACCGCGATCCTGGCCCAATCCGTGGGCGGCGGCGGCGGTGTCGGCGGGGCCGTCAGTTCCACGAGTACCGGCGTGGGGACGGCCGCCGGAGCCTTCGGGCTGGGCGGCAGCGGCGCAGCCGGCGGCGATGGCGGCGCGGTGACGGTTGATATCGTCGGAAGCGCGATCTCCACCAAGGGCGCTGCTGCGATGGGTATCCTCGCTCAATCCATCGGCGGGGGCGGGGGCCTTGGTGGCGGTGCCACCGGCATGTCGGACCTGTCGCAGTACGGCGCCAACCTCACACTCGGCATGGTCACTTCAACCACCGGCGTCAGCGGTCTCGGGGGAAGCGGCGGCGCCATCAACGTCTCGACCACCGGAGAATTCCTCAGCTCCGCCGGCGTTTCGGAGATCATTGATTCCAGCATCTCCACCAGCGGCCATCTGGGGTACGGCATCCTTGCGCAATCCATCGGCGGGGGCGGCGGTGCCGTCATCAACGTGGCGAGCACATCCGGCACCTCCTCTTCCGTCTCTCTCGAGATGCAGCTGGGCGGAATCGGCGGCGGCGATACGCAGGATGGCGGTGCTGTCACCGTCGCGAGCGGGGGGGCCATCACCACGTCTGGCGCGGGCGCCATCGGCATTGCGGCTCAGTCCATCGGCGGGGGCGGCGGCATCGGCGCGTTCGTGCTCGACGGCACCACCAGCACCAGCATCGATACGCAAACGCTGTTCATCCTCGGTGCCGGCACAGGTGGCGGCGGGAACGGCGCGGCGGTGTCCGTCACCTCCTCGGCCTCCGTCACGACCATGGGTGCCTATGCCACGGCCGTGCTTGCGCAAAGCATCGGCGGCGGCGGTGGACTGACGGTGGGAATAGCCGGCACTGCAGCCAGCATTGCCTTTGGCGGCAGCGCGAGCCTGGGCTACCAGGCCGACGGCAGCGGCGGGGCGGTGAGCGTCACCACCACGTCGGGCACCATCTCCACCTCCAACATCGTGGCGCACGGCATTGTCGCCCAAAGTGTCGGCGGCGGCGGCGGCATGATGACGCCAAGCGGGACCATGATCCTCGGTGGAGCCGGCAGCGGCGATGGTGGCAACGTGACCGTCACGACGGCGTCCGCGATCACCACCACAAGCGCAGCTTCGGTGGCCATCCTGGCTCAGAGTGTCGGCGGCGGCGGGGGGATCGGCATCGCCGACACCGTCATGCTGGGTGGTACCTCCTCAACCTCGAACGGCGGCGCCGTGACTGTGACCAGCGGCGGCGCGATCTCCACCAGCGGGACAAACGCTGTCGGCATCCTGGCGCAGAGCGTCGGCGGCGGTGGCGGCATCGTTCTCTCCACCGGCAATAGCTTGAGCGCGTCGCGGCAGACCGGCAGCGGCTATGGCGGGCCGGTCACGGTGACGGTGAATGCTCCGATCACCACCACCGGCGCGGGCGCCTACGGTGTTGTCGCCCAGTCGGTCGGTGACGGGGGCGGCCTCATCATGGAGGGCACCCGCGTCGAGTTCACTCCCGCAACCACTGGTACGTCGGGCAAGGTGACCGTCAATGCCAACGCCAGCATCACGGCTTCAGGCTCGGGTGCGACCGCGATCTACGCCCAGGGCAGTGGCGACCCGATCATCAACATCGCGGCCGGCGCCAACATCGTCGGCGGGCCGGGCGGGACGGCGATCACCAGCGACGGCTCCGAGCACTACATCACCAATTACGGCGGGGTCTCTACCTTCGACGGGGCCACGGGCCTTGCCATCCAGGTCACGGGGGGCGTCGCGAGCGTGACCAATGGCGGCGTGCTGCTCGGCAATCTCAGCCTGGTCGCCGGGCAGGGCAACCTCCTGCACAACCTCTCCACGGGCACCATATCGGCCGGACCCTCGCTTGATCTCGGCGGCACCGGCCTCTTCCAGAACGACGGCACCCTGCAGATCGCCATGGCGAGCCCGGGTGCAACCACCATCAACGGCAATCTGGTGCAGACCGGGTCCGGCACCATCCTGGTGCGCTATAACCAGGCCACGGGCCTTGCCGACAGTTTCAACATCACGGGGTCGGCGACGCTTTCCGGCGGCCTGCGCCCCGTGCCCCTCAATCCGGGCCTGCTCATGCCCGGCCATCTCACCAATACGGTCATCACGGCCGCGGGCGGGCTCGACACGTCGAACCTGCGCATCGTGGGCCAGACGGCGATCCTGAACTATGCGCTCTCCGGCGCCGGCGGATCGCTCGTCCTCGACACCGACATCGATTTCACACCCTCCGGGCTCAATGCGCGGGGCCTGCGCATCGGCACCCTGATCGGCGCCATCCAGACCCTGGGCAGCTCGCCTCTGTTCCAGACCATCGTCGCGACCCTGGTCTTCGAGCCCACAGTGTCCGGCCTCCAGGTGGCCTATGATACGGTGGGCGGCAGCGCCGCCTCGCTCGTGCCCCAGAGCACCTTCGGTGCGGCGAGTGCGCTGGTCGGCGCGGTCACCGCCCAGATGGACCAGTGGCGCAGGGGGTTCCAGGGACCGCCCGCCGCGTCTGTCGCTGCGCAGGCTAACGGTGTCCAGGGTGCCGGCAGCCGGTATGTGTGGGGCTCGCCCATGGGCGCCGCCACCACGGGGGGCGGCCTCTCCGGCCAGATCTATGGCGGCACGGCCGGCTGGGACGGCGAACTGGCCAATGCGCCGATCGTGATGGGCCTCGCCGTCAACCTCTCCCAGACCCAGCTGGCGGCCTCGCAGTGTGGCGCCAGCGTCACCAACAATTACGGTGGCGTGGCGGTCTATGGCATGGAGCGCTTCGGGCCGGCCTATGTCTCCGTGTCGGGGTCGTTCGGCTACAGCCACGCCACCTTCGACCGGAACTTCTACGATCTGGGCCTTGGGCTCTCCACCTCGTCGGGCTTCGACAGCACCATCCTCGCCGGCCGGATCGAAGCGGGCTACAGTTTCGACCTGCCGGGCACGGGGGCGAAGATCACGCCCTTTGCCGCCTTCCAGCCCATGCAGCTCTGGCAGGGTGGGTCCAGCGAGTGGTTCCTGGGTTATGGTCCCGGCCTGTCCTATGACGCCGCAGCCATCACGGCGCTTCCGGTCTTCCTCGGGGTGCAACTCGACGGCTCTTGGAAGGTGGAGGGCGGCGGTGTCCTCACGCCGTTCCTGAAGCTCGCCTGGATGCACGATTTCAGCCCGAACCGCGATGTGTCGCGCAGCTTCGCGGAGCTGCCCAATTTCTCGTTCTCCGGCAACGCGCTTCCGGTCGTCTCCGACGCGGCGGACATCCATGCGGGCCTGCAGCTCTTCACCGGCTCGAACGTGACCCTATCCGCAAGCTTCGACGGACAGATCGGGTCCGGCTACTCCGTCCTCGGCGGCAGCGGAACATTCCGCGTGCGGTGGTAGCGCATCTTCACACAGCCTTATCGCTGAAGCCCAACGGCCACGGGCCAGCCGTATTGTTCGCCTTCGGCCCCGGCGCCCCCATCGCCGGCGACGAGGCCCTGGTGGAAGCCGGCCTCGACATGGCCTTCACCGCCAACACCACCTTGTCCGTCTTCTATGCCGGCCAGCCCGCCGAGACCGACACCAGCAACATGGTCAGGGCAGCTTCACGCTGAAGTTCTGAGTAAATTGCGCGCACGCCGACTAGGTTTTCGAAGGCCCGTTCACTCGCTCCCGAACTTCTTCCAGCGTTTCATCAACAAGGAAGAACTGGTTCCTGCCGGAGGAGTTGATCGCGGTCGTCACAATGTACGCGCCGTCTTCAGTGCTTCTGGCGAAGACGATATGCATGGGGTTTATCAGGACCGTGTCCTTGTCACCGATCTGGGTGAATTCGCAAAGATGCATTTCCGTCCTCGCTTATTTGGGCCGTTGACCATGGAGCGCGCGCCCATGCGGTTCAAGCAACATATGTCAGGCGGCACCCCGTGACCGCCATCGGGTCAGTGAGTGACGACCTTCAATGGGTCGCAAGGCCCCCTGACGCCGCCGGTTATCCAATGACAGGCGTCAGCACCGGCCGGCCGCGGAAATGAGCCTGAAGGTTGTTGAGGACAAGCTGAACAGTCGCCTGCACGGCCTCCGGTGAAAGGCCCGCGAGATGGGGCGTGATGATCACGTTCCTCAGCGCGATAAGTTCGCTTGGCACCTCTGGCTCGCCATCAATCACGTCGAGTGCAGCGCCGGCGATGCGGCCGTCCCTCAGCGCCTCGATCAGAGCGGCCGTGTCGACCACGCTGCCGCGTGCAATGTTGATGAGGAACCCTTCCGGCCCGAGGGCATCGAGGACGGCCGTGCCGACAAGACGTCTGGTCGCAGCGCCGCCGGGTGTCGCTACCACGAAGTAGTCCGACCATTCGGCGAGTGCGGTTGGGGTCGGAAGGTGCAGCCACGGCGATCCATCGCGGGGCTTCCGGCTATGATAGGCGATGGGCATGCCAAAGCCGCCAAAGCCGCGCTTGGCGATTTGCTCGCCGATATTTCCCAGGCCGAGGATGCCGAGCTTCTTGCCCGAAATCATGGGGCGCATGTGACGGGCGCGCACCCAGTCGCCGCGTCTCACCGCTGCGTCTGACTGCACGACATCACGAGCGATGGACATGAGCAGCGCCATGGCGTGGTCGGCGACCGAAGCGGCGTTGGCTCCCGGGCCATGGGTGACGATGATGCCTCGCGCCCTGGCGGCTGCCACACCAACATTTTCATACCCTGCACCGAGCGCGCAGATGATCTCCAGATTGGGCAGCGACGCGATTTCGTGGGCACCGAATCCCGTTGTGCCATTCGTCAACACGGCCCGGATTTCATCGCCTCGGCTCCGTATTATCTCCGCCCGCTCGGACACGGTGGGGGCAGCGTAAACCTCGAAACCGGCGCCCTTGATGAAAGACCGATGATCAGGGGAGAGTTCGATCGCGACGAGAAGAGGGATCGGCATAGGCAGGCCTTGCTTGAAAGGGACGAGCGGGCCCCCTGAGGCCGCAGGCAGAAAGGGCCTACGAGGCTACCCCGCAGGTTCGCTCATAGGGACAGGCCAAATGCCGCGGCGCCGATCGTGATTTCGAATTTTGGGGGCCACCCTCACATCTTTCGCAGACGGTGGCGCAAGCTCTTCACAGGATGGCCAACTTGACATCGGGTGACGCTACGGAGTGTGATCGCCTCATGAGCGCTGTCGCCAATCACCTCAGTCGTCCCTGCCCAATCGCAGGAGCATAGCCCCGCGCTCGGCCTCCGCGCCCCGAGCGCCGGGGCGGACATCTTGCTGCCTCTTCGATGGGGGGCCGCACGTTCAGAGCGCACCAACTCCCATTTCCGTTTTCCAGCATCTGCGCGAGGCGGGCTTCACGGCCGGCCGGCGGAGCTTTCACAGAGACCAGCGCCATGAACAAGCCGGCGAGAACCCCACGCCTACCCTCCATCGTCCTTGGCAGTGATGAGCATAAGCGACTGACCGGTCTCGCTTCCGCCGCGCTGTCCCGATTGCCGGAAGTGGCAGAAGAGCTGCTTTCCGAGTTGGACCGGGCGCGCCTGGTGGCTCCTGGTCGCGTTCCGGCCTCAGCGGTTCGGATGGGCTCGACATTGACCTTCACTGCAAACGGGCAGTCACGGACCGTGACGCTGGTCTATCCCGAGGAGGCTGATATTGCCGCCGGCCGCATCTCCATCCTGACGCCAATCGGTGCGGCGTTGATCGGGCTGTCGGAGGGCCAGTCCATCGCATGGACGGACCGTAGCGGGCGGCGCCAGGAACTCACAATTCTCTCGGCCCGGCCGCCGTCGGACTTGTAGATGGCTAGCCGTGATCGCAAACGGATTTGGACGCCGGCCGGAAGTTATCCGGTCCTAGGCTGATACCAAAGATCTTCCAGGTAAGCGTTGGCAGCTTCCCTGGAACGAAATGGGCCTGCGTGGATCATCTGGTCGTTATCAACCAGATAAAATCCAAATCCAGCATACCCGTCTGGCACGGCCGTCTGTAAGTCATCGAGCAAGATCACCTGGAGATCTGCAGGCCTTGCCATTCTACCCTCTCCAATGCCCGGTCGAGATCCCTGACCGCGGGGGAAATTATTCGTTTATCCCCCGATTGGGAATATGAATCTTGGGCTTTCCGCTCTTGCGCGGAAGCATGGGCGCGAGCGGCTCGGTGCTGCCGGCGCCATCTCAAAGCGCGTCGGCGTCAGTTTCGCCGGTGCGGATGCGCACTGCGTGGTCGATCTGGAAGACGAAGATCTTCCCGTCGCCGATCTGGCCGGTCCTCGCGGCCCGCGTGATCGCTTCCACGACCTTGGAAACCTCGTCGGACGTCACAGCCACCTCGATCTTGAGCTTCGGCAGGAAGCTCACGGCATATTCGGCGCCGCGATAGATTTCGGTGTGGCCCTTCTGCCGGCCGTAGCCTTTCGCCTCACTGACAGTCATGCCGTGAACCCCGATACTGGTGAGGGCGTCGCGCACATCATCCAATTTGAACGGCTTGATAATGGCCATGACGAGTTTCATCGGTCGGTCCTTCGGCTTTTGCTGTGCGCCCTAGGGACTTCTTAGGTCGGGCAGCTCCCTGGGAACAGCGGGAATTTCTCCCGATATTCTGGGACGTCTCGGTCGCAGCCGACATGGTGGAGGTGAAGCGGGGGCGGAAATTTGCGGTTCGCCATTCTGGCGAACCGCAAGGTGAAGGCGCAAGGAAGGGTGGTTCACCGCCTACCCTTGCTCCGCTGACGTTCCCATTGTCAGCCGAGGTACATTACGCCAACACAAATTTCGGCTCATTTTGCTCTTGGCGACAGAGCCCGAAACGTCAGCGAATTGGGCGCGCGGCTGGCGCAGATAGTTTATTGAATTCATTGGAGAATAAATGGTGCCGCAAGAGGGATTCGAACCCCCGACCCCCTCATTACGAATGAGGTGCTCTACCAGCTGAGCTATTGCGGCTCCGAGGTGTTCTGCCTCGTTTCGGGGTCTGCACCCGCGTAGCCAATGGGCTACCAGGGGCACCATGCCCGTGGGCGCCGTCATACGGAAAGGCCGCCCGACTTGCAAGGGGCGCAGGCAATCCCCAGTTCAAACCGCGGATTGATCCCCAGGCCAAGCTTGCGTCGGCGTGGCGCCGGGGTTAACGCTCGGCCATGTCCGCCGAGAGCGAAAAGAAGGCTCGTCTTGCCAGTGCGTTGCGCGCAAATCTCGCGCGCCGCAAGGCGCAGGGCCGCGCCCGGGCCGCGCAGGAGGACTTGGTTCAGGAAGATATGGGACAAGGGGAGGGGACAGGCGCGCCGCAGGGGGAGGGCGATGCGCCGGGTGCAGGTCCGGCCCACGAACGGCGCATTGTGCCGAAGGACGGGGCCGGCTAGACAAAAGGTTTGACCCGCGCGCACGCCGCACGGGGACGGGAGCGTTCTGCGCATGGACAAGATCAGGATCGTCGGCGGCCGCCACCTCACCGGGACCATTCCCATCTCCGGGGCCAAGAACGCCGCTTTGCCGCTGATGATTGCCGGCCTCCTCACCGAGGAGAAGCTGACCCTGGAGAATGTCCCCCGCCTTGCCGACGTGGCGCTGCTCCAGCGCATCCTCGGCAATCATGGGGTCGACATCACCACCGCCGGCAAGCGCAACGGCGATGATCCCCATGCGGGCCAGACCCTGGAGATCGATGCCCGCGCCATCGTCGACACCACCGCGCCTTACGATCTCGTCTCGCGCATGCGGGCGAGCTTCTGGGTGATCGCCCCGCTGATCGCCCGCATGGGCGAGGCGCGCGTGTCGCTGCCCGGCGGCTGCGCCATCGGCACGCGGCCGGTGGATTTTCATCTCGATGCCTTGCGCGCGCTCGGCGCTGAGATCGAGATCGATGCGGGCTATGTGGTTGCCCGTGCGCCCAAGGGCCTGACCGGCGCGCGCATCGTGTTCCCCAAGGTCTCGGTTGGCGCCACCCATACGGCGCTGATGGCCGCGGCCACGGCGAAGGGCGAGACGGTGATCGAGAATGCGGCCCGCGAGCCGGAGATCGGCGATGTGGCCGCCTGCCTCGTGAAGATGGGCGCGCGCATCACCGGTGCCGGCACGGGCACCATCCACATCGAGGGCGTGCCGCGCCTGCGGGGCGCGCGCCACGCGGTGCTGCCGGACCGCATCGAGACCGGCACCTATGCCATGGCCACCGCCATGGTGGGCGGTGACGTGATGCTCGCCGGCGCGAGCCCGGACCTTCTGGAGAGCGCGCTCGACACGCTGCGCGCGGCAGGCGCCGAGATCGATGCCACCAATGAGGGCATCCGCGTGCGCCGGAACGGCGCCGGCATCCTGCCCGTGGATGTCTCCACCGCCCCGTTCCCCGGCTTCCCGACCGACCTTCAGGCCCAGTTCATGGCGCTCATGACCAGGGCGCGCGGGCGCTCGCGCATCACCGAGACGATCTTCGAGAACCGCTTCATGCACGTGCAGGAGCTGGCCCGGCTCGGCGCCCGCATCCAGCTCGATGGTGATACGGCCATGGTGGAGGGCACCGAGAAGCTGAAGGGCGCGCCGGTGATGGCCACCGACCTTCGCGCCTCGGTCTCGCTGGTGATCGCGGGTCTTGCGGCCGAGGGCGAGACCATGGTCCAGCGGGTGTACCACCTTGACCGTGGCTTCGAGCGGCTGGAAGAAAAGCTCGCCCGCTGCGGCGCGGAGATCGAACGCATCAGTTCGTGAGGTCTTCGGCCCTTGATCCGGGAAGGCATCGTCGCCATTTGCGAGCAAGATGAACAAGGAATAGTCCCGATGGACGCTCTGAAGCTTCTCGCGCTGGACGAGGAAGATCTGGCGATCATCTCGGCGCACCTCCAGGACGCGGTGGTGAAGGTGGGAGACATGGGCTTCCTGCCCAAGACCCAGCGCTTCGCCCTCGTGCTGAACAGGTTCGACTGGGACCAGAAGGTGTGTGCCGAGCAATATGTGCGGCGCCGTGCGGGCCTGCATTTCGAGCGGGTGCGCAATGTGCGCTTCCGCGGGCTCGATCCGAAGGATCGGGAGACGGTGCTGAACCTGCTGGCCGTGACGTTCGATCTGACCGACGCGCCCTCCGGGGAGGTGACGCTCGCCTTTTCCGGCGGTGCCGACATCCGCTTCGAGGTGGAATGCATCGAGGCGCGCCTGTCCGACCTCGGCCCCGCCTGGGGTTGTCCCCACGCGCCCACACATGCGGGTGCGGTGAGCGCGGCGGAAGGCTGAGGCTCTTTTCCTCTCGATTCCCTCTCCCGCTTGCGGGGGAGGGTTAGGGAGGGGCACCTCAAGCAGACCTACGCCGGGATATCTGAGAGGGCGCGCCCTTTCCCCCTCCCCCGCAAGCGGGAGAGGGGGCGGCGCGCTAGGCACCGGCATCCCGCCTCCGACAGTGTGCTGCAACGGCCCCGCGAGGTGCGAGAGGCCGGTATCGCCTAAATCCCCGTTCACCTTTCCCCGCTCTTGCTCTATCGAAGCGGCATGCCGATCCGTCTCGATACATATTCCCCCGATTTCGCCCCGGCCTTCGCGGATTTCCTCGCCGGCAAGCGGGAAGCCTCGGCCGATGTGGCGGCCGTGGTCGCCGACATCATCGCCGCCGTGCGCGCGGAAGGGGATGACGCCCTCATCGCGCTGTCCGAAAAGTTCGACCGGGTGGATCTGAAGCACCTCGGCATCCGCGTCTCCGACGCTGAGATCGACGCCGCGCTGGCAGGCATCCCCGCGGAGACGCTGGAAGCCCTCGCCTTCGCCAAGGCCCGCATCGAGGCGCACCATTCCCGCCAGAAGCCGAAGGACGAGCGCTATACCGACCCGGTGGGCGTGGAACTGGGCCAGCGCTGGACGCCGGTGGATGCGGTGGGCCTCTACGTGCCCGGCGGCACCGCCGCCTATCCCTCCTCGGTGCTCATGAATGCCGTGCCGGCAAAGGTCGCCGGCGTGCCGCGTATCGTCATGGTGGTGCCCGCGCCGGATGGCGAGATCGCGCCTCTGGTGCTGGCGGCGGCGCGCATTGCCGGCGTGGACGAGGTCTATCGCGTGGGCGGGGCGCAGGCGGTGGCGGCGCTCGCCTATGGGACGCAGACCATCGCCCCGGTGGACAAGATCGTCGGCCCCGGCAACGCCTTCGTGGCGGCGGCCAAGCGTCAGGTGTTCGGCAAGGTGGGCATCGACATGGTGGCCGGCCCGTCCGAGGTGCTGATCCTCGCGGATGGCGAGGCGAACCCCGACTGGATCGCCGCCGACCTCCTCGCCCAGGCGGAGCACGACACCGCGGCGCAGTCCATCCTCATCACGGATTCGCCCGAGCTGGCTGAGCGCGTGGAAAGTGCCGTCGCCGACATGCTCAAGACCCTGCCGCGCGCTGAGATCGCCGCCGAATCCTGGCGGGTGCATGGCGCCATCATCCTGGTGCACGCATGGGACGAGGCGCTTGCGCTCTCCGACCGCATCGCGCCGGAGCATCTGGAGATCCACTGCGCCGACGCCGAGGACCTTGCCGCAAAGGTGCGCCATGCGGGCGCGATCTTCATCGGCCCTCATACGCCGGAGGCCATCGGCGATTATGTGGGCGGCACCAACCATGTGCTGCCCACCGCCCGCTCGGCCCGCTTCTCCTCGGGGCTCGGCGTGCTGGATTTCATGAAGCGCACCTCCATCCTGAAATGCAGTCCCGAGGCGCTCCGCGTGCTTGGTCCTGCCGCCGTGCGCCTGTCACAAGTGGAGCGGCTCGACGCCCATGGCCGCTCCATCCTGGCCCGGTCCAACGGGGGCGCTTAAGGCGGGGTCAGCATGAGCGGAAGCAGCGCCAAGAGCACGCCCACCAGCCGCCTGTGCGCGGTGACGCTGGACGACGCCTCCATCGGCCGGGGCGGCTCCGATGTGGAGCATGAGCGCGCGACCGCCATCTATGACCTGCTGGAGGAGAATTCCTTCACCCCCGTGAGCGATCCGGGGGAGGGACCCTACAGCCTCCACATCGCCCTTGCGGACAACCGGCTCGTGCTGGACGTGAAGCGCGAGGCGGGGGAAGTGGTGGTGCAGCACCATCTCTCGCTCACCCCGTTCCGCAAGGTGGTGAAGGATTATTTCCTCATCTGCGAGAGCTATTACCAGGCCATCCGCACCGCATCCCCCACCCAGATCGAGGCCATCGACATGGGCCGGCGCGGGCTCCACAACGAGGGCTCCGAGCTGCTGCGGGAGCGGCTGAAGGACAAGATCGAGGTGGATTTCGACACCTCCCGACGCCTGTTCACGCTGATCTGCGCGCTCCACTGGAGGGGGTAAGGGTGAACGTGTCCCCCGCGTCGCCCGCGCCTGCGCGATCGGCACGGCCTCAGTCCGTGCTGTTCGTCTGCGGCCAGAACGTGGTGCGCTCCGTGATGGCGGAGGCCATCGCCAAGCACCTGTTCGGCAAGTCGGTCTATGTGCAGTCGGCGGGGGTGATCGCCGGGGAGCCGGACCCGTTCGTCACCGTGGTGATGGACGAGATGGGCCTCGACGTGAAGCGCCATCGGCCCCAGAGCGTGGACGATCTGGCGGATTATGAGGGTCTTGGCTTCGATCTCGCCATCTCCCTCTCGCCGGATGCACACCACAAAGCGCTGGAGCTGACCCGCACCAATGCGCTCCACGTGGAATATTGGCCGACCTCCGACCCGACCCTTGAGACCGGCAACCGCGAGCAGCGGCTGGAGGCCTATCGGACCGTGCGGGACGAGCTGGAAATGCGCATCAGGGCGCGGTTCCGGCAGCCCTAGGAGCCGTCATGCGATGGCGGGAGCGTTCCGGAACTTGCATTGATGCCCCTTTCCGATAGCGTGCCGGCGCAAAAGTAGAGTTGGAGCGAGGCGGATTGTGAACGACCGGGTGAAGCTCGTACTGGCGTCTGGATCGCCGCGCCGTCTCGCACTGCTGAACCAGGCTGGCATCGAGCCGGATGTGCTGATGCCGGCGGAGATCGACGAGACGCCGGAGCGCGGGGAGCTGCCGCGCAAGCTGGCGCTGCGCCTCGCCCAGCAGAAGGGCGAGCTGGTGGCCCTGCGCGCCCGCGAGGCGGGCATGAACGCCATCGTGGTGTCCGCCGATACGGTGGTCGCCGTGGGGCGGCGCGTGCTGCCCAAGCCCGACGTTCAGGACGAGGCGGAGCATTGCCTGCGGCTGCTCTCCGGCCGCGCCCACCGGGTGTTCACCGGGCTCTGCGTCGTCTCGGCGCGGGGCCGGGCGCGCACGCGCCTCGTCGAGACCCGGCTACGCTTCCGGCGCCTCTCGGGCGAGGACATCACGGCCTATCTCGCTTCCGGCGAATGGCGTGGCAAGGCGGGCGGCTATGCCATCCAGGGGCTGGCGGGCTCGTTCGTGGTGAAGCTCACCGGCTCCTATACCAGTGTGGTCGGCCTGCCCTTGGCCGAGACCGTGGCCCTGCTCCAGGGCGAGGGCTTTCCCGTGCGCACGGGCTGGAGCGAACGGGCGGCATGACGGAGAGCCAGAAGCCGGATGCGCCGGCCTGCCCCATCTGCGGCAAGCCCATGGTGGAGCGCTATCGCCCCTTCTGCTCCAAGCGCTGCGCGGACGTGGACCTCAACCGCTGGCTCACCGGCGCCTATGCCATCCCGGCCAGCGAGGAAGATGACGAGGACGGCGAGGGCACGGAGCCGAAGGAACGGGGTTAAGACGGCTTATCACGCGTCACACTCAGAAATGAGCAGGTTCTCGACCTTACTGTCGTCATGGCCGGGCTTGTCCCGGCCATCCACGCGGCTTCGCTAGGTACGGACTCAACGGACAGACGTGGATGCCCGGGACAAGCCCGGGCATGACAGCGCTCCGGGGTGTCGTCGCGGCGCGCGGCAGGCTATGGATGTCGGGAAGCTCTGCCCTTGCTGGAAAAGTGCCTGCGGGGCCCGCATCCAGGAGTGCGCCCATCGTGACGTCCGCCCCGGTTTCCAACTCCACCGCTTATTGGCGCCATCTCGACGCCGAGCATCACCTGCACCCCTTCTCGAACACCAAGTCGCTGAACGAGGAAGGTGTGCGGGTCATCACCCATGCGGCGGGGAGCTATATCTTCGATTCCGAGGGCAACAAGATCCTGGACGGCATGTCGGGCCTGTGGTGCTCCAGCGTCGGGCACGGGCGGCATGAGATCGTCGATGCCATCAGCGATCAACTGAAGAAGCTCGATTATTACAACACCTTCTTCAAGACGACCCACCCCGCCGTGGCAGAATTGGCCGCCGCCATCGCCGAGGTGGCGCCCTCCGGGATGAAGCACGTTTTCTTCACCTCCGGCGGCTCGGAGGCGGTGGACACGGTGATCCGCATGGTGCGCCATTACTGGGCGGCCATGGACAAGCCGCAGAAGCACATCTTCATCTCCCGGCGGAACGCCTATCACGGCTCCACAGTCGGTGGCGCAAGCCTCGGGGGCATGAAGCCCATGCATGCCCAGGGCGGTCTGCCCATCCCCGGCATCATCCATGTGCAGCAGCCTTATTGGTGGGCCGAGGGCGGCGACATGAGCCGCGAGGAATTCGGCCTCTTCGCCGCCCGCGAGGTGGCCCGCGCCATCGACGAAGCGGGGGCGGAGAATGTGGCCGCCTTCATCGGCGAGCCCATCCAGGGCGCCGGCGGCGTGGTGATCCCGCCCTCCACTTATTGGCCGGAGGTGCAGAAGATCTGCCGCGAGCGCGAAGTGCTCCTGGTCTCGGACGAGGTGATCTGCGGCTTCGGCCGCACGGGGGAGTGGTTCGGCTGCCAATATATGGGCGTCGAGCCGGACCTCATCACCTTCGCCAAGGGTGTCACCTCAGGCTACTTCCCGTTGGGCGGGGTGATCGTCGGCGAAAAGGTGGCGACGGGCTTCATCGCGCACGGCGGCGAGTTCAACCACGGATTCACCTATTCCGGCCACCCCGGCGGCTGCGCGGCGGCGCTCGCGAACCTGAAGATCATGCGCGAAGAGAAGCTGGTGGAGCGGGTAAAGGGCGAGATCGGCCCCTACCTCCAGGAGCGCTGGCTCAAGCTCGCCGAGCATCCCCTCGTGGGCGAAGCGCGCATGGTGGGCCTCATCGGCGCGCTGGAGCTGACGCCTGATAAGGCCGCCCGCGCCAAGTTCGCCCAGGAGGAGGGGACGGTGGGCCTGCTCTGCCGCGACATCTCCTTCCGCGAGGGGCTGGTGATGCGCGCCGTGCGCGACGGCTTGATCCTCGCGCCGCCCTTCACCCTCTCCTTCGCCGAGGCGGATGAGCTGGTGGCCACGGTCCGCCGGGTGCTGGACGAGGCCTATGCGGAGTTGAAGGCCAGGGACTGGCTGCGGGCGGCGTAGGAGCGCGGGCCTGTGGAGCTGTATCTGTCATGCCCGGGCTTCGCCCGCGCACCCCACGCTCCCGGCTGTCACCGCTATTGTAGCCCGGCTATTCTTAAATAGCTGAGCCCCAGCTAATTCAGGCAGTTTTCGGAAAGTTCCGATCGCGCATAAATAAAATAGAAAAATTCCAGCAAAGCCTACGTTCCTTCAAATAGGAACAAAGTTTGCGCTAAGAAACGCATCTTGTACTTAGCTTCTTTTCAATCTTCACAATGGAACGAAGGCACAGCTACGCCGTTTCGCATTGGGTCCTTACCAAGAGGAGTGATCCTATGCGAAATCGTCTTATGGCTACCGCTGCCGTCCTTGCCGTTCTGACCCCGAGCCTTGCCTTTGCGCAGGCGTCCACGGCGACGGGCGCGGTCGGCGGCGCGGCGGTCGGCGCGGTTGTCGGCGGCCCTGTGGGTGCGGTGGTGGGCGGTGCGGTCGGCGCCACCATGGGCGCGGCGGCCGAGCCGCCTGCGGAAGTGCGGACTTATGTGGTCCAGGAGAACCGTCCGTCGGTGCGGATGGAGCGCCAGGTGGTGGTGGGCGAGCCCCTGCCGTCCAACGTGCGCGTCTATCAGGTGCCGAACTACAGCCAGTATGAATACAGCGTGGTCAACGACCAGCGCGTGATCGTGGAGCCCGGCACCCGCAAGGTGATCCAGGTCATTCCTTGATCGTCCTGATGTGAGGGCCTCAAGCGAGGCCCTCATCGAACAGCCCCTCCTTCGGCGTCCTACGCCGGGGGAGGTGCCGTATCACGGTAGGCCGGGGTGCGGGCCGTGAAATCCGCCAGCCACGCGACAAGCTTGGGGCGGTCGGCCTGCCAGTCGTCTCCGAGCCGCAAATCCACATATCCAAGCGCGCACGCGAGCGCGATGGTTCCGGTGGTCGGCTCGGCCCCAGAAGCTGGCGGCTCGGCTTCCAATGCCGTGAGGGTGCGGTCGATCTTGGCGCGCTGGCGCGCCACCCAGTCCGGGTGCCGCCGCTCCTCGGGCCGGAAGCGCGATTCGTAGAAGACCAGCAGCGCCGCATCCATGATGCCGTCCGCCAGCGCTTCCAGCCGCATGGACGCGAACTTCGCCTCGGGATCCACGGGCACGATCCGTCCGCCACCCGCCTTGTGGTCGAGATAGGCGAGAATAACAGGCGAATCGAACAGCGGCTTCTGCCCCTCGTCGAGAAGCACCGGCAGCTTGCCCAGCGGGTTCTGCACTAGCAGCGTGTCCGTATCGCTGAGCGTATCGGCCAGTTCCAGCTCCAGCGGCAGGCCGAGATGGCCGGCGGCGGTGCGCACCTTTCGCGCGAAGGGGGAGGTGAGGGAATATCTCAGTCGCATGGGAAAGGCTCACGGAGAGGGGTGAAAAGCGGTAAAACGATTTAGCCGCCGAGGAAAGAGACTTCGCTTATTCCGGCACCAGCCAGGAGACCCGAGAGCGGCCTTTTCCATCGTGCGCCAGCAGCGGCGAGAGGGCGGAGAGGATGATGCGCATCTCTTCCTGAAGCGTGAACGGCGGGTTGACGATGATCAGCCCGGAGCCGGACAGGCTGTCCAGGGAGCGCACCTCGGCAAAATCCAGTTCCACCTTCAGGGTCTTGGGCATGCGCAGGCGAGCCACGTCGCGCCGGAAGGCGTCCACCGCGCGCAGGTCCTTGATGGGATACCAGATCATGGCGATGCCGTGGGCGAAGCGCTCGTGCGCCGCCTCCAGCGCCTCCACCAGCCGGCCGAACTCGCCCTGCTCCTCGAATGGCGGGTCCACCAGCAGCAGCCCGCGCCGCTCGCGGGGCGGCAGATGGGCTTTCACCGCGTGCCAGCCATCCTGCACCATCACCTTGGCGCGGGCGTCCTCGCCGATGCGGCGCTCCAGCTTCGCCTTCTCTTCCTTGTGCAGCTCGCAGAACACGAAGCGGTCCTGCGGGCGGGACAGAGCGAGCGCGAGGGCAGGGGAGCCGGGATAGAGGCGGGCCCCGCCCTCCGCCCTCATGCGGCGGACCGTGTCGAGATAGGGCGCCAGAAGCTCGGCGGCGGGGGCGGGCAGGTTGGCCTCAAGCACGCGCTCGATGCCGGCTTCCGCCTCGCCCGTCTTCTGGGCGCTGGCGCCCGAGAGATCGTAGATGCCGGCGCCCGCATGGGTGTCGATTACCCGGAAGGGCGTGTCCTTCTTGGCGAGGTGGACGAGCACGCGGGCGAGTGCGGCGTGCTTCATCACATCCGCCGCATTGCCGGCATGGAAGGCGTGGCGATAGTTCATGGGATCAGCCGGGTTCCGGAGGCAGCGGCGGTTTGTCGATTTGCGTCCCGCATCCTCAAATGCACTCTTACCCGCCGGTCAAGCTCGGACCGCAACATGCCAGGAGGCCGCCCCATGAAATTCGCCGCCGCAATGCTCGCCGCGACCCTGATCGCCGCGCCCGCCATTGCCCAGGAGATCCCCTCCATCACCGGCACCTGGAAGGGCCAGAGCGACGGGCTCAGCAAGAAGGACGGCTGGATCACGGGCCCGGTGACCCTGGTGGTTTCCGAACAGCGCGGGCGCTCGTTCAAGGCGAGGATCACCTATGCCTCGCCCAAGGGCGGCGAGCAGAATGAGGACATTGTCGGCACGCTGACGCCGGATGGAAAGTCGGTCTTCCTGGCGGGGGATGACGGCATTCACATCGCGGTGCTCCAGGGCACGACGCTGGACGCCTGCTATCTCGAGCCCGGCGACGATGACGGCCTCGCCGTTTGCGCCCGGCTCCAGAAGCAGCCCTGATCTCTGGTCCGGCCTATCGCGGGGCCGGCACGTTCAGGGATCGGCGCGGCGAGCAGCTGCGCCGGTCCACCTCGCCGCAGGAGACGAAGGCGAGGTCCTTTCCGAGGCAGATTCGCACCTCATTGAGGCGTCCCTCGCCGCAATCCACCGCCATCATGTCCGGCGCGAGGCTCGGATTGACGCTGCGGAATGCCTCTTCGATCTCCGCGCTGGTCATGGAGAAGGCGCTGGAGGGGGCGGCGAAGGCCGGGGGAATGACGACGCGCTCGCGCGCTTTGCGCACCAGATTGAAATAGGCGGCTGGGGCAAGGCCGGAGCAGGTGCCGTGCTTGCGCCATTCGTGTAGGATCAGGCCCTTGCTGGGCATGAGGTCCGCCATGGCCGAAATGGTGGCGTCCGGCACATAGGGCGCCTGGCGCGTGCAGAAATCGGGGTAGCCGGTTTCATATTGCGGCCAGAGCCCGTGGACCACGAAGGCGCGCGGGGGGCCGGTGCGGCATTGCTGCGGGCTCGCCTTCGGCCCGGCGCAATAGGTCGGGCTCCAGGACAAAGCGAGCACATAGAAATCGAATCGCCCCGGCTGCTCCTGGGCCGCCGCGGGGAAAACCGCCAGCAGGGCCAGAAGGCCCGCCAGCAGGCGCAGCATCACGGACGGGCCATCTTGCAGTTGGGCGCGTAGGCGAGGTTGCGGTCGAGCCCGCTGATGCACCATTCGACGCCCCAGGTGTAACCCTGGAAGCTCGAATCCTCAATGATCGAGTAATAGATGGCGTGCTGGCGCGCATCGGACAGGGTGACCATCGCGCTGCAATAGCGGCGGGGCTGATAGTCCGGGCCCCAGGGGCGATACGCGATTTCGCGGACATTCTGGAAGGTGCTGATGTTCAGCGCCGCGTTCCAGTACATGCGCTCGGTCTCGGCGAACCGCATGGAGATGGTGCCCAGCGCCAGCGGCTCGGAGCACGCGGGCAGGTTCACCGGGGTGGTGCTGTAATCCCCGTTCGGCAGCCAGAAATTGTCGAGCAGGATGTTGGCAGCGGCGGCAGGCGTGACCGCCGACGCGACGGCCATGAAAGCCGCGACACCGGCCCCTGCCCATTTGCGCAAATTGCGACGCATCCCGCTCTCCCAACCCTTCAAACTCGAAACTTGGGGAGGGACGATGAAATGCCCGCGCGCCCGGGTCAAGCGCAGGAGGGCAACACCTTGCGGGAAAAAGCACGCACATCGGCCAATCCAGGGTGTGATGGCGCGCCTGCGGCAGGATGAGGCGCCGTTTCCGGAGGCGTTGCGCAGGTTTTCTCTTCCAGGCCGGCGCTTCGGCGCGTGCGCCGAAGCTGCCATCGTGGTGTCGCGGAAAGCATGTGTCATTGACCTTCATGTACGGTCGGTGGCACCAGTGTGCCGACCCGCACGGACGGAAAGAACATTCATGTCGAAATCCGGCTTCGTTCCTCATCTCGTGGCGGAGGGCGCGTCCCCCAGCCTTCAGCGCTTTGCCACGGGACGCGATGTTGCGATCCACATGCGGCCGGACACGCCGATCTACTGCTTCCGTCCCGCGGTCCTCAACGCCGATGCCCGCGCCTTCAAGGCCGCCTTTCCCGGCAAGACCGCCTATGCGGTGAAGACCAATGGCGAGCACATGGTGCTGAAGACGCTGGCGGATGACGGCATGTCGGTGTTCGACGTCGCGAGCCCGGCCGAGTTCGCTGCGGCGCGGGAGGTCTCGCCAAACTCCGAGCTGCTCTACATGCACCCGGTGAAGGCGCAGTCGGACATCCGCCTGGCGCTGGAGAAATACGGCATCCGCGTCACCGCCGTGGACCACGAGGACGAGGTCGCGAAGATCCTGCGCATCGTGAACGCGCTGGACCTCGACCCCGAGGAATTCACCATGTTCGTGCGCATCGCCTCCAAGGGCGAGGCGGCCTACGAGCTCTCGAAGAAGTTCGGCGCGACGCCGGCCCATGCGGCGGAACTGCTTCAGCGCATCCACAATATCGGCTTCAAGTGTGGCATCGCCTTCCATGTGGGCAGCCAGATGGAAGACCCGACCACCTATGAGCGCGCCATCGCCACGGCCGCCGAGGTGCGTGATGCGGCGAAGGTGCCGATCGTGGAGCTGGACATCGGCGGCGGCTTCCCCGCCGTCTATGCCGACGATCCGCGCCGGCCGCATGCCGCCATGCCTCCGCTGCCGGACCTGATGAAAAGCGTGCTGGAGGCTGTGCAGCGGCACGGCTTCGGCGGCATTCCCTTGGTGGCCGAGCCGGGGCGCGTCATCGTCGCCCGCGCCTATTCCGTCATCGTGCGCGTGCTGTTGAGGAAGGGCCAGCGGCTCTATATCAATGACGGCATCTGGTCCTCGCTCTCCGACAGCTGGACCGGCAAGCTGCTGTTGCCCGTGAACTATATTCCCGATCCGGCGCGCAAGCGGCGCTTCGGCGATCCCCAGAAGATGCTGCCCTTCCGCATCTATGGCGCCACTTGCGACAGCGTTGACGTGCTCTCGCGCCCCTTCTACCTGCCGGAGACGGTGAATTCGGGCGACTGGATCGAGATCGGCCACATCGGCGCCTATTCCCTCTCGCTGCGCACCCGCTTCAATGGTTTCTATCCCGACACGGTGGTCGAGGTGGACCAGCCCTTCGAGCCCCTTAGCATCGCCGGCGCCGCCCCCGAGCCCGACCGCGCGGGCGGGCCGGAGCACGACGCGAGCGTCGGCTACCGGAGCGAGTTCGGCGTGCCTGCGGTCTCGGAGCGTTGAGGAAACGTCTTCGTCATCCCCGGGCCTGACCCGGGGATTCAGGCATCGCGCAGGCGGAAAGAGATGCCCGGGTCGAGCCCGGGCATGAGGGCTGTTGGAAGGGGTCGCCCCCTCACATGAACAGCTTTTCCTTTTCCAATCCCGTATAGAGCCCGGCCACATATTCCCCGTAGCCGTTATAGAGCAGCGTCGGCCGGCGCTCGCCGGTGGCGATGTCCTTCTCGGTGGCCTGGCTCCAGCGGGGGTGGGGCACCTGGGGATTCACATTGGCCCAGAAGCCGTATTCCGCGCCTTGGACCACTTCCCAGAAGCTCTTCGGCCGGGTCTCCACAAAGCTGACCTTCACAACAGCCTTGGAAGATTTGAAGCCGTATTTCCAGGGCAGTGCCACCCGCAGTGGGGCGCCGAACTGGTTGGGCGCGGGCTGCCCGTAAATGCCCGTGACCATGAAGGCGAGTTCGTTGTTCGCCTCCGCCATGGTGATCGCTTCCACATAGGGCCACGGGTAGAAGCGGCCGTTCTGGCCGGGGGCCACGGCGCGGTCGAGGAAGGTCTCGAAGCGCACATATTTCGCGCTGCCCAGGGGTTTGGCGTAATCCACCAGCGCCTTCATGGGAAAGCCGGTCCAAGGCACGGCCATGGACCACGCCTCCACGCAGCGGTGGCGATAGAGCCGCTCTTCCAGGGTGACCGCCTTCAGCAGGTCGTCGATGCCCACCTGCATGGGCTTCTCGACGAGGCCGTCTATGGTGATGGTCCAGGGGCGGGTTTTCAGCTTGGCGGCGGCCCGGCCCACATCGTAATTGGTGCCGAACTCGTAATAATTGTTCACCGAGCTGGCGCTCGCCTCGGGCGTCATGGGTCGGTCGAGGGTGTAGCGCTCGTTGCGCTTGGCGGGATAGAGCCCGGCGGAGGGGTCGGTGTCGGCGAAGGCCGCCTCGGGCAGCATGCCGGCGCCGATGAGGCCGGCGCCCGCGCCCAGAATCGCGCGCCGCGACAGGAAGATGTGCTCCGGTGTCGCCTGGCTCTCCGGGATCTCCCAGCCGCGTTTCGTTCGAATATGCATGGAGTGCCTCCGTTGCCGCGAGCATTGCGGCGGGCCGGAGGAGCGCGCAATTCACAGGCGCGTGTGGGGAATCAACGCTTTGGTGAGGTGTCGAGGGTCAGCGTCACCCCGGCGAGGGAGATGGAGAGGCCGCTATCGGCGGAGATGCTGAGCGGCTGGAGCGAGATGCTCCGGCTCGCATCCTTCGCCACAAGCATATTGGCCGAGAAGCCGGGGCCGAGCGCGATGCCGCTTGTGATGCCTACATATTGGCCGACGAGCGCGCCGGGGCCGAGCTGCGGGGTGGTCGCCAGCACCATCCAGAGCATGCTGGCCTGGTCGGAGACGCCGAAATCCAGCCCCGCCCGCTCCAGGGTGCCTGAATAATAGAATTGGCCCATCTCGGCGGCAGGCCGGTATTCGCAACGCACTTTGCGCGAGGAGCCCAGCCCATAGGCCACTGCAACCTCGCCGCGGCATTCCAGGAGACCGGATGCCACTTTGGGCATCTCCTGTGCGCCGGCCGGCAGCGCGCAGAGAAGGAGAAGGCTCAGCGCGCCGGTGGCGCGGGTGCGAATGCGCATCACGCCGTCAAAGCGCCGGCGCGGACGGACGCCGCGAGGGGCGCGGGGGCGGCGGGAAGGCGCATAGCGATTCTCCAGGACGCGGAAACGGGGCGGAGGCCGGAGCCCCCGCCCCAAAGGAGGCTCAGCGGAGCGTCAGGTCGGAGACGGTGAGGCCGAGGTTGACGCCGGTCTCGCCCTGGAAGGACAGCGGCTGCAGCGCAATGGTGTTGTTCGAGCCGCCGACGAGCGCATTCGCGCCGAGGCCGACGCCGAACGCCGCATTGGCCGAAGCGCCCACATAGGTGCCGCGCAGATCGCTCGGGTTGATGCTGCGGGTCGGCGCGAGCACGGTCCAGATCAGGACGCCCTTGCCGTTGAAGCCCACGTCGAGGCCGAAGCGACGGACCTGGCCGACATAGCTGCCGGGCTTGGTGCGGCGGGACAGCGGCTTCAGCACGCAGGTCATGTCGCGCACGGAGCCGATGACGAAGCTCACATTGGGCTGCATGGCGCATTCGAGGGTGCCGACCTGAACGCGGGTCTGCGCGGAGGCCGGGAGAGCGCCAAACGTCAGAGCAGAGGCGGCGAGGGCAGCGGCAAAGCCGGCTTTGATGAAGGTCTTCATAAGTTTTTCCTCCAAGAGGCACGTCCGGCCGCGGGGGCGTGGCGGACGCCGCAAAGCCTTAGCTCGGCATTGCCGATCCGCCAACGCCCAGAAAGGCCGCAGGTTCCCTGCGGCCAAGATTCTTTCGTGGTAGCGTCTTTTGAACCGCTATTTCAGCGCAAGGCGCCGCAGAAGCGCTGGATGCGCCGGCAGGCTTCCTCAAGCTCCTGCGTCGAGGTCGCGTAGGAGATTCGGAACGCCGGCGCGAGGCCGAAGGCCGAGCCGTGCACCACGGCCACCCCTTCCGAATCGAGCAGCTCCGTTGCGAAGTCCTCGTCGGTTGCGATGGTCTTGCCCGAAGGCGCCGCCCTGCCGATGGTGCCGGCGCAGGTGGGGAACACGTAGAAGGCGCCTTCCGGCTTCGGGCAAGTGAGGCCGTTCGCCTGGTTCAGCATGGCCACCACGAGGTCGCGCCGCTCCTTGAACACCGCATTGTTGCGCGGAATGAAGTCCTGCGGCCCGTTCAGCGCCTCCACGGACGCCCACTGGGCGATGGAGGAGGGGTTGGAGGTGGACTGGGACTGCAACGTGCCCATGGCCTTGATGAGCGGCTCGGGGCCGCCGGCATAGCCGATGCGCCAGCCGGTCATGCAATAGGCCTTCGACACGCCGTTCAGCGTCAGCGTGCGGTCATAGAGGCTTGGCTCCACCTGGGCGGGGGTGGCGAACTTGAAGTCGTCATAGACGAGGTGCTCGTACATGTCGTCGGTGAGGATCCACACATGGGGATGCCGAACCAGAACGTCGGTGAGCTTCTTCAGTTCGTCATGGGTATAGGCCGCGCCCGAGGGGTTGGAGGGCGAGTTGAAGATGAGCCACTTGGTCTTCGGCGTGATGGCCCTTTCCAGCGCCTCGGCCTGGAGCTTGAAATTGTCCTCGATGCGGGTCTCGATGGAGACCGGCGTGCCGCCGCAGAACTCGACGATGTCGGGATAGCTCACCCAATAGGGCGCCGGGATGATGACCTCGTCGCCGGGGCCGATGGTGGCCACCAGCGCGTTGAACAGCACCTGCTTGCCGCCGGTGCCGACGCTGATCTGGCTCGGCTTGTAGTCGAGGCCGTTGTCGCGCTTGAACTTGCTGACGATGGCCGCCTTCAGCTCCGGGATGCCGTCCACCGCGGTGTAGCGGGTCTCGCCACGGCGGATGGCCGCGATCGCCGCTTCCTTGATGTTCTCCGGGGTCTCGAAGTCCGGCTCGCCGGCGGACAACGCGATGACGTCGCGTCCGGTCGCTTTCAGCTCGCGGGCCTTGTTGGAGATGGAGATGGTGGGCGACGGCTTGATCCGCATCAAAGCGGGCGACAGCAGGCTCATGGCCTTAAAGCTCCGGACGTGTTTGTAACCATGCACCGGACGCTTTACTCGACGCGAGGCACGGCGCGCTCATTTAATCGAGCAGGTTTCCCCGAACAAGCAAGCATCTGTGATGGCTGCCGTGCGCGGGGCTGATGGGTACGCCTTGCGGACAGGCGCGAGGTACGCCATGTGGGCGAGGTCCGGGAAGGGGACTGCCGTGCTGAAACTCTATTCCACACAGTCTTCGGGGAATTCGTACAAGGTGCGCCTGCTCCTGGCGAAGCTCGGCCTGCCGTTCGAGCTCATCGAAGTGGACATCTTCGCGGGCGAGCATCGCACGCCCGATTTCCTCGCTTTGAACCCGGAAGGACGGGTGCCGCTGCTGGAGCTGGAGGACGGCGCCATCCTCGCGGAATCGAACGCCATCCTCTTCTATCTCGCCGAAGGCACGCCGCTGCTGCCCGCCGACAAGCTCAAACGCGCCGAGGCGCTCCGGTGGATGTTCTTCGAGCAGAACAACCACGAGCCGGGCATCGCCCAGGCGCGTTTCTGGCTGCGTCAAGTGCGTGGGGGGCGCGAGCTGCGCACCCACGATGCGGACCGCTGGATGGAAGAGGGCTACGGGGCGCTGAAGATCATGGAGCGGCACCTGGCCGGCCGGCGTTTCTTCGTCGATGGCGGGCTGACGATCGCGGATCTCGCCCTCTATCCCCACACGCTGGTGGCCCCGGAAGGGGATTTCGACCTCCAGTCCTTTCCGGAGGTGAGGCGCTGGCTACAACGCGTCGCGGACGAGCCTTTGCACGTGGACATGGACTGGCATCCGCTTCAGGACGCGGCGTAATCCTGGGCTGCCAGGGTCACGCTTGCGTGATCAAAGTCTTGAAAGTGCCACGCTTTTTCCCCGCCGAGTCGCGGCGGCGCCACAATCGCATCGCCCTCGCAGAGCAACTTCTGATGAGTCCGACTGGAACCGATTCGCGGTGATTCGGCGTTGAGGTTCAAAGTCATACGTGAAACGAGTGGTTCACCATGTCTGAGTTTCGCGAGTTCGGCACACTGCGGGTGGGGGCTTCGGCCGCTGATCCCGAGGCCCTTGCGCGCGCCGTGCGCAAGCACAAGGCCGGCGATGTCATGACCCAGGCTGCGCTCACACTGGCCTTGATGTTGGCCATTTGCGCGGTCACCTTTGTCCTTTCGGTGGATCGCGCCGCCGCCATGACGCTGGCGCATGAGGAGGTTGGGATGGTGTCGCACGCGCTCGTTGGAGCTACCCTGACCGCAGCCATTGCTGCTGCCATCGGCGCCACGCTCATCGCCACGTACCGCAGGGCGCAGGCGCGCCTTGTCCGCGTACCCGTCCGCGCCCGCCGCACCCGCGGGTGATGGTGCCGGCCGGCGGCATTGCCGCCCTGGCTTTCGTTCTGTTCGCGGCCTGTGCCGCGACATCCGCCTTCGCCCAGGCCGAATCGCCGCGCACCTTCGCAGGTGAACAGGTGCGTGTGACGCGCTTCGCCTCCGGCCTGGAGAATCCCTGGGCCATAGCCTTCCTGCCCGATGGCCGGCTCCTCGTCACCGAGCGCGCCGGGCGGATGCGGGTGGTGTCCCGCGACGGGCGGGTCTACGCGCCCATCCAGGGGATACCCCGCGTCCATGCCAGCGGCCAGGGCGGGCTGCTCGATGTGGCCCTCGACCCTGATTTCGCCCAGAGCCGTCTTGTCTTCTTCAGCTATGCGGAGCCGCGCGCGGATGGCGCCGGCACGGCGGTCGCGCGCGGCCGGCTCTCCAGCGACATGACCCGGCTCGACGACGTGACGGTGATCTTCCGCCAGATGCCGTCCGGCACCGGCAACAATCATTTCGGCTCCCGGCTCATTTTCGCCCGGGACGGCACGCTGTTCGTGACGCTGGGCGATCGCTACAGCCTCCGTGACAAGGCGCAGGACCTCTCCACCACGCTGGGGAAGGTGGTGCGCATCAACAAGGACGGCTCCATCCCGGCCGATAATCCGTTCCGCAACACGGAGGGCGCGCGTCCGGAAATCTGGAGCTACGGCCACCGCAACGTGCAGGCCGGCGCCATCGATCCGCGGGACGGAAAGCTCTGGACGGTGGAGCACGGCGCACGGGGCGGGGACGAGGTGAACATTCCTGAGGCGGGCATGAATTATGGCTGGCCCGTGATCACCTATGGCCGGGATTATTCCGGCGCCAAGATCGGCGAGGGGACGGCCAAGGCGGGCATGGAGCAGCCAGTCTTCTATTGGGACCCCTCCATCGCCCCGTCCGGTGCGACCTTTTATGACGCGGCGCTGTTTTCCCGCTGGAAGGGCAGCCTGTTCGTCGGCGCGCTGGCGGGCATGTCGCTGGTTCGCCTCACCGTGGACGGAGACAAGGTGACCGGGGAGGAGCGGCTCTCCCTGGACAAGCGGGTGCGCGATGTCCGGCAGGGTCCCGACGGCGCATTATGGCTCGCCATCGACGCGGACGATGGCGAGATCTTGCGGGTGGTGCCGGCGCGGTGAGAGACTTGTCCTGGACAAGCGAAAGCGAAGCTTGAGCGCCGATCCGGGACCCAGCGCAGAGTCCGGCGCAGCCGTCAATCAGCGACCAGCGTAAAGAGCATCTCCGCCGCGCGGCGTCGGAGATGAGGTGAAGCGCCTTCGGCGGTCCCTTGCGCTGGGTCCCGGGTCTGCGTTCCGGCTACGCCGTCACTTGCCCAGGACGAGCCCATTAAAACTTCTGAAAAATGAAGTACGCGCCGAGCGCGATGAAGCCGAAGCCCACCGCGTGGTTCCAGCCCAGCGGCTCCTTCAGATAGAGCACCGAGAAGCCGGCGAAGACGATGAGGGTGATCACCTCCTGCATCGTCTTGAGTTCTGCCGTGGAATAGACGGCGGAACCCATGCGGTTCGCCGGCACGGCAAGGCAATATTCGAACAGCGCGATGCCCCAGCTCGCCAGGATGGCGAGAAGGATGGGCGATGATTTGAACTTGAGATGCCCGTACCAGGCAAACGTCATGAAGACGTTCGAGGCCAGCAGCATGAGGATGGGCAGGACGGCGGCGGGAGACCAGGAAGGCATGATGATCCTCGGTGGGAATCTACCCACTGAGCGCAGCATCACCCTTCCATCAAGTCAAACCGCTCACTGCACCGGCGCGGGCGGTTTCGGCGTGCTGATCACCCGCACCGGCCGCTGGCCGGGCTGTTCAGCCGCCGGCGCCATGGGTGCGGTGGCGGAGGGTGGCGCGTCGGTCGCGCTGGCGGGCTTGGCAGCGGTGCTCGCGGCCCGGCCCTTGGCCTGCTGCGGCACCTCGGCCGGGCGCGGCTGGGACATTTCCTTCGCCTGCTCCTCGGTCACGAGGATATCGCCCTTCTGGAGCGTGCTCTGGTCCTCAAGCCCCGAGAGCGCCTGCGACCAGGACTGGCCGGGCGCCCGGCAGGAGCAGGTGGGGACCAGCTGCTTGCGATAGAGCAGGGCGGTGGGCAGCGACATATAGGGTTTGCCGCTGATGTTCGTCGCCTGCTGGATATCCTCGCCGGGATTACGATAGGTGAAGAGCTGTGCCTCGGCGGCCGGGCACAGGCGGCGGCACAGCGCATCGTCGGTGGCGAAGCGCGCGGGCACCGTGGCGTAGGAGATGGGGAAATAGAAGCCGTCGCAGGTCCGCACGCAGACGGTGCGGAAGGTGGACGATTTCGGCAGGTCCATGGGGGCCACATCAAGGCCGGGCGCCTCTTCCGGCTCGCTGTCCACGGGGCCGCCGAACAGGGCCTCGAAGAAGTTGCGCGGGCGCGCCGGGCGCTGGCCGGCGCTGGGCGTGGTCATGGCCTGGGCGGCGGCGCGGTATTGCGGGCCGCAATTGTTCTGGGCCAGCGCGAGGATGATCTGGCGGCGCTGTCCCTGGGTGTCCACGCCGGACCGCTCGACAGTCGCGAGCGAGGAGCGGATGTTGGAGATCTGGCGATCTATGTCATCGCAGGCCGGCGGGCGGGGCGGGCCCTGGAAGATGAAGAAGCCGCGCGGGGCGTCGCACTGCATGCTGCGCGCCTGCTGGCTCAGCCGGTCGAGATCGGCGCGCATCTGCGCGGCCTGCCGGATGCGGGCATCGTTGGGGTCCGGCCCCCGGTCGATCTGGGCGAGGGCGCCTTCAAGCTGCATGCAGGTGGGGCCAGCGCCCTGAGGCTGCGCCACCGCGCCAGGCGGCGGGTAGCCTTGCTGCGCCAAAGCGGGAGCCGCAGCGAGCGTAAGCCCGAGGGCGAGAAAACGAACCACCTTCATGCTGACCCTTGCGCGCAGCGTCCCGTGCTCAAAACCGGGCCCTTATAGCCCCATGGACGGGGCCAATGGTGACTAAAGTGTGTTTCGCGCGCAAAAGGCGCACCTCACAAAAGCTTCATCAGCCCTCGGCCGCCATGCCGGCCGATCCGCCTCAGCTCTTGCCGCGCATGCGGATGCTGAAATTGTCATAGGCATATTCCGCGATCTGCCACCAGACGAGCTGGTCGGAGCGGATGGCGGTCATGCTGTCCAGCGCCTGCTTGAAGGCAGGGTTGGTGGCGGCGATCTCGTTATAGAGCTCGAACGACGCCTTATAGCCGGCTTCCATGATGGAATTGGGGAAGGGGCGCAGTTCGCAGCCCTGCTGCACGAGGCGGCGCAAGGCTGGCGGGTTCACGGCGTCATACTTCGCCAGCATCCAGTTGTTGGCGGCCTCGCAGGCATTGGCGACGATGGCCTGGTAGTGCTTGGGCAGGCGGTTCCACTGGTCCAGGTTGAAGACGTTGTGGAGCATGGCCCCGCCTTCCCACCAGCCGGGATAGTAATAATACTTTGCCACCTTCACGAGGCCGAACTTCTCGTCGTCATAAGGGCCGACGAACTCCGCCGCGTCGATGGTGCCGCGCTCCAGCGCCGAATAGACGTCGCTGGGCGCGATCTGCTGGGGTACGACGCCGAGCTTGGCCAGCACCTGCCCGCCAATGCCGCCGATGCGGAATTTCAGGCCCTTCAGGTCCTCGGTGCTGTTCAGCTCCTTGCGGAAGAAGCCGCCCATCTGGCAGCCGGAATTGCCGGCGGGGATGGAATAGGTGTTGTACTTGGCGAGCACGCCATTGATGATTTCGGCCCCACCGCTGAAGAACCACCAGGAATGCTGCTGGCGGGAATTGAAGCCGAAGGGCACGCCCGTGCCGAAGGCCAGCGTCGGGTCCTTGCCGATATAGAAATAGGTGGCGGTCTGCGCGCACTCCACGGTGCCTGACGAGACCGCGTCCAGCGCCTGGAGGCCGGGCACGAGCTCGCCTGCCGGGAAGGTCTGGATCTGGAATTTTCCGTCAGTCGCCTCGGAGACCATTTTGGCGAAGGTCTGGGCGGTGCCGAAAATGGTGTCGAGTTGGCGCGGGAAGGACGAGGTCAGCCGCCACTTGATCTCGGGGCTGCTCTGCGCCACCGCGGGCATGGCAACGGCGGTGGAAGCAAGCGCAGTTGCGGAGGCGCCGAGGAAGCGGCGGCGGTTTTTATCCATTCTTTGCCCTCCAGGCGTCTTCATTCTGTTATGCGGAGAGGTGTCACGCCGTGCTAGGCGCGTCAATGCTGCCCTCCCGGAAGAGGGCTGCGCACCCATATAAGTGAACGGTGCCCACCGGGAACGACCAGATGCTTCGCCTTGCCCGCCTGTCCCTTGCCTGTCTCCTCGGCCTCGCCGCCGCCGGTCCCGTCATGGCGCAGGAGCCGGACCTCATCTTCCGCAAGTCCACGGTGTGGAAATTCCTCACTCCGGACGACAAGCTGGCGGTCTACGGCATCGACGATCCCGTGGTTTCCGGCGTCGCCTGCCATTACACGGTGCCCGAGAAGGGCGGCCTGTCCGGCATGGTCGGGGTGGCCGAGGAGGTGTCCGACATCTCGCTCGCCTGCCGGCAGATCGGACCCATCTCCTTCAAGGAGAAGTTCGAGCAGGGCGACGTGGTGTTCCGCCAGAGCCGCTCCTTCTTCTTCAAGAAGATGCAGATCGTCCGCGGCTGCGACGTGAAGCGCAACGTGCTGGTCTATCTCGTCTATTCGGACAAGCTGATCGAGGGCAGTCCGAAGAATTCCACCTCCACCGTTCCCATCATGCCCTGGGGCGGGACGGCCGAAGTGCCGAAGTGCGGGGATTTCATGAAGTAGGCGTTGAGCGAGCGGGTGCTTGTCCTGGCCGACTGCAACGAAGCGAAGCGCAGTGGAAGGAGAGCCGGGACCCAGCGCAAGAAATCGCCGCAGGCGCTTCAATGAGCCTTCGTTGCCACGCAACGGGGGCGTGAAGGCGCTGGTCGCGGGTTGACGGCTTCGCCGGAGTGTTGCGCTGGGTCCCGGATCGGCGCTCCGCCTGCGGCGTCGCTTGTCCGGGACAAAGGCTCGCTCACCGCGTGCAGGTGATCGCCACCATGGAGGGGCAGAACTTGCCGGCGCAGGCGGGCCGGGTGGCGGCTTCGCTGGCCACAGGGCGGATCGCGCCGGCATTCGCAGGAGCGGCGCTGCTGGTGGGGCCGGTGCTGCCCGTTACCTGTCCGAAATCGATGGCGCCGGCATAATCGTGGGCGCGGCACCAGGCCGAGGCCAGCTGCTCGCCGCACGGCTCGCCATTGGCGAGGCACGTATCGACGCCGTAGCCGTCGGAATTCTCCAGCAGGAAGATGCGCGTCTCGGCCGATGCCGCCCCCGTCAGGAGCATGAAGGCGGCGGCGAAAAGCAGGCTGGTCTTTTTCATGGGGCGGGCGTCGACCTCGTGTCGGCCTGTGCTGCCGGACGGCAGGCGAAGGCGCGGCTTCGGCGGGACGATGCTGAATCGTCGCATCGGGCAGCGGAGGCATAGACGGCACGACGGAAGCCGGTCAACCCCGACGCAGGTCGAATCCCGGCCTTCCGGCGGCCCAGCATCCATGAAAATGCCTTGACGGCGCACGCTTGCGCTCTCATTGTCCGCCGCCATGAATAGGATGGTCATAAGCCCTATCCACAGGCGCCCCGGCGCCGCTTTGTCGATTATTTGCGGTTAGCCCATTAGCGCTGGCCGCGGCCGTCCCTTGCTGCATCCTTGAGGAGACTGGACGCCCCGGCCGACGGGACGGGCGCGTGCACGAACACGCCTTTAGGGGAGCGGACGAACCATGGAGCTGCGGCTCTACAATACGCTGACGCGCGCGAAGGACGCCTTCCGTCCTTACGATCCCTCGAACGTGCGCCTGTATGTGTGCGGGCCGACGGTCTATGACCTCGCCCATATCGGCAATGCCCGCCCCATCATCGTCTTCGACGTGCTGTTCCGCCTCCTGCGGCGGCTCTATGGCGAGGACGCCGTCACCTATGTGCGCAACATCACGGACGTGGACGACAAGATCAATGCGCGCGCCGCCGAGCGCAGCATCGATATCCGCGAGCTGACGGAAGAGACCTATCGCTGGTTCCGCGCGGATACCGAGGCGCTGGGCTGCCTCGAGCCCAGCGTCGAGCCCCGCGCCACCGAGCACATCGCCGAGATGCGCATTCTCATCGAGCGGCTTGTGGCCTCCGGCCACGCTTATGTGGCCGAGGGCCATGTGCTGTTCCATGTCCCCTCCATGCCGGATTACGGTCGCCTTTCGCGCCGTCCGCTGGACGACATGATCGCCGGCGCCCGCGTGGACGTGGCGCCTTACAAGCGCGATGCCATGGATTTCGTGCTCTGGAAGCCGAGCCCCGAGGGTGTGCCGGCCTGGCCCTCGCCCTGCGGCATCCCCCAGCCGGGACGGCCGGGCTGGCACATCGAATGCTCCGCCATGTCGTGGCGCCATCTAGGCGAGACCTTTGACATTCACGGCGGCGGCATCGACCTCGTCTTCCCGCACCATGAGAACGAGATCGCCCAGTCGCGCTGCGCGTTCGGCACCAATGTCATGGCGCAGGTGTGGATGCATAACGGCTTCCTCACCCTGGAAGGCGAGAAGATGTCGAAGTCCCTCGGCAACTTCGTCACCATCCGCGAGCTACTCGCCGACTGGCCGGGTGAGGTGCTGCGTCTCGCCATGCTCTCCACCCATTACCGCCAGCCCATCAACTGGACCCGCCAGGGCATCGGCTTTGCCGCCAAGACCCTGGACAAGTGGTATCGCATCGTCGGGGACGAGGCGGCGGAGACGGGGGAGGACAACCCGTTCGAGGCGGAGATCGCCGATCGGCTGGGGGACGATATCAACTCGCCGTCCGCCATTACCCACCTGCATCACCTCGCCGAGGTGGCGGAGGATGTGGACGCGTCGTCCGCGCTCAAGCGCCGCTTCAAGGGCGCCGCGAACCTGCTCGGCCTGCTCCACGACACGGAGAGCGAATGGCGCGCCCGCCAGCGCGCGGCGATCTCGGTGGATCCGGCGGCGGTGGAAGAGCTGATCGCCGCCCGCCTCGCCGCCCGCAAGGCACGGGACTTCTCCACCGCCGACCATATCCGCGAGCAGCTCGCCGCACAGGGCGTGGTGCTGATGGACAATAAGGACGGCACCACAAGCTGGGAGGTGGCGCGATGAAAGCCGCCAACACCAACAGGCCCCCGAGCCCCGCCGCACTGCGGCCGCTGCTGCCCTCCGACATCGCGCGGCTCGCCGCCATCTTCCGCGCCGCCATCGCGGAACTGACGGAGGACGATTACAGCGTCGAGCAGCAGGATGCCTGGGCGTCCGCCGCCGACGATGAGGCGGCGTTCGGCGAGCGGCTGGCGAAGAACCTCACTTTGGTGGCGACGCTGGACGGCGAGGCGGTGGGCTTCATCACCCTGAAGGACGACCGCGTCATCGACCTTCTCTACGTGCATCCCCGCGTGGCAGGCACGGGGGTGGGATCGGTTCTCTGCAACGCGGCGGAGACCCTTGCGAAGGCGCGCGGCGCCAAGGCGCTGACCGTGGACGCCAGCGACACGGCGCTCTTCTTCTTCCAGCACCGCGGCTACGAGCCCCAGCGCCGTAACACCGTGCCGCGCGGCGATGTCTGGCTGGCAAATACGACCATGCAGAAGTCGTTCGAGCCGGAGAAGGTGCCGCCATCATGAACACGGCGCCGGAGCCGATGCGTGAACGCCTCTATCTCTTCGACACCACCCTGCGCGACGGGGCGCAGACCAATGGGGTCGATTTCACGCTGCCCGACAAGCTGAGAGTGATGGGCCTCCTCGACACAATCGGCATCGATTATGTGGAGGCCGGCTATCCCGGCGCGAACCCGCTGGACACGGCGTTGTTCGCCGAGGCGCACCCGGCGAAGGCCAAGGTGACGGCGTTCGGCATGACCAAGCGCGCCGGCCGGTCCGCCGCCAACGACCCGGGCGTCGCGGCCCTTCTGGAAGCGAAGGCCGATGCCATCTGCTTCGTGGCGAAGGCGTCCGCCTATCAGGTGCGGGTGGCGCTCGGGACCACGGAGGAGGAGAACCTCGCCTCCATCCGCGAGAGCGTTTCAGCCGCGGTCGCCGCCGGCCGCGAGGCGCTGGTGGATTGCGAGCACTTCTTCGACGGCTACAAGGAGAATCGCGACTTCGCGCTGGCCTGCGCCCGCACGGCCTATGAGGCCGGGGCGCGCTGGGTGGTGCTGTGCGACACCAATGGCGGCACGCTGCCCCATGAGGTAGAGGCCATCGTCGCGGACGTGACCCGCGTCGTGCCTGGCGATCATCTCGGCATCCACGCCCATAACGACACCGAGCAGGCGGTGGCGAATTCGCTCGCTGCTGTGCGGGCCGGGGCCCGGCAGATCCAGGGCACGCTCAACGGCCTCGGTGAGCGCTGCGGCAATGCCAACCTCTGCTCGCTGATTCCGACCCTGCTTCTGAAGCCGGATTATGCCGGGCGCTTCGAGCTTGGCGTGTCCCGCGAGCAGCTCGCGGACGTCACCCGTGTCTCGCGCGTCCTCGACGAGATTCTGAACCGCGCGCCGAACCGCCATGCGCCCTATGTGGGTGAGAGCGCGTTCGCCACCAAGGCGGGCATCCACGCCTCCGCCATCCTGAAGGACCCCGCCACCTATGAGCATGTGCCGCCCGAACTGGTGGGCAACCATCGCCGGGTGATGGTGTCCGACCAGGCGGGCAAGTCCAACATCATCTCCGAGCTGGAGCGGCTGGGGGTCGACGTGGACAAGAAGGACCCGCGCCTCGTCCGCCTCCTGGAAGAGGTGAAGGAGCGCGAAGCGCTGGGCTATTCCTATGAGGCGGCGGACGCTTCCTTCGCGCTCCTGGCGCGTCGCATGCTGGGCGCGGTGCCGGACTTCTTCCAGGTGGACCGCTTCAGCGTGAACGTGGAGCGCCGCTACAATGCGCGCGGCGAGATGAGTACGGTGGCTGAGGCCATCGTGAAGGTGCATGTGGACGGCGAGGTGCTGATCTCCGCCGCCGAGGGCAACGGCCCGGTGAACGCGCTGGACGTGGCGCTGCGCAAGGATCTCGGTAAGTACCAGCCCTTCATCTCAGGGCTGCGGCTCACGGACTATCGCGTGCGAATCCTCGACGGCGGCACCGAGGCCATCACCCGCGTGCTCATCGAGAGCGCCGATGAGACCGGGGCGCGCTGGACCACGGTGGGGGTGTCTCCGAACATCATCGACGCGTCGTTCGAGGCGCTGATCGATTCCATCACGTGGAAGCTGCTGAAGGAAGGCGCGCCGGGGTGAGGGGGCGTGCGTGAGGAGTGCCGTTGTCCTGGACAAGTGAGCGCGAAGCGCGAACGCAGATCCGGGACCCAGCGCAAGACTCCCGCGAAGCGGTCAGCCCGCGACCAGCGTAAAGGACATCACCGCTGCGCGGCAGCGGTGATGGGTTGAAGTGCCTTCGGCAGACTCCTGCGCTGGGTCCCGGATCTGCGCTCCCTTTCAGCGTCGCTTGTCCAGGACAAAGCATGCGGAGCAGAACCTCACGCCCCCGCGAACCGCCGGAAATCGTGGATCACCCGCTCATAGACCTGCTTCTTGAACGGCACCACCAGCTCCGCCGCCCGGTCCAGCTGCTCCCAGCGCCAGTCCACGAACTCCGCCTTGTGCTTGCCGCCGCCAGGTCGAAGGATGTCGATCTCGGCATCCTGGCCGGTGAAGGAGAAGGCGAACCAGCGCTGGGTCTGGCCGCGATACTTGCCCTTCCATGCTTCGCCCGCGATGCGGCCGGGGAGGTCGTAGCTCAGCCAGTCCTCGATCTCGCCCACCAGCTTCACGGAGCGGATGGACGTCTCCTCATAAAGCTCGCGCAGGGCCGCCTCCAGGGGCTCCTCGCCCTTGTCGATGCCGCCCTGGGGCAATTGCCAGGAATGGGTCATGTCCACATGCTCGGGCCCGCCCGCCCGCTTGCCCATGAAGACGTGGCCAGCGGGATTGAACACGGCGATGCCCACGCAGGGGCGGTAGGGGAGGTCGTCGTGGTGGCGCGCCATCTCATGCCTCATGCTCGGGAGCTGGGGCTTCCATAGCAGATGCACCGCGCGCCCGCCTGTGGCGGACGCGCGCGTGGCCTCAATGGGCGAGCGTGCGGCGGAGCGGCAGGGCGGTGGAGCCCCAGGCGCGCAGCGAGGCCCAGGTGCCCTTGTCGAGTTCGAAGCGGTCCACCGGCACGGAGGCGCCGATCGCCTTCACCCGGGTGAGGCCCGCGCCGCACCACTGGAAGCCGCACTTCTCCAGCACCCGGCGGGAAGCCGGATTGACCACGCGGGCGGCGCCCAGCATGCGCAGGGTGTCGGTTTCCGAGAAGGCGTAGTCGATCACCGCGCGGGCCGCCTCGGTGGCAAGGCCGCGGCCCCAGAAGGGCTCGCCGAACCAATAGCCCAGCTCCGGCGCGCTCTCGCCCGGGCGGCGACCGAAGCCGCACATGCCGGCGAAGGCAAGGCCCGCCTCGTGTTTCAGGAACACAGCGAAATGGGCGCCCTCGGTGGTGGCGGCAAGGTGCTCGATGAAGGCCCGGCCATCGGCGGGGCGATAGGGATGGGGCAGGTTCGCGGTCATCTCCGCGATCTTGCGGTTGTTGGCGTGCTCCGCGATGGCTCCGGCGTCCTCGATCTGCGGCACGCGGAGCACCAGCCGCGCGGTTTCGAGGACGGGGATACAGCTCTCCTGGAGCAGCGCTCCGGTCGGCGTCTCGACGATGGTCATGGCGGGCTCCTGGGCCGAGGGGCGGACAAACGAAAACCGGGGAGACGTCTCGTCTCCCCGGTTTGTCCAGGAGCCCGGATTGTTCCGGATCAGGCTCCCACCGGGTCAACGAGACCGGCGGGAACCTGCATTTTCAGGTCTCGCCGTTTACTCAGCCGCCTCAGCGGCGGCGGGAATCACGGATACGTAGGTTCGGGCGTTGGCTTTGGTGCGGAACTCGACTTTGCCGTCGGTAAGCGCGAACAGGGTATGATCCTTGCCCATGCCGACATTAAGGCCCGGGTGCCATTTGGTGCCGCGCTGACGCACGATGATGTTGCCGGCGATGACGGCTTCGCTGCCGAAGCGCTTCACGCCAAGGCGGCGGCCATCGGAATCGCGGCCGTTACGGGACGAGCCGCCTGCTTTTTTGTGAGCCATCTGTGCTCTCCGTTCCTATCAGGCGCCGGCGGCGATGTTGGTGATGCGCACGACGGTGAGGTCGGCGCGGAAGCCACGCTTGCGGCGCGAATTCTGGCGGCGGCGCTTCTTGAACGCGATGACCTTGTCGCCGCGCGCCTGCTCCACCACCTCGGCGGTGACGGAGGCGCCTTCCACGAGCGGGGCGCCGACCACGATGGTCTCGCCGCCGAGCATGAGGACGGGGAAGGACAGGCTCGCGCCGGGCTCGGCCTCGATTCGATCCAACGTGATGACGTCGTCGGCGGCGACGCGGTACTGCTTGCCGCCTGCTTTGATGACCGCGAACATTCTTGTCTCGCTTTCGTGTTCAGCCAGGCCTCGAAGGGCCGGCTTCTTCGGTCGGGTTGGGGTGTGCGGGCATTTACGGCCCGCGCGAAGCGGTCCCTTTAGCCGCAACGGGGGGCGACTGTCAATGCAAAAGCCTTGCATTTGTTCAGCTCCCGCCGTCTTCCGCGACGGGCGCGCCGCTTGGTAAAGTCGTTCCAGAAAGTGAGGGACGATGCACGACAAGCAGGCCGTCATGCCTAAGGATGCTCCGGCCATCCGCACCATCGCCATGCCGGCGGACACCAATCCCAACGGAGATATCTTCGGCGGCTGGCTGATGTCGCAGATGGACCTTGCCGCCGGCAACGTCTCCGCCCGCCGCGCCCGCGGCCGCGTCGCCACCGTCGCGGTGGAGGCGATCACCTTTTTGAGCCCGGTGGCGGTGGGCGACGAGGTGAGCCTGTTCGCCAGGGTTCTGAGCGTCGGGCGCACCTCCATGCGCATCGAGGTGGAGGCCTGGCGCCGCGCCCGCCAGAGCGAGGAGACGCGGAAGGTCACGGAGGCCACCTTCACCTTCGTCGCCATCGACGATGAGGGCCGCTCGCGGCCGGTGCCGCCGGAGGCGGAAGAATAAAGCGGGATCTTCGGACGAGAGTGCCGTGCTCCCCTTCCTGCTTACGGGGGAGGGGGATTGGCAGTTGGTTCGGTGCGCGAACGTCTTGTAACCGCCCGGCCTCTCCGCTAGAAGCGCTCAACCACGCGACGGGCGCGCCTCACGGCCTCCCGTGCCCCCGGATGGAGAGGTGGCAGAGTGGTCGAATGCACCGCACTCGAAATGCGGCATACGGGCAACCGTATCGGGGGTTCAAATCCCTCCCTCTCCGCCACCCCGCTCCTTGCTAAGTCCTTGAAATATCGCGCAATTGCGCTCCGCCATTGACTTTCGGAGGCATCTCTGTCCGGAATGTTGTGCAACATTTTGCGTAACATCTGGGGCGGTTTGGGGCGATGGCGCGCGAGATCGAGCCGCACAAGCGTAGCGGGTATTGGTATCTCGTACGGCGGGTGCCGAAGGCGTTTTCCGAGCTTGATCGTCGGGTGCTGATCCGCGAATCCACCCACATCGCGGTGGCCGACGACCCGCGGGGCGTGCGGGCTCGGGGGGTAGTGCGGTCGCTCAATGCCGAGCTCGAGGAATACTGGCGCGGGCTCGCCGCCGGGCGCTCGGCCGAGGCACAGGAGCGCTATGACGAGGCTCGCAAGCTCGCCCGTCGGGCCGGGTTCAATTACATCCCCATTGCTGCGCTCGCCGACCTCCCGGACGAGATCCTTCGCCGCCTTGCGGCTCTCGCTGTCTCAGTTAAGGAGAGGCCGGAGATCCAACCGGAACTGACGGCCGCCCTCCTCGCGGGAGAGGAGGCACCTTCCTTGCGCCTGTCCGGACTGCTGGAGGCCTTCGAGGATATCCAGCGTGCCAGTCTCTCTTCCATGTCGGAGGACCAGGTGCGCCGCTGGCGCTCCCCGAAGGCGCGCGCGATCTCGAACCTCATCGACAAGATCGGCGACAAGCCAGTTGCCGACGTCACCCGCAACGACGCCCTTGATTTCCGCGACTGGTGGCAAGACCGGGTGCTGCGCGAGGGCATCGAGATCGAGACGGCCAACAAGGATTTCGGCCACATCAACCGCATGTTCCGCACGGTGGACAATAAGCGGCGGCTCGGCCTTCAGCCGGTCTTTGGTCTGCTGAGAATCGAGGGCGGGGCTACGGGCCAGCGCGCCGCCTACGATGCCGCCTTTGTACAGGACAAGATCCTCGCCGCCGGCACCTTCGGCGAGCTCAACATCGAGGCGCGGTGCGTCATCTACCTGATTGCCGACACGGGCCTGCGCCCCTCGGAGGTGGTGAACCTGACCGATGAGACCATCTTCCTCGACGCGGACATTCCCTATGTCCACGTGGTGCCGGACGGGCGGAAGATGAAGACGCCCCACTCCGAGCGGAAAATCCCCCTGGTCGGAGCCGCCCTCGCGGCCGCGCGGCGTTGCCCGGCCGGGTTCCCCCGCTATCGGGACAAGTCCGCCGGCCTCTCGGCATACATGAGTCGGTTCTTTCGGGAGAAGGGGCTACGGCCCTCGCCGGCGCATTCGCTCTACAGCCTGCGCCATACCTTCGAAGACAGGCTCACCGCCATCGAGGCACCGGAAAAGGTGATCGCCCAACTCATGGGCCATAAATGGAGCCGGCCGCGCTATGGCGCCGGGCCGTCGCTGGCTCAGGCGGCGGATTGGCTGTCCCGCATCGCCTTCAGGCCGCCACCCGACCTGTAGGCCTCGAGGATGCGGCGGGCCCGGGCGACGGGATCTTCCTCATTCCTGGCCAGTTCGAGCTCGCGCTCGATGGCGAGCATCAGCGGTGCATACTTGGCACCGTACAACACCACGATCTCCGCGAGCTGGGCGGTGGCCGCCTCGAGCTCGGAGACGGTGGCCTTGGTGCGGCGCGTGGACATTGGCGCCTTACCTCGAGCACCAATCGTGGGGGAAGCGGTCCTTGCCATAGCGGAACGGCTTGGCGAGGCCGGCAGCGACGAGGGTTTCGCCCACATCCCGGCCGGCAGCCGTCAGCCGCGCGCAGAGGCGGCCGTAATTGCAGGCGGGGGTGCCCTCGGTGCCCGGCCGGCACTGGCAGGAGACGCGTTCGAAATCTAGCCCTCCGCCGGCGACGAGGCGGCGCAGGCGCTGCGTCGCCTGGGCGCCCAAAGCCCGCTCCTGGGGGCATTTCGCGGAGAAGCCCACCTCCGGAGTGTTGTACCCAACCAGACGATAGCGGATCGCCCCGACGATGACCGTGTCACCGTCGCGCACGTTGATCTGCCCGGGGGCGATGGGTGCCGCGTAGGCGCCGGCTGAGAGCATCGCAGCGAGGATGAGGAGGATGGCGCGAACCGTCACGCCCCAGAGCTGAATGGGATCGCGCTTCAGCGCCGCGCGCATGCTAGGCATCGGTGTGTGCCTCCTCTGGGTGAAAGGGGAGATGCAACGGGACTGGCCCGAGTGCGTTTTATCCCAAAGCGGAGACCTATCCTGATGGCCGGAGAGCGCACCAAACACAGCCCGCATCGCAGTGATGAAGTCGAGCGACAGAAAGAGATCACGCGACAGCAAGGGGAGCCTAACGACAAGGCTCACATTCGGGGGCAGGGCAAGAAAAAGGCGCCGCCGGAGAAGCCAGCAGGCGGCATCGGAGATGCGCCAAGCCCGGTCGGAGAGAACGATCTGGCCTGAGGCAGTCACAGCAAGCTCCCTTGGGCAGGCCCGACAGCGGCAGTAGGCGCCGGCGCGGGTTCGGGTGGGTCGAAGGTGGGGGTGAAGAAGCCGAGGGCGCCCTTGCAGGGTAGGAAGGGCAGGGGCTCGCCCCGGGTGAGTACGAAGGCGTAGGGGCCGAAGAACCAGGGGCTCTCGTGCTCCGTCACCGCGTCGATGATGACGGCCTTGCCGACGATGCCGCCCCGGTCAAAGGTCTCGGGCAGCACGATCTGGGGGAAGTTGCCGCGCACGAAGGCGAGCGCATCCTCATTGAACTTCTTACCGGCATGGATGAGCACCTCGCCCCGGAAGTGGAGGCCCGGGTTCCAGGGCTTCCATTTGCGATTCTCAACGTCCTTGTGGCCGTTGACGATGAGCCATGCCCACGGCTGGATGATGGAGAAAGCCTTCATGGCATTGCCTTCCGGAAGGTCGCCAGCGGCTCGGGATCACGCCTCTGCGACATTTCGTTCAAGGTGAAACCGGAGCCGACAGCCGCGCGTTTCGGCACGCAATGACTGATCACTGGACTAATCCACTCACTCGCCCCGTCGTCCTTTCCGGCCGGCAAAGGGGCGCGCTCACCACCCTCATCGAGGGCGCAGAATTCCTCGTCTCGCGGTTCTGCGATGTCACGAAAAACCCGGAGCTTGCCAGTTGCATGGCCGCGATCATGTCGGCCGCCAGCACTGGCCTTCGGAGCGACGCAGAGGCCGCGACCGATCATCTGACGCGCGTCCTCGCCTCGCGACGCATGCTCGTCGTCCACTGAGGGACTGTGATGAAGAAAAAGGACCCCCCTCCCACCGCCAAAGACGATGCGAAGCATTCCGAACAGACGCGGCAGCAAATCTCCAATCGGGGGGCTTCCGGGCGCTCCGGTAGGCCGCCGGGCAAGGCCTCTAAGAAGCCATCTCCGAAGCCAGCAGGCGGAATCGGAGATGCGCCAAGCCCAGTGGGCGAGAACGATCTGGCGTGAGGTTTCATAGCTGGCCACCCCGCTTTTCCTTCAGTTCAGCGATGTGCTGCGGTAGGCGACGAGGGAGATGTCATTCGTCATGCCGCCGCTTCCATCTCGCCGAAGAGATCGGGGAGCTCGGCTTTCCGAGCCGCCGCCCGGCGCGCCTTCGCCTCGCGGATCTCCGCGCGTAAAGCGTCGCAGGTGGCTTGCACCATCTTCCGATAGTGCGCCGCGCGCGGGCGATGCCCGCGAACGGCCTTGGTCACGGCCGTGGCCGCAGCCGCCGCCGCCTCACGGCGACGCCGTTCGAGGGAGGCAGCCGTCGCCATGTCAGGCCGCCATTTCCTGCTTGCCCTCATAGGTGGGCAGAGTGGTTTCCTGGGCGGCGAAAGCGAGGTCCCGCTGGACGCGCTCGCGCAGCCAGTATTCCCAGCGGTAGAGCTGGTAGAACCAGATGGCTTCCTGCCCCTTCATCCGATAGCGGATGCGCGCCGGGATGCGGACGACTTGCGGTTCGGCGTCGCCGGACACGAAGGGCGCCACCGACACCATGAAGATGCCGGGAATATCGATCTGGTCGCCATTGGCATTGGTGTGCTCGGTCACGAACACCATCTGGCGCTCGCCGTTCTTCGGGCGCACCCCCTGCTTCACCGTCGCGCCCACATAGACTTCGAGCGAGCGCGAGAGGTCGAGCAACTCCGCCGGCGTGGCGAAGCGCTCCTTGAAAAGTGTCTCGAACTCCTGGCGCTCGCCATCCGTCGGCGCCGCAAGTTCGGCCGCGTGCTCTTCCAGGAAGTTGGCAAAATCGCCCTGGGTCATGGCGGAGGCTTCGCCGTTGCCCTTAATCCAGGTCTTGAACTCTTCCGTCAGCGGGAAGGCATATTCGACCCGGTGCCTGCCCCAGCGGGCGTCGTGGCCGGTCGTGTGATAGTCGAGCACCGCCGTCAGCTTCGGGTTGGGCCAGGAGGTGGCGGCGAAGATGGCGGAGTTGGCGTCCTTGTGGCGGTTCACGAGGGCGATGAAGGAAGAGAGCGTCTCCACCGTCGCGGTGCCCTTGCGCACCATCTTCGGACGGGCCGCTTCCAGGGTCTCCAGAAGGGACACCGGCTCCTGCATTGCGCGGTCCCACATGATGGGCACCTGGGGGGGCAGGCCGGGTTCGAGGCCGGCGGTCGGCACCAAAATGACTTTCGGCTCGCTCGCTTCCTGCGAGAGCTTCTTCAGCGCGTCGATGGCATCGCTGTCGAACGAGCCGCAGTAGGGTGCGCGGTTCTCGCTGCCGCCAAGAACGCGGCCGATCACAGCTGCCGCGAGGCTGGGCGGGATGCTGGGCTTTCTATCTTCGCCCGTCTTGGGCGTGTTGGTCTCTTCGGTCATGAAGCGTCCTCAGGCTGGGGGGAAGGGGTCAGGCGAACTCGCGCTCGGCGCCGCCGGCGGCGCGCGGGCCCGCGAACATGTCGGTCTGGCTGGGATGCTGGACGGACAGGCCGCCATCGAGGGGCCAGAAGGTGGTGCTCGGGATGCCCTTCTCCTCGGGCAGCTTCACCTTCACGTCGGGCTTTATGTCGAGCCGGTCGTTCAGCTTGGTGACGGTGAGCGTCACCGTGACGGTCGCCTTGGCCTTGTCCTCGGGGTGCTCCTGGAGCGCGCGGATGGCCCGCTCCATTTCGTCATTGAGCTTCTGCTCGAGCTTGCCGCGGCCGAGCAGGCCGAGCGCCTGCGTAAAGCTGCGGATGATCCGGGGGGCAGGGGACATGGACGGGCTCCTTCAGGCCGCGCGGCGCGCGGGGAGGTGGGGGAAGAGGAGGTGCAGGCGCCGCCGCCATTCGTCGGCGGCCTTGGGCCACGGCCACACCGTGATCCGGCCCTTCATGCGGATGGGTGCTGCCGCCTCCACTTCCGCCGCCCAGGGGTAGGGCGGCTTGGCCAGGAGGTGGGCGCGCTCGGCGGCGAGCATCCGCAGGTCCCAAACGCGGACTTGGGCCAGGATCTCCGGCGGCAGCGGCCAGGGGAGGCCGACACGCTCGTAAATGGCGATGTCCAGGTCGCGCTTCTGCTCGGCCAGGGCGTCGCGGAACAGCTTGCGGCCGACGCGCTCCCAGGTGGGGCCGCCGATGCCCGGCAGCGCCGCGAACTTGGCACCCACCCGCGCCTCAAGCCCCTGTGCCACCGGCGTGCCGATGTCGCCGATGGCATATTCGTGCGCATCGTGGAGGTGGAAGGCCTGCGCCAGCAGCTGGTTGCCGGTTTCCGCCATGATCGCCTCGGACCCATGGCATTGGTGCTGCGCCACCGAATAGGCGCCGGACTGCACATGGCCGATGAAGCGGGGTAGGCGGGCGAGCGCCTCCGGCAGGTCGGTGACGATGTCCACCATGTCCGCCGTGGGCGCCATGAGGTCCAGGGCCCGGCCGGTGGTGGTCTGGATCCAAATGTCGGGCGCGGTCACGCGGCGTCTCCGGAATAGCCGTCGCCGTCGTCGGGCTGCACGGGGCTGAAGCTGGGGGCGGTGCCGCCGAAGCGGCGGAGAGCGATCTCCAGCGCGCGGTCGATGGTGCGGCGGAGGGCAGGGGTGCAGCGGGCGTCTTCCCGGGTGTTGGCGAGCCACACGCCCATCTTCTCCGCGACATCCCGCTCGCCTTCGCGGGTGGCCTGAAGCAGGCCCTGCGAGGCGGCCCACACCAGCTTGGTGATGCTCTCCGGGCCGCGCCCGGAGGGAGAGAAGGCGATGAGCGCGCCCATGGGCTACGCCGCCGCCAGTTCGGAGGGGGCGCCGGCGAGGCCGCGGGCGTCATCGGCAAATTCGAGGATCTGCGCGGCGGTGAAGCCGGCGCGGGCGAGGTCGTGCTCGGTGCAGTGGCCGGTGAGGGACACCCGCTCATGCATCACCCGCGCCATGCGCGCGGCGGTGGCCGCTGCCTCCTGCGCCGCCGCCTCGCGCCGCCGCGAGACGAGAGAGAAGCGGAAGGTGGCGTAAGGGCCGCCCGCGATCCCCGCGAGGTGGATCACCGGCACGCGCGAGCGCTGCATGGGCTCGACATCGTCGAGGCCCTCATTGGCGCGCACGGTGTAGACGTTGCCGAGGAGCAGCGGGCTGTCGGCCTTGAGGCCCGCCAGCGACATGCAGCGGACGATATCGCCCGCAGCCACGTCGGGCGGGCATTCGGTGAATGTCATCGAAGGGCTCCGTGGAAATCGACGGCTTCGGCGAAGGCCATCTGCCTGGGGTGGGGCCGGCGCGGCGCGCCGGTGGGAAGAAAGGCGGAGGGGAGGGCAGAGGGGTGCAGGACGATGCGGCCCGGCTCGGGCGCTTCCGGCACCAGCAGGGCGCGGGCGGCATCGCTGAGGGTGGCGATCTCGGCGCGGGTGAAGCCGGCGGCCACCAGATCGTCGCGGGTGCAGACGCCGGTCTCCCGGCGCCGATCTTGCATGGCCTGCGCCATTGCACAGACACGCTCAAGCTCTTGGCTCATGCGTGCACCGCAATGTTAGGTTCCGCACAAGCGAGCCGCACAAGCGGCCGATCATGGAGGAGACAGAAGTGTTCGTACTCACGCCAGAGCGCGAGATGGTCGCGACGAAGATCGCTTTTAGCGAGCTTCAGGATGCCTTCGCCGACCTCGCTGCCGCTCTCGCCCGCCTGGCGCCGAGCACCGCGGAGACGATGGTGGCGGATATCGGCGCCGGCATGCAGCGGACGCTCCGGGCTTTCTCCGACTCCCTCGCTCCCGAGATCCGGGATGACGCCGTGCTGCAGGCCGCCGCGACCGCCCTGGAAGGCGCCATTGAGCTTGCGCTGGAGCGCATGGCCGAGGCTGCGAAGACGCAGTAGGCGGAAGGGAGATGTGCGGGCAGCGCGCGCCGTTGAAGGGGCGCTTTTGGCCTGCGTCGTTTCCAGGGGCGACATGCCGTCCTCATCACTATTGGCCACGGCATAAAAGCACGACTTTTATTATAAAACAAGTGCAGCTTTCATTCTATGTCTGGGTGACGAATTTTGCTCTTTGCGGAGACGCCGGGCTCTTCGAGCGAGGTGACGGAATCGAGTCACGCTCAGCATAAAAACGCGGTTGACAACTTTAAGGCGAATGCATTGAGATCACTAAAAGGGGCGGATAATCGATGCATAAATACAGGTTGGAGTTCTCGTCCGAAACTCTCAACGAAGCCCGGTTAAGGGATGTCCTGGAGCGTGAGTTCAAGATCGCGAGTATTCTTATCGTTCGCGACACGCCTGTACTCACCACAACATCAGCGCCTAAAGCGACTTCGGATACTCAAAAAGCGGTCGTCAGTCTTCTCTCTGACGGAAAGCCGTGGAGGCGGAAAGCGATATTACTAAGCTTGATGCCTGCCGTCCCACAGGCAGAAGTAGCGAACGCCATAGTAAGAATGCTGGCAAACGGACTTATGAAGAAGGTGCAACACGGGGTTTATTTGCTGAATGGGGTAGAGCAGACGGAGTCGACGCAAATTCCTAGGTTGAATAGAGGGCCGGAAAGCCCTACTGTCTTGAAGGCTATGGACCTGCTCTCTTCCCCGCGCTCCGCGTCCTTCTTGCGAATTGAGTTGGGCGTCACTCGTCAGCGCGTCGATCAGATGACGAAGAAGCTTATGGCAGAGGGGCGAATACGCAGATTTCCTGTATCGGGGGAGCAGGGGGCCTTCATCTATGTACGAACAGAGAATGCCGGTAAGGAAACGATCTTACTTCGAGCCCCCAATCTACACGAGACAAGAGGTAGAATTATTTCTACGTTTTTGCCCGAAACGCTTGCTCGCTTCGACGACATCGCCTCGCTTGTTCGGGTGGCGGGGCATCAAGTGAAGACCTATCTTCAGCAATTGAGCACCCAGGGCCTGGTAATCACATTTAAGCTTGGCAACCGAAGTTATGCTGCCATCACTCCGCGGGGTCTAGACCATCCGCAATATGATAGAGATGCAGTCAAGGTGACGACAGCCGATCCGCTACGCGACTTTGGGCGACTGCGTGCGCGGTTTATTCAAATTCTAGATGTTCTGGGCGAAGCTAAGACTATTGATTTGACCTATGGCTTGCCGTTTAAAAAGGACATTGGAAGAGCGAATGGATCTGGGCAAGTAGTTCAGAGGCTTACTCAGTCTGGGCTTATCCAAAAGATCTCTGTCGAGAGTGGCCGCCATTCTGGCTACAGACTTACAAAAAAAGGCGAATTTGTCGCTGCCGTGCTGAAAAAACACATTCCTGAGATAGATGTTTCGGCGTTGCATGAGCGCATTAGAATGGGCCATGAGGGTCGAATCCGTGAGATCAGGCAGAGAGTTCTTTCAAAAGGGCGTGGCGCTGCTTCAACAACGCAAGATTCGATTATAGGTGCGCTGAAAGCATTTGGCCCACTTAGTACAAGCGAGATCCAGGAGAAAATGGATACAAAATTTACAAATCCGAAGAGCATAAATCTGGCTCTTCGAACCCTTGAGAGGAGATCAGTTATCGTTTGCCTTGGCGTTGCTGGTAGGGGGCGAGCAAAAACATGGGCAATTAAAACTGAGTAAACCGAAAAAGGTAACGGCCAAAGATGGTAACTTCATCAGGGTCAAATTCGTCGGAGCTATACAGCGGATTATCTGATGAAAGGATCCACCGGGCGTTTGATCCTGTGCGCCTCACCTTAATACGCTTCAGTGTCCGCCCCTGGCCGTAGTCTACTGCCCAAATTCCATCCGCTTCTACGGACCTTCGGCGCGTATCGATAAATACCACATCTGTACGCTTGATAGTTGGCTCCATCGAGTCGCCGTCCATTACCCATCCCGCAATGTGATGTGCCGAAATTCCAGCGAGAGATCGCAAAGCCCCTGGCGGGACGCGCCACCAATCGGCGACGGGCTCAAGCGTTTGCATTTCCCCAAATTGAATCGTGACGACTTCGCCAGTCGATCCGCCTCCCATCCGGCCGGCTATCTGGGCAATTGCATCCTCAAATGGAGGCTCGCTTTGCTTGGGCGCCACTTCATCGTAGTCGAGCCTTGCGGCAACTTCCATCGAGTCGATATGCTCATCGTGAGTAAGATTGTGGTGATCCATTTCACGCATCCGCCCGACCAATGCCTGACCTGGATCGATCCCCAGTAGGCGGCACACGCGCAGAAGGTTATCCGAGGAGGGTGCATCTTCACCTCGTTCCCATTGTCCAACAGCGGACGTGCTGACCTTTAGGCTCTGCGCGACCTCGCGCAGAACCATATTCTTCCGAAGGCGCGCTGCGCGCAGAATTCGACCAAGTTCCTTCATTGTTTCTTTTTCATGCCCCGAGAACGGTGCGTCTATGAAAGTGTGCCTTGTGCCAGGGTAAAAGCTGTGCTTTTAATGACGTCATGTCAGAGCTCGCACTCTCCCCAACGGAAGAAGCAATCCGCCTCGCGGGTGGCCCGACTGAGCTGTCGCGACAAATAGGGATTTCCCCGCAGGCGATCTCTCAGTGGGATTTGGTCCCGGCGAAGCGTGTGCTTGTAGTTGAAAATATCACTGGCATTTCTCGCTACGCACTTCGCCCCGACATTTACGGGCCAGCGCCGAGCCTCCATTCGCAGGAGATGGCGGCATGAGCCAGTCACCCGTTGCCGGGCAGGGGCCCGATCATCGACAAAGCCCGCCGCTCCAGCTCATTCACGAGTTGGGCGGTTCGGTCGCCGAGCTGTTCTGCGCCTGGGAGCGGTTGAGCCCCCATATCGGCCATCCTCTGCCGCACATCGTCCATCAGCGCCGCCGCGACGTGGTGAGGCGTCTCGAAATCGCGCGCGTACATGGCGAGCAGGGTCAGGTTCATCTGCTCCACCACTGCGATGCGGGCAATGAGCGCTTGAATGAGATCGTCGGTGTCCAAGGTGCGTCTCCGTCTGAAATCTATGCTGCCTATATGGCGTTCGTTGCCGGCCAGCATCCCACCTCGGAGCGGGCGGAATGAGCACCACCTTCGACTTGCGAGGCCTTGATGAGGAGGATCTCGGCGATCTGAAATGGCAGATCGAGAAGATCCAGGACATTCGGGCGCGCCTAGGAACCGTCTTTGTTCTTCGGCCGACGGAGCGAGAGCGTGGCCTGCTTCTTACCCAGGCCATCGGCCACCTTTCCGTCGCCCGGCTTGAGGATTTGGACACCGCCGCGGACCGGCTGCTGGCGTTGGACGGGCTTGTCTCCGGAGAGGCTCCGTTGGAGGGACTCTCCGACGATGGCCTCCTCCAGCGCCTTGGCGAAATCGTCCGCGTGCTCGACGAGGAAGGCATTTCGCGTCTGCCGCACGACGGCGGTGCGGAAGATCCGGGCTTCGCGGGTGGTGTGATTGACCATCGCGCCGGGATCCCGCTTGACGCTGGGCGCCATGAGCCGGGCGACGAAGGTCGACCACAGGTTCATGACCTCCGCGAATTCCTTCCGGCTGAGGGTGACGGTGTCGCTGTTCCTGGCATCCATCCCGAACCTCCCGTCCCGCGGAGGGCAACCCCGCCGCCGTGATCTGACAAGCCCAAGCTCGCACTGAACCGCCGTTTTCGGAACGAAAAAGCAGGGAGCTTTTTTCGTGGACGCTACCCCTTTGCCCGATGGGCTGATCGCCCTCATCAAGAGCACCACCCGCGCAGCCGTGGCGGCCAGCATCGTGCCCGGCTCCACCGGGCCGCAGCGCGTCGAGCAGCTCACCGGCTTTTCCGCAGGCCAGATCAGCCGCTGGCAGGGTGATGCGCACAAGGATCTGGCGCCGCTCGAGGCGGCCTTCCTGCTCGAATTCGTCTCGCAGAAGCCGGTCTTCGCCCGCGCGCTCGCCGCCCTGACGGGCCACCGGCTGGTGCCCATCGAGGATGGTGAGGGCGGCGGCGACTTCGTGGCCGACCTGGTGAGCGTCACCTCCTCAGCCGCCCGCCTCACCGCCGCCTACGGCGCGGCATTGGCCGATGGGCAGATCACGAACCGCGAGCGCGAGGAGCTTCGCCGCGAGCTCGCGCAGCACCACACGGCGCTGCTGAACGCCGAGCGGCGCCTTTCAGGAATTCCCGAGGCCGAGGACGGCGCCGTGCCGGCTGAGGCGCCGAAGCGGACGCGCCAGCGGCGCGCCTGAGTTCATCGCGTTCCGGGCTGGGAAGGCCTGGACACAACAGGGGAGGGGAGCATGGTCCGCTGCGCGGTCATCCACGTGCGATGCCACTACGTCCGCCGCGCGCCCGCCGCCCGGCGGATGGCAGCGCGCGGCTATGCGCCCGGCCACATCTCCGCACTTCTCGGCCTCTCTCCCAACCGCGTGCGCGATGCCCTGGCCGGCGAAGCTGCCAATGGCCGCGTCTGGACCGAGCGTGAGCGCGAAGTGCTGGTGTTCGAGATGGGGAGGGTGGCGTGAACCAACTTGTTCTCACGTCGCCTGAGCCGAAGAAGGCGCCAAGCGTGCGGCGGGGCGGATGGTCCTGGGGGCCGGTTGGAAACCGGGTGCGGACGATGAGCTCGCCCCATCCTTCGCGCCTTCATTGCCCGCGTGTAGCGGCAGACGCTACCGAAATTCGGAGCGCCCCGCCGGATCAGACGCTGGCGGGACGCCCGAGTGCGAAAACAGCCAAGCTGAGACCGGCGAATGTAGGCGGTCACTCACATCAACCGCTCAGTCCTGACCAAGCGGTCGAGGTCATCGGTGGCCGCCGACACGTCTTCGACCGTGCCTGTCTTCGCCGCCCGCACGAGCTTCTTCGCTGCGAGCTGGAGCGCGGCCGAGTGGACCATGTTGGTTATCTCGCCGGACAGAAGCCGACCGGCATCGCGCAATGTTTTGAGGCGCACCTGCGGGTGCGCGAGCTGAATGGGATAGATCAGGTCGTCATCCCAGTGAGTCTCGCCCAGGCGTTCGGGACCATCTCCGGGAAGACGGTCACGCCCATCGATAGGGGCGATCGGGCTCGTCGAGACTTCTGCCGGCCGGTCTCCGCCGACTTCGCCGGTGGTGCCGCCGCCTTGATGATGCCGGGCTTGATCCAGGCCCGGGGTGCGGACCTTCAGCTTCCCACGTGGCGGGTCTATCCGATCCATGCGGCTTTGGTGCTGATCATCCGGATATGCGCTCTTCGCCATGGCGTTACTCCCTCGCGCAGCCAGCATGATTGCGGAACACGGTCTGTTTCCGCGTGTTCCTCGGCTGAAACGCAAAACGGCCTGCCCATTCTTGAATGGACAGGCCGCATAGCCTTTCTTTCCCCGGCTATTCCAGGCGGCGCGAGCGCAAGCCTGCTGCTCAAGACGTCGGCTCCGGGGCTGCGGGCCCGAGGGGATCTTCCTAACCCAGCGCGCGATCTCAATGCGCGGCACATGAAACCGGGAAAGCGTCCAAATAGAGGAGGCTTTGCCGCAGGGTCACTGCATCTTTTGCGCCGTCAGATATCGCTCAAGCTGGGTGGTGGCTTCAGCGATGTCCTTGGGGTCTTCGCTCTCCGCCGCCTGCATCAGCAGCGTCATGGCGTGCGCAAGAACGTCGTTGCGCAGCACCCCTTGGGACCGGCTGAGCAGGAATTTCCCCGCCTCTTCCAGCGTGGAGAGCGTACCGCTCGCACGTCCTCGGAGCGTGATCGAACGAGCGAGGGGCGTCTTCCAGTCGGTCATGGTGGGGATGAGCGCTGCGGATCAGCGCTTCCTGCAATGCGCGACGAGCCGCTCAAGGCACTTGGCTGCGGCCTCCAAATCCTCGGGGCTTTCAGTCTCCGCCGCCTTCATGACCGCGTTGATAGTGCGATTCAGAGGTGCCTGCGCCGTCGTCTTCGCCGGGGCTCGCAGTACGAATTCCTTCGCGTCATCAATGGTCGCGATGACGCCGGGGGCGCCCTTGAGGTGAACCTCGCGGGGCAAGCGTATGTCGAAGTGCTTGACCATGCCGCCGATACCAAATCCGATTGTCATAAAACCGTCATATACCCACGCGGCGCACGGTCAAGATCAAAGGTGCGGCAAGGGCTGGCGTTAGAAACGCCATGTGGTGCAACGGGTTCCGCCGTTGGCGCGGCGCTGGGCCATTCGGCGGCGGCTTCGCCTGGGTTTCAGCGGGGGGCTTGGGCCTCAGATGGCGTGCGCAACTCGCTCGATAAGGAGGAAGCGTCCCACCCGTTCCGACGCGGCCGCCACATCGTTCGGTGTGCAAGTGCGGGCGGCGCGAACGAGCAGATCCGCTGCGACCTGGCGGACCGCTGGATCGTGGCAACCGAGGGCGTGGCCAGAGAGGAGATCGGCCGCGTCCTTCAACGTGCGGATCTCCTTGCCATCCAGAGCGCGGAAGACCCCAGGCAGGGGAATGGTCCAGTCCAGCTTCGCCCCGGGATAGGCAGCCGCGGCGCCGCGGCGGCTGATCTGGGTCGGGGCGGTGTTGATGGTGAGCGATTGGCGCTGGTCGCGCGCGAAATTGGTCATCTGAAATCTCCCGCCGCCAGCACTGGCCTGCGGCCTAAAAGTTCCTGCGCGCCGGAGGTTCGTCGCCGGCGCATCCCGCAAAAAGCCCCGCCCCGGAAGGGGGCGAGGCCTTTTCGCTCTGTGGCGCGGTCAGCGCTGGCCGGGATTGTCCTTGTTCTGGTCCTGGCGCTGCTCGTCCGTGTTGCCGTACTGGCTCTGCTGATCGGGGCGCTTCTGGCCGCCCTGCTGGTCCTTGCCGCTGCCGGTCTGGCGCTGCTGCTCGCCGGGGCGGTTGCGATCCTGCTGCTGGTCGGGCTGGCGATTGGGATCCTGGCCGGGACCGCCCTGTCCGCCCTGCTGGCGCTGCGGGTCCTGGTCGGGTTGGTTCGGGTTGCCCATGATCGTTATCCTTATGTGTTGGGGTGTATTCCCACCACAACAACCCTGGGCATCACTGATCGTTGCAGCTTGGCTGAAAATATAGCTGGTATCTATTGCCCATACGGAATGGGATATCTGGCTTCTGAGAGCCCGCAGGGTTCACGTTGCAAATGCATGTATCATGGCATGACGCGCAAGGAAGATACGAAATTCTTCAGTTGCGGCCACGATGTCCTTCTTCGATCCAGTCGATGCTGCAAAAATCAGGGCGTCCATGGCCTTGTCGAACTGCGGCGACATCACGGTGCCGCAGCACTCCATCATGAAAGCGATGGCCGCGCTGACGGTCGCGACATGGCGCTTGCCATGCCAGGTGATGTCGAAGCCGCGGGCAAGCGGCGCATCCCATTCCTTCGCCATGGGGCGATCAACCGGGCAGCCGCTTTGCCGCATCCGCGCGGCTCGTGTCGAGCACGGGGCTCTGCCTGTTCGCGGCGACGAGCACCTCGAGGGCGGACGCGAGGCTGTGGTCTGACTTCCCGCGCAGGTGCTGCACAAGCGCCTGAAGAAGTGGGCGTTCGGTTCGAAACTTCATTGTGGCCATCCCAGCGTGTTTCAGCGGGGGCGCAACGCGGTCTTGGCCATTCCGGTTCCGCAGCTGGTCTGAATCATCGCGTTGCGAGGAGCTGCGCGACCTCACCTCGTCCTTTGAGCCGAGAAAACGCTTTCGAGCTGAACCGTCGCGGCCTCGATGTCGTCGGCTTCGCCGCTCTTGGCCGCCTCCAGAACAAGGTCGATGGCATCGATAAGTTCGGCGGGCTGCATCAAGCTTTCGGACCGGTCGAGCAGAAAACGACCAGCGTCGGCCAAAGTCGTCAAAGTGATGCCGCCGGTGCGGTCATTGAGCGCCAGCGTCCGCGCCAGAGGTTCGTACCAGAAGTCGTGCATAGCGAAGTGCAACGCCCGTGCTCACCAATTGGTTTCGGGGGTGACGCATGACCGGCTCCGCCCGCGATCCCGAATTCGAGAAGTGGCTGGACGAGGCGCGCGCGGTGACCTGCATGGAGGTTATCGACAAGCGGGGCATCAAGCTGGCCAAGGGTATTGAGCGCAGCGGGCCGTGCCCGGTGTGCGGCGGCACCGACCGCTTCAGCGTCCACACCCGCAAGGATCTGTGGGTGTGCCGCGCCGAAGGCAGAGGCGGGCGGGCCATCGCCCTGGTGCAGTATCTCGACGGTGCCGACTTCATCGCCGCGTGCGAGACGCTCACCAGCCGTCCCCCGCCGCGGGGCGGCACGGGCGTGCGCCTTTCGCCCGAGGAGCTGGAGGCGCGAGAGGCCGAGGCGCAAAAGAAACGCGACGCTGCAACGGTGTCCTCCGAGACATACCGCGAGGAGGAGCGGCAGCGGCTCTACCGGATCTTCCAGAACGGGAAGCGTGCCCATGAGGCGCCGTTCCTGCTGGCCTATTTCGAGCTGCGCCGGCTCGTGCTGCCGCCGCGCTGCAAGGTGCTGCGTTTCCTGCCGGATGCCCCCTACTTTCACGGGGAAGAGGAGGACGAGCGCGGCCGCAAGCGGCCACGCCTGATCTACCGTGGCCCGGCCATGGGTGCGGCCATCACCGATCCGACGCACATCTTCCGCGGCCTGCACTTCACCTGGTTGGATCTGACCCGCGAGAAGGGCAAGGCGGAGGTCTTCGATCCCGACACAGGCGAAGAGCTTCCGGCGAAGAAATCTCGCGGCACCAAGCAGGGCAACCGCATCGAGCTTGTGCCGGCGCCTTCCGGGGTCGCTACCCATGGCATTTCGGGGGAGGGGATCGAGACCACACTCTCGGTCTGGGCCGACCTGATGGAGGCGGGATGGGACCTCTCCGCCACCGAGTTCGCGGCCGGCGTCGACCTCGGCAATCTCGCGGGCGCGGCCGAGGCCACGGTGCCGCATCCCACTAAACGTGTCGTGGACAAGCGCGGCTACAGCCGGCCCCAGCGTGTGAAGGGGCCAGTGCCGCGCATGGACAGCGCGGCCATGTGGCTGCCCGAGAGCATCGTGCACCAGACATTCCTCGGCGACGGTGACAGCGACCCCTTCGCCACCCGCTGCGCCATGGAGCGTGCCGAGGCGCGCCACGCCGCGCCCGGTCGGTTCTGCACCACGGCCTGGGCGCCGGAAGGTTTCGATTTCAACGATTTGCGGCGCCGCCGGCATCTCCCGGCGCATGTGGGGAGGGAAGCGGCATGAGCGGAGTTTCGAGAGGGCCGTGGGCTGACGAGAAGAATGTCGCCGCTCTGCGGGCACTGGTGGCGGAGCCACTTAGCGCCGGGGAGATCGCCAGTCGGCTTTGTGAGCTTGGCGTCCAGGTGACGCGCAATGCAGTCATCGGCAAATGCGAGCGTATGGGCCTCCGGCTGCACGGCGCGCAAGGCTATCCCGCCGGGCGCCCCCGTCGGCCGAAGCCGATCATCCTTTCCGGGCCGGGGGACGCCTCCCCCCCGGCGCCGGGAGCGCGGCGGGCCAGTAAGGGCCGATCAGCGTGCGGCCCTGAATGCCCGCCGCGCACGCCTGACGTTGTGGCGCCGACCCTTGAGAAGAGCGTGCCGAACGATGGTGTCCGCAAGCCGCCCACGCCGCCGGCGCGCTTTTCTGCGCTGTTCTCGGCCGAGCGGCCGGGCGTCCTGCTGGCCTCCACCACAGGGTGGCAATGCCGCTGGCCGGTGGATGGCGAGGGCCTGACGCTGGAAGTGTGCGGGGCGAAGGCACCGGAGGGACAGTCCTACTGCCGACGCCACCACTGCATGGCCTACCGTCCCGCCGGCCACCCGCCGCGCCCACCCTTCGACACCAGCATCGCCCGCGCGCCCAACCGGCCGCGCGATGGCGACCTGGTTGACACCATCGGGGAGGCGGCGTGATGTCAGTGATATCGGGAGCGCTTGGCCGTAACAGCGGCGTGCTTCACCAGCGCTTTGAGCTCGGTGATCGCTTTAGCTTCGGTCATCCTCGATTTGTCCTTAGGGATGTCCACCGGGACTGTGACCGCGACGCCCCCCTCGAGCCAATCGGCCTCCCAGGCCTTATGGCTCTCCAGGGTGCTAAGCTCGGGAATGCGTATCCCGTCTGCGACCAACCCTTCGAGGTGGAAGGCGAGCGCCTGGGCGCCGTTCGTGACCGCCTCGTCGAGGGTATTGCCGCTGGATATGCAGCCGGGAAAATCGGGGAAGGAGATGCCGAAGGCGCCATTCTCCACATGAACGATGCCGATTGCGTATGGCACGCGTCTGCGCTCCTGCGTCTTGTTCTGTCGGGATGGCGCCGGCCAGCCGCACTACCGCTCCCGCCGGTGTGCGCGGCTGAACCGCTCATTTGTAGCCATACATACGATCGGGCGCCAATGACCATCGCATGGGCGCCTGATGGGTTGGACTTCAACGACGCGCTGATGGGGAGGGCGGCGTGACCCTCGATGCCCTCAGCCTGGAGCACGAATGCGAGACGCTCCGCGAAGAAAACTCGCGGCTGCGGGCAGCGCTGATGGAGGAGATTCAGCCCCCCGCGGCGTGGCGGCTGACACACTTGCAGGTCGTGATCCTGCGCGTGCTTATGGCGCGACGCATGGCGACACGCGCGGCGCTGGAGGCGGTGCTTTACGGAGCGCGCGGAACCGAGCCGCGGGGCGAAAAGGCCCTGCTGGTGCACATCTCCCAGATGCGCTCGAAGCTCGCGCCGCTCGGGGTGTCAATCGCGTGCGCGCCGCAGCAAGGATACTTCCTGTCCGAGCCCGACAAGGCGCTGCTGCGCCAGTGCTGCGACGGGGCGGCGTGATGACATGGGTCGGGCCTACTACAACGAGATCGAACCCTTCGCTGCCCAATGGCTCCGCAGCCTCATCGCCGCCGGCCACATCGCGCCAGGCGATGTCGATGAGCGGTCAATTGTCGATGTTCGACCTGATGACTTGGCCGGCTACACCCAGTGCCATTTCTTCGCCGGCATCGGTGTCTGGAGCTACGCCCTGCGTCTTGCAGGATGGCCCGACGATCGCCCCGTGTGGACCGGATCATGCCCTTGCCAGCCTTTCAGCGCGGCAGGCGCAGGCGGCGGGTTTGATGACGAGCGGCACCTGTGGCCGGCGTTCCACCATCTCATCCGCGTCCGACGCCCTCCAGTCTTCCTTGGTGAGCAGGTTGCAAGCAAGGACGGCCTCGCTTGGCTCGACCTTGTACAAGCTGACCTGGAAGCAACGGGCTACGCCTGCGGGGCGGTTGATCTCTGCGCTGCGGGCGTCGGCGCGCCACACATCCGGCAGCGACAGTGGATCTTTGCTGAACGGTTGGCCGACGCCAGCGGCTCGGGATTGGAAGGGCAAGACGCAGGAGCGCTGGGGGACGAATGCGCGTCCACTGAACGAGGTGGCGGGGATGACCGATTGGAAGAAGCCCGAAGGCATTGCCGAAAGATGCGAGATGCATGGCCTGCACACGCCCATCTCTGGGGTGAAGATCGAGCCATCAGTTTGGCAGGCGCCCTGCGCCGCGGGCTGGCCCACTCCGCAGTCCCGCGACGGAGCGAACAGCCGCTCGGGGATGGTCGAGAGGACGGGTGGGCGTCGGCGAAACCTGGACGATTACATCCTTCTCGCTGGCTGGCCGAGCCCGACCGCGCAGGATTGCTGTCGAGGCAACGGGACGATCAGGCCGCACGATACGGGCATTCCGCTCCCACAGCGAGCGTCCATGATCGACACGGGCCACCCGGCCCGGTTAACGGCCTCTGGCGAGATGCTGACTGGCTCTTCTGCCGGGATGGAAAGTGGCGGCCAGTTGAACCCGGCACATTCCCGCTGGCTCATGGGGCTGCCGCCCGAGTGGGACGCCTGCGCGGTTACGGCAATGCAATCAATGCCGAAGCGGCGGCGGAAGTCATCGGCGCCTACCTCGACATTCGCAGAGGCCGCTGAATGACCTCAAATTATGCCCTCCGCCGGCCGGCCTGCACCACGTGCGCCTTCAGCACCGCGTCGATGCGCGTCTGCCAGCCCGGCCCGCTGGAGCGGAAATGCTCCACCACCTCCGGCGACAGGCGGATGTTCACCGCCTGCTTTGGGCTGTCCGAGCGCGGCCGCCCGCCCTTGGGCTTGCCGGCCACCTCCTCCACCGCCTCGGCGAAGGCGGCGGCGTCGAGCTCCGGGATCTCCTCATACTCAGCCGGGCTCGGCACGTGGGCATCAACCTTCTTCAAGTCGCTGCCGATAGAGCGCTTTTTCGCGGTCATTGCACTTCCTCATCGAGATGACCCGACGCGCCTCACCGCGCGGGGTCCAGCACACGATCACCATGCGGCCCGCCAGTTCGCCCACCGTGAGGAAGCGAGGCTCCTCATAGTCCTGCCGGCGATCCTGCACCGTGAAGGTGCGCCCGGCAAACACCAGCGCGGCGTCTGCAAAGTCCAGGCCCCGGTCTTCCAGGGTGGCGGCGCGCTTGGCGGGGTCGAAGGTGATCTTCATGAGGTTTTTGTAGATACGAAAATAGATGACGTCAAGAGTTTTTGTGGATACGGAAAAGGGGCCGCGGAATGAACGCTATGGCCGTGGGGGACTTCGCCAGCGGGGGCGGATGGGAAGTGTCGCCCGTTGCGCATGGACGAGATCTTCAAGGCCTTCGTCACGGCCTGGAAAGATCTCGGCTACGGCAACATGGGTTCCAGATTGCTGCCCACGGTCGTGACCAGCCTCAAGAGAACGCCCCGCAGGGCGTTGCCGCAACGGGGCGCATGGCCGGGGTGCCCTCAGCCATCACGGCGCCCGCCGTCTTGCTTCCTGAGCGGGTGCCATGCTCCAGGATCGCGGGGCCAGAGCGTATGAGAGGGTATCCCCGCTCGGAACACGAGCCTGCAACCGGCAGTCTATCACAAGGCGGTCGGAGCCGCATCAGCCCCCAGGCGCGGGAGCGACTTCCTCATCCGCCCATCCAGCGGGTTCGCCCCATTGGGACGCGAATGGAATGGGCGGAAGTCACCGGGTCGACGGGAGCACTTTCGGCACGAGCCCGCGCCGCGCGGGGCTGTTCAAGATCCGCGGCCGCTCGTCCGGTGCAGTCAGCAGACGATCGATCATTTCACGAGAAATCATCCTGCCGGGTTGGCTTAGGTCACGCTGCTGAAGCTGGGCGAGGAAGGGGCTTTTTTGCCGGGTGTCCATGGTCTGTCCTTTTCAGCCCAACGCTATCAACCCCGGCTGTGTGGTTGCAGTTCCGGAGATGCGGCGCGACCGTCCGCCAGCTGGTGATCGACGACGCCTTCCCGGCTGGGGGGCTTTGCCTCCGTCGGCATCCGCAAAGCGCTCGGCCTGTCCGAAGGCAGGGTTGCCGAATCCATTCACAGTGCCTGAGCAATCTGTTCCTCTTAGCTCAAGGCGTGCACCATGTTGTGCCGCGTGAGGAACCGCCGGAAGTCAGCAGTGGCCTCGATGATGTCAGCGCGCTCGCCGGTCGTCGCGGCTCGGATCAGCGCGTCCATCGCCTCGTCGAAGTGGCGGGACGAAAGCGTTCCGCAGCAATCCATCATGAAGGCGATGGCTTCGCTGATCGTGCTGATGCACCACTCCCGGTGCCAAGAGACGGAAAACGTGCGTGCCAGCGGTGTATTCCACTGTTTCGCCATTGGGTGCTCACGGGCCTGGACCAGGATAGGCGCTTTCAACATTCCCGTGGCCTTTCGAGTTCCTTTCCGGCGTTCGATGGTGGGAGAGCTGTTTGACCACCTCCGCATCCGATTTCCCCGAGGCCTCGCCCCCGGGTGCCGCCGATATCGTCGCCATCATCTCGGCCGCGCAGGGTTCGCCGCAACCCGATGAGGATGTGGGAGAGAGCGATCCTTTCGCCGAGGAAGATCCTGCGCTGCGCGCCGGCGGCTTTGATGTCGAGGTGATGAACAGCGAGTACGCGCTCGTGCTCATGGGCTCCAAGGCTGTGATCGCGCGGGAGCAGGTGGCTGGACCCATGGAGGACCGGCTCCGCCTGCTCTCGGTGGAGGCCTTCTGCCAATGGCACAGCAACACCTTCACGGAAGTGCGCGGCGCCGACGGGAAGGTGAAAGGCACCACCTGGGCCAAGCGATGGCTCACACACCGCCGGCGGCGCCAGTTCGCCGGCATCGAGTTCTTCCCCAACCCCGACGGGGCGGCGAGCACGAACGGTTATCTGAACCTGTGGCGGGGTTTCGCCTTGACGCCGAAAGAGAAACCCGGGGGCTGGGCGATCCTGCGCGACCACATGCTCACCAATGTGTGCGAGGGGGACGAGGTGTTGTTCCGCTGGTTGTTCGGCTGGTTCGCCCACATGGTCCAGCGGCCGCGAGAGCGGGTGGGAACGGCCGTGGTGCTGCGCGGCAAGATGGGCACGGGAAAAACAAAGATAGGCGAGGTTTTCGGCTCGCTGTTCCCCGCCCATTACTTCGCGGTGGATGATCCGCGCTATGTGACCGGCCAGTTCAACGCGCACATGGCGTCCTGCCTCCTGTTGCAGGCGGAGGAGGCGGTGTGGGCGGGCGACAAGGCGGCGGAAGGCCGCCTGAAGGGCCTTGTCACCTCCAAATTCCAGATGATCGAGGCCAAGGGCATCGATCCCATCCGCCTCGACAATTTCGTGCGTCTGCTCATGACGTCGAACGAGGACTGGGTGGTGCCGGCGGGAAAGGATGAGCGGCGCTTCTGCGTCCTCGATGTGAACCCGCGCTGTGCTCAGAACACGGACTATTTCCGCGAGATGGATGAGGAGCTGGCCAATGGCGGCCGGGAGGCGCTGCTCTTCGACCTGCTGCACTTCGACCTCTCCACCGTTGATCTGCGCAAGATCCCACGCACCGGGGCGTTGCTGGAGCAGAAGCTTCGATCGCTCGACAGTGTGGAAAGCTGGTGGGTGGAGCGGCTGATCACCGGCACCACCACCAGCGCGGGCGAATACTGGATGGAGGAGATACCGGTCTCCATCCTGTTCGAGGACTACATCACCGTCGCCGACAAGGTTGGCGTGCGCCGCAAGAGCGAACTCACGGCCTTCGGCATCAAGCTCATGAAGATGGTGCCGGGCCTCATCAAGAGCCGTCCCTTCTACGAGGTTTCGCCCTCGGTGATGAGGCGCGCCTGGTGTTACCGGCTGCCGTCCTTGGATCGCTGCCGGGAGGCGTTTGAGGAGGAAGTCGGGCAGGCCGTCGCATGGCCCTCGGTGGCGGAGCCGGAGGAGCCATCCGCGCCGTGAGAGAGACTGGGATTGAAGGGGTGAAGGCCTTTCGGTCCAACCTTGAGGTTGGACCGAAAGGCGAGGTTGGACCAAGCGGCGCCTTCCATTCCAAAGGCCGGTCCAACCTGTCCAACCTGTCCAACCTTTCCCCTCGCGCGTGCACGTGATCACGCGCGCAAGCAGGGGTCCAAATTTTGCCGAAGGTCCCGCTCTCGCGGTTCGAATGGCTGTTTTGAGGTTGGACAGGTTGGACAGGTTGGACCGAGTGAAGCGGGCAAAGGATTTCTTTGGTCCAACCTTGAAAACCGAGGTTGGACAAGGTTGGACCGGGAAGGGTGGGTCATGAAACAGATCAATATCGAGGCGTTGCTGCGATGGACGTATCGGGACGAGCTGCCGAAGGTTGGGCGGCCCACGTCCATGGTGGCCGCAATCCGGCCGGGCTGGTCCGCCATGTCGAAGTTAAGCGTGCTGCACACCGTGGTGCAGGAGACGGACATCGCCAACCGTTGGGGCTTGGTTCCTTTGGACATGGCGGCTGACGATCCCCATCCCGACGCGCTCGCGGTGGCGGAGGCGGTGGAACGGCTGGGTAAGCGCGAGGTGGAATTGCCCGGCGATTGGAGCCCATTGTCCGACATGGGCGATCTGGGCGATGAGGGCGCGGAGGCGGTGCGCCGGGGTGTGGAACGCCTCTTCATCCTCGACGCGAAGGGCCTGAGGAAACCGCGTCAGCCGCTGTCCCGCCTCGTGATCCGGCACGCCATCCTCGGCAGCGCGCCGGCTTGGGAGGGCGAGGTGCCGGCGCGGCGCATGATCTGCGAGCATGGAAAGCCGAAATGGTTTCGCCGCGTGGTGCAGGAGACGCCTGGTCCCTTCGACCCGGTGTCGACCGAGGTGGAAATCGACGGCTACAATCACACCCGCCAGCGGCCCTATCCCGGCGCCTATCGCAAGTTCGAGCTGGTGCCCGATCCCATGGGTACCGTGGTGGACCGGGGCGAGCGCGAGCTGTGGGTCGCCGCCTTGGCAATGCTGGCGGAGGATCTGCAGGGGCGGGGGCTGATTGCCCACACGGTCACGGGTTGCATTCAATCCGCGAGGCCGTGGGAGGCCGCCGCTCCGGAGGTGCGAATCTTGCCATCGACCATCGTCCGGGCCGTGACTGTTCGCGAGGGCCAAAAAAAGAAACCAATCCCTGCTTGACGTGCGGCAGTTATTTGGTCCATCTCTTGTCACGGATCAAAAGAAACCCGGTACGCACCTCGCGGCCGGGTTTTTTCGTGGCTCGATCGGGGAGGCGGTCATGTGACGGCTGAACTCCAGTTCGATGCGTCCGACTTCCAAAGGGTCGCTCGCATCTTCGAGCGCCTGCCCCACGACATGCAGGCCATCGCCTTCCGCCGGGCGGCGGGGCGCACGCGGCAAGTGGTCGAGCGTACCTATGCGCGCTTCGCCTCGCATCACATCAAGGTGCCGCAGAAGCACATCAAAGATCGCATGCGTTCCTCCCTTTCGGGCGGCGACGTGACCCTCACGGTGCGGTCCACCAACATTCCGCTGGACGCGCTCGGCGCCCAGCAGCGCGGCTACGGCGTCTATGTTCGAGGCCGAGGCCGGTACGAAGGCGCCTTCATCCCGAAGGCCTCCGCCCGCCGCGCCGCCGGCATCGTGATGCAGCGCCTCGGAAAGGGGCGCCTGCCCACCGAGATGCTGTTCGGCCCGAACCCGGCCAATGCGGTCGCCCGTACCCCGGCCGAGTACGAGGACATGCTCGCGCAGATCGCCCAGGGCGAGTTCGCCACCGTGATCCTGCAGCAGGTGTCCTACCTCCTCAGCCGGGCGTGACATTCCTGCACAAAGGCGTGTCACTCCAGCACTTCGCCGCCCGAAGTGTTGCCCCGTCGCAACGAAGGCAGGCCAAGCCCAACACCTGGGCCACCGCTGCGCCCCCCGGTTCAGGGACCGTATCCGCCCATCAAGACACCCACGGTCCCGGCGGATCGCGGAATTTCGCCAGTGAAACAGCGGTTTAGCTTGGGTTGACAGGGTTGACACATGGCGCAGCCGGTTGACAGCAGCGGGCCGCGGGTCATGTGGAGCGTTTCGCAGATCGCGGAGCGCGATGGCATCAGCAAGCAGGCCGTCTCCAAGGTCGTGCAGGGTCTGATTGCCCAACATGGCGTCCCGGTAGAGCGCGACACGCGCGGACGGGTCGCGAGGATCTCGCTGGCGCACTACGACCATCACCGAGGCCAGTTCTCGAACCCGGCCAAGGTGGTGGCGTCGCGACCGTCACCCCCAATTGGCGGGGATGTGCCCCGCGGGGATTCCTTCGAGGAGGCGCGCCGCCAGAATGAATGGCTGAAGGTCGAGCGGGAGAAGCTCGATCAGGCCAAAGAGCGCAAGCAGCTCGTGCGCGTCGACCTGATGAGCGTGGCCTTGGAGCGCGCCGGCCGGGAGATACAGGCAATCATCGCACGCCTGCCGAACCAAGCGGATGATGTGGCGCTCGCTGGGGCGAAGGAGGGGGTGCACGGGGTGCGCCTGAAGCTGCGGGACGTTGCCTTCGAACTCAACAGCAGCGTTGCGGATGCCATGGCCGCGTTGGCGGCCGAGGCGCCGGCAAGCGATCCCGCCCTTTCGGATGAGGATGGATGAACGCGCACACCGGCGCACTGCACCTGGTGGGGAGCCGCCTTGCGGCCACCGTCCGCCCGCAGCCGCCAGTTTCGTTCGTGGAGTGGCTGCCGAAGAACATCGTGCTGGTGGACGGCGCGAAGAAGGGCGATCTGTGGTCGGCGGTCGATGCGCCCTATCTCATCGAGCCGGCGGCCTGCCTCAGTATCGAGCACCCCTGTAATCTGGTGACCATCCGCAAGGGACAGCAGACCGGCGCGTCCATCCTCGCGCTCGCCTGGTCGCTCTATCTTGCAGAGGTGGCGCCGGACAACATGCTTTACGCGGTGCCCGGCATCGACGCCCTGCAGGACATCAACGGCCAGAAGCTGCAGCCGCTGATCGACGCCTGGCAGAAGAAGACGGACAAGCGGATCATCTATTCCGCCGTATCGCGATCAGGCGCCGGCTCTACGGTCTATGAGAAACGGTTCGCGGGCGGGTATCTCTCGCTTTCGAATGCCAATGTCGCGATCGACCTCTCCCTTCGCACCTGTCGCTACGGGGTGAAGGACGAGCTGTCGAAGTGGAAGGAGACCAACACCGGCGACGATCCGGAGGTGCTTTTCTTCGGGCGCTTCACCGCGTTCCGCCGGCAGCGGTCCTACAAGATCCTCGAAATCTCGACGCCGGAGCTCGATAGCGGCGACGATCTGGGCGACAACCCCGGCCATTGCCGGATTGACCGCTCGTTTCGCCGCTCTGACCAGCGGTTCTGGAATATCCGCTGCCCTGAATGTCGGCATGAGTTTGTGCAGTGCGACGACGGGCTGCTGATTGACCGCAAGCACCCGCATAAGTCCGAGTACGTCTGCCCGGACTGCGGCCACCTCATCAGCGAGATGGAGCGTGTGGCGGAGGTTCGAACGGGCCGCTACATCCCGACGAAGGAGGGGCCTGACAGGCATCCCGGCTTCCACATCGACGCCTTCATGTCGCTCATGATGAGCTATGAGGCGATCGCCAACGACAAGCTGGAGGCGGAGAAGCGCGGCGAGCCTGGGCAGAAGAATTATTCGAACCTGGTGCTGGCGCTGCCCCATGCCATGCGGGGAAACGCGCCGGACCACCAGCGCCTCATGGAGCGCCGGGAGAAGTATCCTCGCGGTGTCATCCCGCCCGAGGGGCTGATCTTCGTTGCCGGCGCTGACGTGCAGCATGATGGCATCTGGTTCATCGCGCTCGCATTCGCGGAGGACCGGCAGACCTGGACCGTCGAGGCCACCTTTGTCGAAGGGTCCACCGACGATCCAAACACCGGCGCCTGGGAAAAGCTTTCCGAACTGCACCAGCGCATGTGGCCGGATAGCTATGGGGGTGAGCGGCGGATCGAGGCCATGTCGGTGGACGCCGGCGACGGCAACCGCACCACGCAGGTGATCGAGTGGTGCCGGCGCCACGCCAATACCTATGCCATCAGCGGCCAGCCCGGGCGCGGCGTGCCGGCCATTAGCCAGCCGGCGAACCGCTCGGTGAAGAAGAACGGCAAACGGCCGAAGGCCAAGGGCGGAAAGGTCTGGCCGGTCGGCACCTGGTCGCTGAAGGGCGAGTTCTACGGCAATCTGCATAAGGTCGGCCTCGCCGGTGGCGCCGCCACGGACCCTCCCGGCTATTGCCACTTCGGCGACTGGCTGGGTGAAGAGTATTTCCGCCAGATCACGGCGGAATGGTTCGAGCAAAAGATGATTAAAGGCCGCTTCCTTGAAGGCTGGAAGAAGATCAGGAAGGACAATCACTTTCTCGATTGTCACGTCTACGCCATGGCGATGGCCGAGCTGCTTGGCCTCTCGCGGTTGACGCCGGCGGGATGGGCGGCGCTGCGCCGTCGCCACGTGGTGGCTCCGCCGCTCGATCTGTTCGCCAGCGAGGCAGAAAAGCAAGTGGCGGCGGAAGCAGAGTCCTCGCCGGATCCCGCTGCACTCGAAGCGCCAGTGGTTCCGCCGCGGGTCGCCCCATCCGTACCACCTCGCTCGTCCGGCTCCCGGAAGCGTTGGGGTGCTTATTCGTGAGGATTTGACATGGTCGAGGCGAAGCCGCGGTGGCGCGTGAAGGCGGGGACGCGTGCCGTCACCGCCATGCCTGCGCCCGCGGCGTTGCCGGCGCGACCGCACCGCGCGAGCATGCGCTACCTGCGCGATGACCGCGCAGGCACGCTCTCTATGCGGCGGGCGGTGACGCGAGATGCGGCCATCGACGTGCGTCAAGCGGCGGAGCGCGCCTCCGCCCTGGCACTGGATTTCCTGCACAATTGCGGATGGATTTCCGGCATCGCCGATCAGGTGGTGGTGGACACCATCGGCACCGAGCTCAAGCTCAATCTACGGCCAGATCTGTCGGGTCTGGGGTATGACGAGAAAGAGCGTTCCGAGTGGTGCCGGTTGGTGGAGGCGCGCCATCGGCAGTGGTGCTGGAGCCCTGCCGAGTGTGACCTCGAGGGGAAGTCGACCGTCGCCGAGATGCTCGACGCCGACATGCGCTCATACCTCGGCTATGGCGAGTGCTTCGGTGTGCTGTCTTATCTGTCGGGTCCAGATCGTGCCCGCTACGGCGTGAAGACCGGCACCAAGGCTTCCCTCATCCCGCCACATCGCCTGCCGCGACGTACGAGCGAGATGGAGGGGCTTTATGACGGCATCTTCCATGATGCCAATGGCCGGCCGACCCATTACCGGTTCCGGCAGCGTGAAGACGGGATCGAGCGCGATAAGGATATTGCCGCCCGTGATGGTGCCGGCCTGGCGCAGGTGCTGCACGTCATGGACCGAGGGGCAAACCCCGGTGCCTATCGCGGCATCTCACCGATGGCGCCCATCTTCAAGGTGATCGCCCAGTACGACCAGCTCGCTGACGCCACATTGGCGACGGCACTGCTGCAGACCGTCTTTGCCGCCACCATCAAGAGCCCGGAGGCGACAGAACAGGCAATGCAGGCGCTCCAGACCCTTCGGGACACGGAGATGCCGGCGGGATTCGATGGCGGGGAAGCGTCATGGGAGAAGCTTGTTGGCGGCGTGGTGAGCGATCTCGTTGATGTGTGGGGCCAGCGTATCGAGGCGCTGAAAGGCGGCGGTATCGACCTCGCGGACAGCGCCCGTATCGGCCATCTCGGCCCGGGCGAGGAGCTGATGTTCCACACCGCGCAGACGCCCGGGAGTAATTACCAACCCTTCACTGCCAATCTGAAGCGAGAGGCAGCGCGCTGCATCGGCGTCACCGCCACCTCCGCATCCATGGATTTCAACGGCGCCACCTATTCCTCGGTGCGTATGGAGACGGCAACCATCTGGCCGCTTGCCGTCCGCCGCCGGGAACGCCTCGCCGCACCGCTGGCGCAAGGGATCATGGAGGCGTGGCTCGACGAAGAGATCGCGTCCGGCCGAATTCCGTTCAAGGGGGGCTATCGCGCCTTTGCGGCCAACCGTGACCGCGTCTGTTGGTCGGAATGGCAGGGGCCGGCGGCCCCAACGGCGGACGACTACAAGGCGGCGATGGCGGCGAAGATCCGCATGGAGACCGGGCTGTCGTCGCTCTCCGATGAGTGCGCGCTGTACGGGCGCGATTGGGAAGAGACAGCGCGCCAGCGCAAGCGGGAGCGCGATGTGGTGGTGGATGAACTCCACCTGCCGGATCCGTTCCAGCGCATGAGCGGCGGCGCGGGTCCGGATGGTGCGGCTGTGGATGGCCGGCGCGAGCCGGCGGCGGCCTGACCATGCCCAACATGGTGATGATCAACGGCGCCCAGGTGGACGCCGATGACCCATGCGCGCTCTGGCAGGCGCTCTATGCCTTCAAGCTGAAGGTGATCGCCGGCGACAAGGTCGACGAGATGGAGATCCGTTCTCCCGTCACGAACCGGCGCACCCGCTGGGGCGCCGCAAACATAAAGGACCTCGACGCCGAACTGGCCCGGCTCCAGTCCGCCTGCGACGCCAAAAAGGGAAAGCGGCGGCGCTACGCCATCCGCGGCGTTTACCGGCCTTATTGAGGATCAGCACATGGCTGCGATGATTGACGACGGAAGGCTCCGGCTGTCCGGCGATGTCGGTGCGGATTGGTCCGAGGATCATTTCACGGCAGCGGATGTCGCGTTCTGCCTGATGCAGGTCGACCCCAATGTCGACCTCCCGGTGCATCTGAATTCCGGCGGCGGCTACGCCACCGAAGGCGCGGCCATCCACGCGCTCTTCACCGCCCGCCCGGGCGCCATCAACATCGTGGTTGAGGGGATCGCCGCCTCTGCTGCCTCCCTCATCGCCATGGCGGGCGACACGGTCACCATGTCGGCCGGCTCGGTCATGATGATCCATGACCCCAGCGGAATGACTTTCGGCACCGCCGCGGACCACGAGAAGACCGTCGAGCAGCTTGAAACGCTCGCGTCGGGCTATTCGCGGATTTACGCGGCGAAGTCCGGCCAGAGCCTCGCCGCCTGCCGCGCGGTCATGAAGCGCGAGACCTGGATGACGCCCGAACAGGCGGTCGCCTCCGGTTTCGCCGACACGGCATCCGAGACGCCGGCCGAGCCGGTGGCCGCCTTCGACTATCGGCTTTATGCCCACGCGCCCAAGCGCCTCGTCGCGCTGGCGAAGCAGAAGAACTGGTCTTTCGAGGCCAGGGAGCGGGCGAAAGCGCCCACATCACCCCGTCAGCAGCAGGAGCCCACCATGACGGATAAGCCCAACGGCGGGGACACTGCCGCCGAGTTGGACCGTCTCCGCAAGGAGAATGCCGAGATGAAGGCCAAGGATCAGGACCGTGAGCGGCGCGATGCCGTCATGGCCTTGCCCGAGGCGAAGGGATGCGAGGACCTTGCCAAGGCCCTCGCCGATGCCGGTCTCGATGCCGAGAAGGCAAAGACCGCTCTTCTCGCCGCTCCGAAGGCGATGGCGAGTGACGAGGACGCGGGTGAGGAACTGCCGGACCCTGCCTTCTATGCGCAGAGCCGCGCCACCGCTGCCGGCCTCGGCGGGGGCGGCTCCCCCAAGACCAAGGCCAAGATCGACCGCGCCGCGATCTTCGCGATGCGCGCCAAGAATGGAGGCTGATCCATGGACCTCACCACCAAGACGCAGGGCCCGCGCAATCTGGGCTTCGTCCTCTCCGACTTCGGCCGCATCAGCTACGACACCGTCACCATCGTGTCGGGCGCCGGCAAGCTGAAGCCGGGCACCGTGCTCGGCCAGATCGCTGCGTCCAAGAAGTATGCGCCCTCGGCGGTGGCGGAGGTGGCCGGCCGCGAGGGAGCGGAGACCGCCAAGACCGTGCTGGCCTACGCCGTGGACGCCACCGCCGCCGATGTCGAGGTGGTGGTCATGTCCCGCCTCGGCGAGGTGAAGAAGCCGATGCTCGTCTTCGAGGCGAGCGTCGATACCGTCAACGAGATCGCGGCCAAGCATACCCAGCTTGCCGCGGCCATGATAATCGCTCGATAGGAGCTGCCCCCATGCCTCGCGTGAATATTTGGGACGGCGACGGCTTCAGCCTTGAATCCCTCACCGCCGCCGTGAACTCGAAGCCCTATCGGCCGGGCCAGGTCTCCGCCTCCGGCATCTTCGAGGAAGACAGCGTCACCACCACCGTCGTCTCCATTGAGATGCGCGAGGGTCGTCTGGCCCTCGTCGAGCCCACCCAGCGCGGTGGCGCCGGCGAGACAACCGGCAACGAAGAACCCGACCTCCTGCCGTTCATCGTCGACCACTACCAGCGCGACGATTTCATCAAGGCCGACGAAGTGCAGAACGTTCGCGCGTTCGGCACCGAGAGCCAGCTCGAGACGCTGCAGGAGCGGGTGGAGAGCAAGGCGCAGCGCCATGCTGCCGACCTCACTATGACGATCGAGCACCAGCGGGTCGGCGGCATCAAGGGCATTGTCACCTCGAAGAGTGGCAAGGTGCTGCACAACCTGTACACGCGCTTCGGCATCGCGGAGGCGGCCGCTGTGTCGCTCGAACTGGATGTCGAGGCCACCAAAGTCGGATCGCTGTGGCAGGACGTGGTGTATTCGATCGAAGACGCCCTCGACGAGCCCTATGACGGCATCCATGTCTTCACCGGCCGCGACTTCCACCGCGCCCTGTGGACCCACAAGGCGGTGACCGAGACCTTCCTCTACAATGCCGGCGCGGCTGTTCTGCGCCAGGATGTTCCGAACACCTTCGAATTCGGCGGCGCGACCTGGGAGCGGTATCGCACCGGAGCCAAGGCCACCACGGATCTCGGTGCGCCCTACATCGCGGCGGCTGAGGCGCGCGTGGTGGTCAAGGGTGTTCCTGGCCTCTTCATCACCCGGTTCGCCCCGGCGGACTATGAGGAGACGGTGAACACTCCTGGGCTCCCCTTCTACGCCAAGCAGATCCCGTCCTTGAACGGGAAGGGGCGTGCCCTCGAGGTGCAGACGAACCCGATTTCGCTCTGCACTCGCCCGCAGGTGCTGCGCAAGCTGACCCTGACCTGACGCCCGCCATGGGCTGGGATGATGAGCTCGCCGCCGCTGATGCAGCGGTGGCGGGCTATTTCGACACGCTGAGTTTCACGGCAGTCGGCATGACGCGGCCGCCGCGCGCATCGAACGCCGCCGCAATCGTGGATCCCGCGCGCCCGGCTTTCGGCTTCCTCGGCACGCTGGAAAGCGCGCCGGAGTTCACCTCGTTCGCGGACAGCAATCGGCCGACAGCCGGGGATCGCAGCGTGCGTCAGATCACCCGGATCTGCCTGACCGCGCTCACCACCGGATGGCCGTGGGTGCCGCGCCAGGACGACCGCATCCGCAGCGCAGTGGCGCTCTATCAGGTCGCCGCCAACCCAGACTGTGACGGCACGGCGCGCGTAGCGATCTGGCTCAACAAGGTGTCCTCCTGATGCTCGCCGCTGCCGCGCTCCGCCTCGCTGCCATCGAGGCCCTGTGCCCGACCGCCGCCATCGACAGCGGCGAGGGGTTTCCGACGCTGGCGCTCCATCGGGTCTATGACAGTCGGGCGATTTCCAGCGCAGAGCTGGAGGCTGGCTCGCCCTTCACGCCCACGCTCTCGGTCTTCACCGAAGACACGCGGATCGAGCGGCGCGGTGCAGGGGCGACCTCGGCCATCGGCAATGCGAGCACCGACTTGGTCGTCGTCGCAGAACTGGCGGAACTGGCCAGGGATGAGGCGAACGGAAATCTTGATACCGATGCGGTCATCAATGGCGATGCCGAGATGCGCATCGTGCTGGAAGCGCTCACCGCGCAGGCGCGCAGCGTGCTGGTTCGCCAGCCGGCGGGTGACGCCTTCCGGCGCATCATGAAAGCAGCACCGCTCGTGCGCATCGAGCCGTTCGGCCTGCCGCAATATGGCGTCCGCTTCATGCGGAACGTGATGACGTTCACTTTTGAAATCGCCGACGACAAGTTCACCGATGCGGCCGGCCTGCCGGAGCCGATGGCTTCGGTCGCAGCCGCGTTGCCGGACGGTTCCTACGCGAAGCAGCGGCTCGCACAGCTTGCGGCCGCCTTCAGCGCCACGGCCCGCGAGCAGCTCGAGGCCATCGGCATCACCGTGACGGCCAATGACGCGCCCGCCATGCCCTTCGGTTCCGCCGAGCCCTGACCTTCAACCCGAGGATCGGACCCATGAAATACCTCGCCAAGCCGGGGTCGCGCATCCCCATGCCCGACAGCCCGGGACAGTTCGTGCCGGATGGGGGCGATGGCACGACGGTGAATGAACTCCTGCCCTATTACGCGCGGCTCATCGCCGACCAGGACCTGGTGCCGGCAACGCCCGTCACGGCCGCCCCCGCCCCCGAAGCGCCCCTGCCGGAAGACGGCGACGGCGAAGGAGACCAGTGATGTCCATCGGCTTCAATTCCATCCCGGGCAACATCGTCGCCCCCATCATCTCGTTCGAGGTGAATTCCGGCGGGCAGTTCGAGAGCGTCTCGCGCCTCCTCTATATCGGCCACAAGAACACCGGCGCGGCAGCGCTCGACAATGTCCCGTTCCGCTGCAACAGCGTGAATGAGGCCATCGCCCTCACCGGCAAGGGGTCGATGCTGGCCGAGCAGCTCATCGCCGGGCGTGCCAATGCCGAGGCGCAGGACATCTGGCTGCTGCCGGTGCCCGCCATCGGCACCGCCGAGGTGCGCACCATCTCCGTCGCCGTGGTGCCCGCCGGTGGCGGCTTCGGCGTGATCCAGATCGACGGCAAGGAAATCTCGCTCACAGTCGCGCCGGGAACCGCGGCGACGGCGGTGGCGACCGCGCTCGCGGCAGCCATCAACGGCTTCCAGGACCCGCTCACCAAGTCCGCCCTGCCGTTCACGGCGGTGGCGACGGATGACGATGTGGCCCTGACGGCCCGCTGGGCCGGCGAGATCGTCGGCGCGGTGGACATCTATGTGCCGCCGCTCGCCTCCACCAACCTGTTCACGAGCCTCCTGTCCGTGGCCATCACCACGGCCGGCGCCGGCACGCCCAATCTCGCCGCCGGCCTCGCGGCGCTCGGCGACGATCCGTTCGACTGGTGGAGCTCTCCCTGGGCCGACGCCACCAATATGGGGCGTTACCAGTCTGTCCTGGCGGACATCGCTGGCCGCTGGTCGTGGAGCCGCCAGAGCTATGGCCACGTGTTCGTGCCGAAGATCGACAGCACGGCGAACCTCACCACGTTCGGCCTGTCCTACGACACGCGCCACGTCACCACGCTGCCGCGCATTGCCGCCGGCGGCGACGCCACGAACCCGTGGGTGTGGGCGGCGGCCATGACGGCGCGCATCGTTCCGTGGCTTTCGGACGGCGTCACCGGCAACGTCTCGCGCAACCAGACCGGCCTGGTGGTGCAGGGTGTTTCCGCCCCGCGCGATCGCTCCAAGTGGATGAACGATTATGCGACGCGGAATGCGTTCCTCGTCTCCGGCCTCTCCACCTATGGGGTGCGCACCGATGGCGCGGTGACGATCGACAAGATCATCACCATGCAGCGCACGGACGGTGCGGGGAACGTGGACACCACCTTCCGCGATATCCAGAAGATCGGCCAGCTGGTCTACGCGCTGCGCCTGTTCCGCGCCCGGCTCCAGGCCGAACACGGCCAGAAGGCCATCGCCAACGACAATCCCGGCGACCTTCTGGCGCTCACCACCGTGAAGGACATCCGCAACACGGTGGCGGCGGTCTACCGCTCCATGCCCGGCGTGGTGGAAAACGCCCAGGCCTTCGCCGAGCGGCTCGATGTCCGGCGCAACACGGACAATGCGAACCGCGTCGACATCTTTGCCCCGCTCGACATGGTCAACCCGCTCGACGTGTTGGCCGCGAACGCGACCATTTACAGCCAGTTCCAGGCCGCCGCCTGACGAGGAGACACGACCATGGCAGGACGGGATTTCGGCGGAGAGATGCGTCTCCGCCTCGCCGACGGCACCAACCTGACGATGCGCGGGGCCTTCACGCTGGGCCCCTCCGGCGTCTCGGTGGAAGCCGTGACCAACCAGGATCATTCGGTTTCGCGACAGGCGACGCTGAAGCCCTGGACGGCCGAACTGACCCTCGAGGACAGCGGCACCGATGTGAACCTCCTCATGCGTGCGCCACGCCAGGATGTCTACATCACCGAGGACTTCACCGGCGTGAGCCACGTCTTCATGAACGCCTTCTTCTCCGGCGACGCGGCCGTCGACCGCGCGAGCGGCGAATGGACAGGGCTCACCGTCAACGGTGACGCCTATCAGAGGCTCGGCGGATGAAGCCATTTGAATGTTCCAAATCCTACACCTCGGGTAGCGAGACGTTCAGCCAGATCGAGTTCCGCGAGCCGGGCTTTGCGGATTACCGGCAGCTCGGTGCGCCGGTCGATGTGCAGCGGGGGATAGTCATCCGCGACCGCGAGGTGATCTTCGCCTATGTCGACCGGCTGGCGACAAAGCCGTCTCACGGTGCCCTGCAGGTGCTCAACCTCGGTGACACCATGGCGCTCGAGGAGCACGTGATCGCTTTTTTCATCGAGGCCCGCAAATCGCGGGCCTCGCTGATGAGCTCATTTTCCGGCTCCGATGGAGCCCCGAATACGTCGATCGCCTGAGCTTTTCCGAGATCGAGGAATGCTTCGATCGCGCGGTTCGCTGGCACAAAACGGAGGCGCGTCGGCGGCGCTGATGAGGATGACCCATGCCTCCTGCTCGTGAGATAGAGGCACGCCTCAAAATCTCGGCCGTGGACCGTTCGGCGAAGGCGTTCGCCTCCGTCGAGCGGCGCTTGAGCGGTATTCATCGCCAGACGCAGATTATGAACCGCCATATGCAGCAAGTGGCGGCGTTTCAGAAGGCGTCGGCCGCGACCGACCGCGCCATCCTGATGTCTGGCACCGCTTTGGCTGCCATTTGGGGCGCCTCCGGCGGTGTGCGTTCCGGCATTGAAACGCTCTCAACCTTTCAGGACGGCCTTATCGCCGTCCAGAAGAAGGCCGGGCTCACCGAAGACCAGATGAAGGCCGTGGGCGAGGAGGTCAAAGCCCTCGCCACCAGCCCGGATCTTGCCGTCCCCATCGAGGAGATCCTCAAGGCCTATGAACGGGGCGCCGCCGCCGGCCTGCCGCTGGAAGAGCTCCGCGAGTTCGCCGCCCTCTCCGCCAAGGCGGCCGACGCCTTCGAGATGTCGGCCGAGGATGTGGGCAATGCCGCCGCCGGCTTCCAGGTCGGCCTCGGCATTCCGATCAAGGAAATGGAAAAGTTCTTCGACCTTATCAACTCGCTCGCCGACAGCGGCATCAGCGATGAGAAGGACATCATCAACTTCCTCGACCGCGCCGGCGCCGGGCTGAAGAATTTCGGGATCAATGCCAAGCAGGCGGCGGCCTATGGCGCGACGCTGCTCAACCTGAAGCTGGCACCCGAGGTGGGCGCGCGGATGATGGGCGCGCTGACCTCCAAGCTGATCGCGCCGGAGAATCTCGGCAAGAAGGGTCAGTCGGCGCTCACCGAGGTGGTGGGCGACATCAAGACCTTCAAGAAGGAATTGAAGGGCGACGCCAATGCCGCGCTCATCAAGTTCCTCGGGCAGCTCGGCAAACTCGACAAATTCAACCGTGCCCGCATCATCGGCTCGATCTTCGGCCAGGAATGGTCCGACGAGATCATGCGCATGGTGGACGGTGTCGATGAGCTGCAGCGCAATCTGAAACAGGCCGGCGACGAGAGCAGCTGGCTTGGCTCGCTGGATAAGTCCTACAAGCTGAAGCTCGCGTCGCTCTCCTCGCAGTGGCAGCAGTTCAAGAACCAGGTGGGGGTGCTGACCATCAATGTCGGCACTGCCAGCATGCCTGCCCTGGAACAGGGTCTCATCCGGGCCAAAGAGCTCGTGAAGGAGATAGACGAGGGCTTCAAGGGCTTCGCCCCGCAGCTCGATATGAAGGAGATCAACGCCGCCGGCCAAGCCATCGACCGGATGCTCGGCGGAATGCAGTCCCTCCTCGGGATGGACGCTTCCGAATCCGAGGTGAAGAAGTTCTTTGCCGACCTCGCGACTGTGGTGAACGAAGTGGCGAAGGCCATTCAGGTGGTGGAGGGCAGCGTCAATGCCGTCCTTCATCCGGAGGCCGGAATCCAGAAGAAGACGCCGGACCAGGTCGCCCAGGCGCAGGCCGAGCACGCGGCCAAGCAGGGCGCAGAGGGGCAGTCCTGGTACGAGTGGGCCCAGTCCGGGATGAACGCCCTCGGCGACGCGATCGTGGGCGAGAACGAGAAACCTGTCCGTCGTCGCGTCCCAGCCGGCGCCGCGCGCACCGGGCTTCCCGGCGCAATTGACGACGCGGCCCTAGGGGTGACTGAATTCCACGATTGGATGAACGACGTGCACGCGGGCCGCGAGCCGTGGTTTCCGGCGGGGGCCTCCTTCATGCCTCCCACACCGCCGAAGGGTGCATCAGGATCATGGGCATCCTCGGGGACATCCGGAGAATGGCAAGCGCCTCCGGTGATGCCCAGTGTCAACGATGAAGCGCTGCGTCAGGCACCGGGCAGCGGCCAAAGGTCAAGCTTGAATGACGAGATCCTGCGGTCGATGCCGCAGATATCTCCGCCCGCGAGCCCCGTGTCCGGCCCCATCATGGTGCAGATCGAGGACACGTCTACGGACGCGCTCCGGGTCGCCATGGAGGCGGCCGGCACGCCTATCACGGTGGCGGGCCAGGATGCGGGCACCGCTATCGAGGCGGCGGCGGGGCGGCTCGCCGAGGCCGCGACGCGGATCGGCGAAGAAGGTCAGCGGGCGGCCGATGCCATCTCCTCGGCGAGGATCTCGGTGCCTTCGATGCCAACGGCGCCAAGGGCTCCGAATGCCAACCTCGGGCAGTCTATGCCAAATGTCGGGACGCCAGGAGGGTAATTACTTCGTAAATCCGTAGGATTTTGCCAACCTTTGCACTTGAGTGCATCGCGCGACCTTTTCGGCCGGAGACATTTTTTCGTTTAAGTGTCGTTCACCGTACGTCGCTGAAGAAAGGAAACCAAGAAATCTCGCATCGTTTGCGGAGACATTGCGTTCGATAAACGACTTGACCGCTGTTTCATCGAACGAGAGGCCGCAAAAGCTTTCGGAAGCTAGAACAATGCCGAGGGAGTTAGCTGTCACCACTGATTTCGCAAGAGCGCTCGATTCCTGCGCCGCTGCAGGTCCCGCGCACATAACAAACAATAGCGCGAGCCAATTCCATTCCTTGAACCGGCTCGCTTTGCAATTTCGCACCATCTTGCGGTTCCGGGATCTGCTGAGGCTTCGGATTGGATCCCGATGCATGGTCGCGCATCGCAGTTCTCAGGTCTACCGCGCCGCCGACGGATACGGCTGTCGCCCCTATTGATCTGACCCCGTCCTGCCACCTCAAGAGGAAACACCATGCGAGCCTGGGATCGGGCCTTCCGCCGTGCGTCCTTTCGGGGCGCGCGGTTCTGGGTCGAGGAGGATGGCCCGGAGAAGGGGAGGCGCGTCGGCGTCCACCAGATTTCCGGTGGCGAGGCGATCGTCACGCAGGATATGGGGCGCCGGGCGCTCGAGGTGCGCGTCTCGGCCTATGTGGCGAGCGACCTTGCGGACGTGGAGGGCCTCGCGCTCGAGGCGGCATGCGACGCACCGGAGGCGTCCATGCTGGTGCTGCCCATGGACCCGGGGCAGCGCATGCACTGCACCGGATGCCGGCGCAACCGGAACAAGGACCGGAACGGCTACATCGCCTATGACCTGTCCTTCGTGGTGTCGGGCACCATGGGAATGGCCGGCATGTCCGGCCTGGGCGCCATTCGCTCGGTGTTTGCGGGCACGCCCCTCGGCCAGGTGGCTGGAACGGTCGGGGCCGTCGCCGGCGCGGCGGGCAACATTGCCGGCATGGCCGGAAGCCTCGGAAGCTTTGCCGGGGGCAATGTGCCCGGCGCCATTGCCGGCGTGTCCAGCGTGGCCAATGCGCTGGCGGGAGCCTTTCGATGACATGGCTCGAGGATCTCATCGCGCGGTTTGTCAGCGACGCGGACGATCTGGCGCTTGCGCAGGTGCGATCGCTGGCCGCCGGCGGCGTCGGGGCGCCCGCGGCGGAGGCCTATCTGGAGCTGTGCCGGCTGGTGGGGGAGAGCGCGCAGGACAGCGCCGGGCTGCTGGCCGCCCTCGATGACATGCCATTGCCGCAGGTGATCGACCGGATCGGAGCACTGGTGGTCGCGTGCTTTGCGGCTGTGCGGGCGGACTATCCCGCGCGGCCCGATGCCCAGGCCGCGCGCGCCGCGCTCTCCGCGCGGGGAGACGGCGTCATAGATCAGGCCGGCGCTGCCTATGGCGCTGAGGTTTTCGGCTGGCTCAACCGGCTGGTGGGGGAGGCGGTGGTGCAGGTCTCGCAGATCGCCGCCACCCGCGCGCCGCTGGTGCGGGTGGAAACGGGCCTCTCGCTGCCCTCCTCGCTCATCGCCTACGACCTCTATGGCGATCCCTCGCGTGGGGCCGACCTGGTGGCGCGAAACCGCACCGGCACGCCCATGGCCATGCCGGTGGTGCTGGAAGCGCTGGCGGTCTGACCCATGAATGATGCGATCGTGCTCACGGTGGCGGGCCGCCCGCTGCCGCATACGAGCTGTCGGCTGGAGGCATCGGCCGAGCAGGCCGTGCGGCGGGCGAGCTTCGAGGTGCCGTGGAGCGGCGCCGGCCTGCCGTGCGGAGAGGATGAACCCTGCACGATCACAGTCGGCAAGGACCTGTTCCTCACCGGCTATACGCGGGACGTGAACTGGTCCCACGACGAAGGCAATCGCATCTACAGCATCTCCGTGGTTTCGCGCACGGTGGATGCGACGGAGACCTCCGTCGACCATCCGACGGGGTTTCTGGAGAATTGCGACCTGAAGGCCATCGGCAAGGCGTTCGACACCGCCAAGGTCGGGCTGGAATGCACCCTCGACACGGGCAAGAAGGCGCTCCACCAGATCAACCCGGGCGAGACCTTATTCCAGGTCCTGGAGCGGGAGGCGCGCTCCCACGGCGCGCTGCTCTACGACACGCCGAAGGGCAAGCTGAAGATCACCGACAAGCCAGAGGGCCGCCACACCGGATCTCTGGTGCGCGGCGTCAACATCAAGCGGGCGAGCGGCACCCTGTCCGGCCGGTACAACTATTCCGAGGTGAAGGTGCGCGGACAGGCCTCGTTCGGGAAACGCGGCTCTGCGCTCTCCCCGGAGGCCGAGGCGAAGGGAACCGCCGACCGCAAGCGCACTCTCATCATCTATCACGAGGGCGAGGTCACCTCGGACCGCATGAAGAAGCGGGCGTCCTCGGAGGCGCGGCGCGCGGCCGGGCAGGGCAAGTCGGTGCGCATCACGACGCCCGGTTGCCGCGACGAGGCCGGCCGGCTCTGGGCACCCAACATGCTGGTGCCGGTGTCCGATGACTGGGGCGCGCTGGATCAGGACATGGTCACCGCCACGGTCGTGATCCAGGACGACGGGGGCAGCGGCCGGGAAACCGAACTCACCCTCAAGGATCCCCGCGCCCTCGGCGGTGAAAATCCTCGGGGCAAGAGCGCCAAGGGGTGGGCGGGCCCCGGCGGCGCCGATCCCACCTTCCGGGAGGCATGAATGGGTTTCGACGCGAATGTCACGCGCATGCTGCTGGACGGCGGCGTGCAGCATAAGGACGGCCAGCAATTCCTGTCCGGCAAGGGGCTGGCCGGCGAGCGCTTTCCGCGGGTTCATCGGGTGGAGCAGCACGGCTTCACCTCCTGGCCGGTGCAGGGCGGCATCGCCACCATCGTGCAGGCGCGTTCCAACCGGGACAGCGTCTATGCCATGGGCGGGGCGAACCCGGATCTCATCCCGCAGCTCGGGATGGGAGGCACGGCGATCTATGACGCCCACGGGGGCATCGCCTCGCTGGTTCAGAAGAAGATGCGGGTGGTGGCGGATGAATTTCACGTAACCGCCGGCAGCATCATCCTCGAAGGCAATGTGAAGCTGGGCAGCCCGGGTGCCTCCCGGCCAGCCTCCGCGCAAGGCACGGTGGACAGCGCCGGCGCGTCCGACCAGAGCAACTTCGCCACCAAGGTGTGGGTGGTATAATGCGCGTCCTCCCGCTGCCGGAGGCAGCCGAGCCGCTCCTGACGCCGGACCTGGTGTGGAACGGCACGGTGGGCGATCTCGCCATCGACCCGGCACGCGGCGACCTGCAATGCCGGCAGGCGCTGGCGACCGCCGTGCTCATCTGCCTTCAGACCGACCGAAGGGTGGACCCCACCGAGCTGCCGGAGTGCGAGACGAACCGCGGCTGGCCGGGCGACGCCTTCGACCTGCAGCCCGGCGACGTGCCGCTCGGCTCCAAGCTCTGGCTGCTGCGCCGGCGCGCCCTGACCGAGGACATCACCCTCGAGGCGGAGGATCACGCTCGCGAGGCGCTCCAGACGCTCATTGACCAGGGCGCCTGCGTGCGGGTGGACGTGACCGCCGTGCGGACCCCCGAGCGCGCCCGGCTCGACCTCGATATCGCGCTCTATGGCCGCGACGGCTCGGCCGTTTGCCAGCAGAGCTTCGCCGTCCTGTGGGATCAGATGAATGCCCTATAATCCGCGGTCCCTGGACGAACTCGGCGCCAGCGTGCGCGGCGCAATCCGACGCTATTTGACCGGCACCGACGCCACGCTGAAGCAGGCGTTCGTGTGGGTAAGCGGGAAGGTCTGGGCGCTGAAGGCGCGCGAGTACGAGCTGCGGCTCGAATGGATTTTCAAGCAGCTGTTCACCCGCACCACCACGGATCTCGCCGTGCTGCGCATGCAGGGCGCTGATCTCGTCGTCTACCAGAAGGGCGCCGCGGCGGCGGGCGGGACCATCGTGGGCACGGGCCAGGCGGGCCTTACCTATCCCGCCGGCGTGCGGTGGCTTTCCGCCGGCGCCACCTATGTGAGCACGGCGCCGTTCACCGCCGCCGGCGACGGCAGCTTCTCGGCCGCGGTGCAGGCGGAGACCATCGGCGCCGTCACGAACCGCGATGCCGGGGCGGTGATGACGCTCGCCGACCCCTCCCTTTACCCGACGCTCTCGCAGGAGGCCGAGGTGGGGGTGGGCGGCATCGGCGGCGGAGCGGACGTCGAAGGCGTGGAGAGCCTGAAGGGCCGCATTCTTCGGCGGAAGGCGCAGCCACCCCAGGGCGGCGCCCTGCCGGACTATGAGCGCTTCGCGCTGGAAGTGCCCGGGGTGCTGAAGGCCTGGGCTTTTCAGTTCGTCGGCGGCCTCGGTTCCATCTCAGTCTTCTTCCTCTTCGCCGGGCGGACGAACCTCATTCCGGAACCGGGCGATGTGGCCGCCGTGCAGGCCCATATCGACAGCCTGCGGATGATCCGGGTGGATGACACCGTCGCGCAGGCGCCCATTGCCGACCCGGTGAACATCACCATCGCCGACCTGGTGACCGATACCCCTGAAGTACGCGCCGCCATCGAGGCGAACGTCGACGCCATGTTTCTCGCCCGGGTGAAGCCCGGGGTGACGGCCGAGCCCTTCACGCTGGATCGGTCGTGGATCGGGGAGGCGATCTCGACGGCGGCGGGGGAGGACAGCCACACCCTCGTGCTCCCGGCCACGAACCTGACCTTCACCGGCGGCCATCTGGCGGTGCGCGGGACCGTCACCTATGCGTGACAGCGGCTTGAACACCTGGACCTATTACGAGCCGCCCGCCGAGGGAGAAGAGGTGCTCCCGCCGGCGCCGTGGGATGCGTTGGCGGATCCGAGCGTCGAGGACCTGTTGCCCGGCGGGCTCGCCCTTTGGCCGCGCGGCGCGGCCTGGGGCACGCCGGATGGCATGGCAGCCTCCACGGACAGCCTCCTTGCCGACTTCACCCGCGCCATGCTCGCGCCCTTCGCCGACCTCTACCGGCGCGCCTATGGGATCACGCAGGAGAGCCGGGTCCTCACCCTGTCGTACAGCCTAGCCGACTGGGAGGCGGATTATGGCCTGCCCGACGAATGCGCGGCGCCGGGCGGGGGCTTCGCGGCCCGTCTGCGGGCGGTCCTCACCCGATACCGCGCGGTCGCCGTCATCAGGCCGCAGGACTTCATCCGGCTCGCCCGGCAGGAGGGCTTCAACACCGCGATCGAGGAGCCGGCGCAGTTCGAATGCGGCTTCTCCGAATGCGGCGGCGAGCACACGCTCGGCGACGTGAAGCAGGAGGTCTATTGGATCGTCCACGTCTACGACCTGGCGGTGGACTATTTCCGCGTCGGCGAGAGCGAGTGCGGGTTCGACCCGCTCTTCGAGATCATCGGCATCGAGCGGCTGCAGTGCATCTTCCGCCGCCTTTATCCCGGCTGGACCCAGCCGGTCTATGTCATTCACGAATAGCCCGAGGCTCCCATGGAATATAAAGCCCCGTACGGGTCCCCCGACCCGGACGCGTCTTATGTCGACCGCGATACCCCCGGCGCCGTGCGCGGCTCCGTTCCTCCGGCGGCGGCCATCGAGGACCCGCAGCGGGAGTTGGTGAATCTCATCACTTCCGCAGGTCTTGTGCCGAGCGGTAATGATCTGTTCCAGGCCGCCATCGCTGTTCAAGGCGGCGCGCTGACCTATGCAGCGGCGAGCGCCTCACCCACGGCATTGACCGCCGCGCTCACGCCGCCGCTCACCGCGCAGCGCGTGGGCATGCGGGTCACCATCAAGATCACGTCTGCAAACGCCGCGGCCGCCACGCTGAACGCTGGGCCGGGTCCGCTTCCCATTGTCACCATGCGGGGCGGGGCTATTTCGCTCGGGGACCTGCCGCTCGGGTCCTTTCAGACCTTCGTCAACACCGGCACGGCGTGGATGCTGGCCGGGCTTGCCTACAGCGAAGTTCCGCGCGTGGCCCCGACGGGCGTCATCCTCTATGTGCGGCCGGATGGGAATGACAACAACGACGGCCTGACCAATTCGGCGTCGGGGGCATTCCTCACCATCCAGGGAGCCGTCACCTCCGGCTTGTCCAGGTTTAGCCTTCCGCCCGGACAGGCCGCGCGCATCCAGCTCGGCGTTGCAGGGACGTATGCTGGACCTGGTTCGCTTCCGTACATCAGCTCTCCGATTGAAATTCGCGGAGACCCGGCAAATCAGGCCGGCTACGTCATCTCCGGTGCCGGTCCCGCCGGAGGAAATGTGGGCCTGATCGGTGCGGGGGCTGGTCAGGTCACCCTCAATGGCGCGACCATCAGCAACACGGGTGCCATAAACCACAGTATTAACGCCGACAATTCAGGATACGTGCTGCTTCAGAACGTTACGTTCCTGACCTCCCTCTCGACCACCTATGGTCTCATGGCGGCCACCGGCAATGGCGTGATCCGCCTCGGCGCGGGTTGCATCGTCAATGCTTCGGCGGGGTACATGTGGCTGGCGGACGGCGGGACCATCATCATGGGGGCCAATGTTGCGCTTCAGTCGACCCCCTCTTTCACGACGGCTACTGCGCAAGCCTTGAACGGCGGAAAGATCCTCCGGGGAGGCACCTCGACCGCGTTCACCGGCACGGGGGCGGTCGGGCTTAGATACAACGCCACGCTCAACGGCATCATCAACATGCTCTTCGGCGGCGCGAACTTTATTCCCGGGAACTCCGCTGGAACGACGGCGACAGGAGGGCAGTATCAATGACCCCCGACATCCGGAACTACTATTGGCGTGGCGACGACGGGCGCATTTTCTCCTCCGCGGCCGGTATGATCGTCTCCGAAGCGGACGCGGGCTATCTCTCCTTTGTGGATGCGTTCGGTGGGCCTTGCCCTTGGCCGCGTGATGAGGCGGGAGAGCCGAGTGACGCCGCGCTGGAGGAGGTGTTGGCGCAACATGGCCTGTCGCTTTACCCACCGTCTCCAGCCCCGGCAAAGGTGGAGGAACTCACGGCAGCCTGTGCGGCGAGCATCGTGGGAGGCTTCAGCTCGGAGGCCCTGGGCTCGCCTCACCGTTACCCCAGCGCAATCACCGATCAGATCAACCTGATGGGCTCGGTGACTGACAGCCTGTTGCCGGGTTTGCTTCCCGAGTGGTCGACACCCTTTTGGTGCCAGGACCTCGCGGGTATCTGGGCCATGAGGGAGCACTCGGCTGCGCAGATCCAGCAGGCCGGCCGAGACGGAAAGACCCATGTGCTGGCGCGGCAACAGCATCTCGACCAGCTGAATTCCGCCGCCGCCCAGGCCGCCTCACCGGAAGCGCTGGCTGCCATCGTGTGGAGCGAGCCGGGATAGGCACCGGCGGCGAACCCACGTCGCGGGCTGAAGCCTGCAAACCTGACCCTCCACGCCGCCCTCCGAGGCGGCTTTTTCATATCCAGCACAGGATGACCGATCATGATCCGCGCTATCGACGTGGTGCGCCGCATCGCGCCCAAGGCCCTGTCGAACTATGTCCAGGCGTTCGAGCAGGGAGACCGCCATTTCGAGAAATACGAAGTGACGACGCCGCTCCGGCTCGCTCACTTCCTCGGCCAGACGCCGCACGAGACGGGCGGCTTCACCATCCTGCGCGAGAGCGGCGCCTACTCGGCCGCGCGCATCCTCGAGATTTTCGGCGTCGGTGAGCATAGCGCGGCCGTGACGGCAGCGGAGGCGAAGCGGTTGGCGGGGGACGGCCCGGCCCTGTTCGAGCGGGTCTATGGGCTCGGCAACCCTCGCAAGGCCACTGAACTCGGGAACGCCCGCTCGGGGGACGGCTGGATGTATCGCGGCAATGGCGGCATGCAGACCACTGGCCGGGGCAATCATCGCGCCATGGGAAAACTCTGCGGCCTGGGGGACCTGTTCGAACTGAGCCCGGAGGCCGTGACGGCGCCGGAATATGCGCTCCTCCCGGCGCTCGCCGAATGGAAGCAGTCCGGCTGCAACGAGTTGGCGGACAAGAACGACATCCGCACGATCACGCGCCGGATCAATGGCGGCTACAACGGGTATGACGACCGCGTCGCCTGGTTCAACAAGGCCTGGAAGATCCTCGGCGCCGAGGCTGCGCCCTGGAAGGTGGCGGACAACGACAACGACGTGGCCGATCTCCAGGCGGCGCTCAACGTGCTCGGCTACGGTCTCATGGTGGATGGCCGGTTCGGTCCCAGGAGCGAAAATGCTGTCCGCGACTTCCAGAAGCGTTCCGGCCTGAAGGTCGACGGCATCGCCGGGCCCGCCACGTGGGCCGTGCTGGAGCTGCGCATCGGCGCCGTGAAAGCGCCCCGCGCCGCGTGACTTCCCGCGCCCGGCCGGGATCTGCCGGGCACCTCCAACTCCATTCTATCGAGGATCACCATGACCGATCGGCTCACCGACGCCCTCACGGGGGCGGCGACCGCTGTTGCGCGCGACCCCGACAACTCTCTCACCATTGCCGACGCCGGCAAGGTGGCGAACGCCATGGCACAGCAGATGCCGGCGCCACGGGCCTTGGAATCCTTGTGGCCGCAGCTCATGCGTTACGGCATCTCCGGTCTCGGCGTCGCCCTGGCCAGCCGCGGCATCGGGCCCGAACTCGACTGGCAGGCGGCGGCCACCGCGATCGTCGATGTCGTCACCGGCCAGGGCGACGCTGCTGATTGGAAGGTGACGCTCGGGAGCGCAATTGCCATCGCCCCGCCCCTTTGGCGGACGGCTACGACCTGGTGGTCGCGCCGCCTGGCCTGAGGCGAGGCCTTTCCGCCCGCGCCATCCTGCGCGGGCGGCCTGTCGCGAAGCGGAGGGGCTTCGCCTCGTTTCCGAGACTTGGGGGATATTGCGTGCCCGATTTGCCTCCCGACCCGGCATTGCTCGGCGTCAAGCTTGCCCACCTCATCGCCGGCGCGGCCGGTGGCATCGTCCGTTCCCTCACACGCCCGGGGACGTCGTGGCGGGTCACCCTGGCGACGGCGGCGGTGGGCGGTATCGTGGCTGGCTATGCCACGCCGCTCGGCGCCCATTACGCCGTGCGCTACCTCGGCACGCCGGAGGTTCCGCTGGCCAGCATCGAGGGTGTGACGGGCTTCGCCCTCGGCCTCATCGGCATGTCGCTGTGTGAGGCCCTGATCCGCTGGGCCCGCCGCTGGCGCGACGGCATCCCTCCGCTTCCGCCGCTGCCGCCTGCGCGATGAAGGTGACGGCGCGCTTCGTGGTGGAGGAGGGCAGGGAGGCGCTTCACATCCTCCGGCCCGGCAAGCCGCCCGAGGTGATTCCGATGTCCATCGAGGAGATAGGGATCGTCATCGAGACCGGCGGTCAGGCGCTACGTGCCGGTTTGCGACGGTCAAAAACTCACTGTCGGCTCCAGAATGAAGAAGCCCGCCGTGAGCGGTGCGCGAACTCACCTAGGACGTGCGTGGAGGGGGGAACCGCAACAGCAGCTGGCTCGTGCGGACATGGCTGGGCTGCTTTGACAGATTGCGGAGGCGCTGGATCGCCTCGCTTGAGTAAGTGAGACCTTGGGAGGGCCCGGCCTACTGGGATCGCTTATTCGACCACCACATCCAGGCGACTACAGTCACTGCAAAGGCAGTGACCAGGGCAACGAAAGTCAGAACTTCCAACCTATCCCCCCATTCGTCGCGATCGCCCCCCGGCGAAATTCAAGCCGGCCGAGAAAGCGCCCCCGCCAGTACATCCGTGGTCGGTTAGTGGGCGGTTTCTTCAGCCGGTTTGCGCATAAAACCCTCGATCTCGGTCGCGGTTCCTGCGACTGGCTGCCGCGTTCCCGCATGGCCGCCCGGTTGACGAGGCGAAACGCTAAAGACCGTTGGCCGTCATCCCAACGAAAGGGCCTGGGCCGCAGCATGGTTCATCTCCTCGCAGCCCAGATGCCGAGAATGAAGCCGAGGAAGCCCGCAGCCAGCACCGCATTCATCGGCTTGTCTGACACGTAGTCCTTGATCTGTCCGAGCGTGTTTTCGGCGCGCCCTTCGGCCTGGTCATAGTAACCCTCGGTGCGAAGCCTGCTGCTGCCGGTGAATGCCCCAGCTGCTTCCTTGACCTTGCCGCCGAACTCAGTGGCCGCGCTGGTGATGCGATCGCTATCCATTGTCTGCTCCTTTGCCGTCGCCGGTGCGCAACGTAGTGGTGGTCGGTGCTGTTCCGAGTTCTCACTCTGCGGCTCGATCGGCTCCGCGCCGCGCCGCCGGGAGGGGCTTATTCTCATTGCTGACAGAGAGGGCGGCCTGCCTGATTGCGCCCATGACCGCGGCGGTGTGCGTTTGATGGATCATGTGCCCGGCGCCGCGAAGGCGATGCAACGTGCTGCCTTGGATCTCCCGGTGTAGACGCTTGGACTGAGAAAAACTCACCACGCGATCTGCATCGCCAGCGATGATCGCTACAGGCATGGACAGGCTTTGGTACTCGTCGCGAGCGGCGAATGCGTAAGGGATCATCATTCCAGTTTCCGCCGCTGCCGCCCGAAGCTGAGAGGGCCTCACGGCCATCTCCACCGGAAAGCCCGAGAATTTCTCAGGCGGCTGCGATGGGCCGAAGACTTTCCGCAGCACCAGCGGCCACATGGCTCTGCTCAGCAGCGGTGCCAACGTGTAGCGGATGATGTCCCCGAGGCCTGGAACGGCAGGCATGGCGAGGCCAACAAATCCCGGCTGAAGCGTCGGATAAAAGTACCCCGAAGCAAGCACCAGGCTCGTCACCATCTCAGGATGCCGGAGAGCCATCTGAACGGCCACGCATGTCCCCCATGAATGACCCAGAATGACTGCCTCGGATACCCCGAGTTGCTTCAAGGCTGCGTGGAAAAGATCGGCCTGGGCTGCCGGCGTCCAGAGATGGGAGCGAGGCCGCCCGCTGTGTCCGAAGCCGGGACGATCGAACACGATGACCCGGTTCGTCTGCGATGCCTGATCGATCAACCCACTCGACTCGAAGTCCTGGATCATCGCTCCATTGCCATGAAACATCACGAGCGGAGGGCCTTCGCCACGTTCCACGACATGCAGCAAAACACCATCGATTTCGATGAAGCTTCCGGCTGGGGGATTGGCGCGCTCGGCCTTGCGAGCAAGCTTGGCATTGATGATGGCGGTTGCGGTCAGGGCGCCGATGGCGGCAGCAATCGCATATGCAGTGTTGGAATTTGAGAACTTCACGTCGCGCATCCTTCAAAGGTGCGCGTCACTCGGAGGCTCAGAGAAAGGCTGCACGGTAGGAGAACAAGCTCGAGACACTCCAGTTCCGAGGATTCTCCGTTCTCGCGGCGGCGCTCTGCGTCGAGAAGGCTGGGAGGCCCGGCCGTGCCGCAGACATGCCCGGATCACAGCCGGGCATGCTCCTATTCGGGCGGAGGATCGACGTCACCTGGCCGCCCGGTGGGCTGGTCCTCGCCCCTCTTCGCTATGCCAACCATGGCGGCTTCTTTTGTCGGGTACGGGCCGGAGATGGGTTCTCCGCTCTCGGTCAAGGCCCACCAGCCTTCCTGGATGCCGCGACTACGGCCCTCGGCGGTGTCGATAAATGTCGGGACAAGCATGGGAGATTTCCTTCGCCTGTCTCGAAAACTCCTTCGCAGAAGCAGTGTTCCGTTCGGCTCTGGTGACGGGCGTTTCGCTTTTGCGAGCTTCTAGAGGTACCCAGCGAAACCATCTCCGTTCGTCGTGTGGGTGCGCAGTTGCTGCAGGGGCGTTATTCACCGCCTATGTGGCTGTCGAGCGGGATGCAATTCTACGCTTGGGGCGCTAGTCGCTACCGTTGCTCGCGCGATTGTAGGGCTTGTTTCGCGACGACGACCGTGAGTGCCGAGACAACCGCGATGAAGACCCAGCCGAAGATAGTCATCATCCACCTCATAAGGCCCCCTTACGCAGGTTAAGCGGAATGCGCTTACCGTGGGGAACAAGGATGCGTGATGCATGCCGATCCTGCGCTGAAGGCCGGCCGCTTCTAATAGAACCATACGCGCTGCGGTGACCGGAGATATCCGAACCGCCGCGGTGAGCGCTAAGGAAGTGGCAACCACCTCGCCGATGAGGCCAAGGATGAATCCGCCCGCGTCAAGCCACGGTTATGAGGCGGAAGTGAGCACGGTCGTGGTGGTGCCGTGGGCATCACGGCCATGATCCATGCGGCGAAGAAGCGGCCGGAGATCACAGGCGCGCGCATCGCTCAACCCTACGGGACATGTCATCGGCGTGCCGATTAGGGGCCAACCGAAATCAGTCCATCCTTCACTTGTGATGTTACGTCCAGGGTTTTTCCGGCGTTTGGGAAGGTGTTCTCGGCCGGGATGCTGGCAGGTGTGCGAAGCTGATATTGCCCGTCTGAACTTTTCTCTCCTGCGTAGGCCGTACCTTCGCTGAGACGAACGCCTCCGACTGTGCAGGATTTCTTGGTGAATAGGGTCACATGCTCCACGCTCATTATCGCCTCCCTAGGTCAAATGCTTGAGCACTGGATGTGCCGCAACAATCCATCATGAAGGATATTGCTTGGCTGATAGTGGTAATACGGCGCTCACCGTCTTCTTGGATTAAAAAGCCGCGAGCGAGGGGCGCATTCCATTGCTTGGTCATCGCAGCGTATCACTCCGTTTCACGGCGGTACTTTGCCGGGTTCAAGCAGGACCAGAGGAGCAATGAACACCGCCGTCAGCCTTTAAGTTTCGCAGCCTTTCGAATATCCCACGAGCGATATTGAACTCGCGGGCTCGACCGCGCCCCATGGAGTTGGTCGTAAGAGTCTCTGTGAGAATTTTCCGCCTGATTAACTGGTCGATCGTTTCAGTCACTCCACCACGTGTCAGGCCGGTAAACTCACTGATATTGGTGAGCGTCAGTCGCTGATTGCTCAGGTGCAAATGATGCAGGACGACCATCATGCCGATCTGCTTGACGCGAGACTGAGGCGTCTCATTGTCAAGCGGGTTGTCCAGGATTTCGCGCGAGACTAAGGCACCGAAAGTGAGGCCGCGCCATTCGGCGCCCTGTGCTTTTCGCATCGTTCAATCGTGCGTGCGCAGGCCTTAAGATCCGGTAGCGTTATCTGCCAATGCGCTCGTGGTCTCCAAGGGGGGGCGAGCTAGTAGTGGTCACCATGCGCACTTAGCGTCGCGAACCGGACCACGCAGCTAAAACAGCAAGGACCGTGCCCACGCAGACGATGAAAATGCAAATACTTACAATAAAGGCGAGCGTTTCCATGACGATACCCCGCATACGCGGCAGGCTGGAGGTACATCACTCTCAATCGTGGGCGCCTGGAAATCCGAGCTGACGACTGCGATCTTATCAAGGAAGTCTTTTTCTTGCCCGAAAATTAATTTGCACAACGTTTGTTTAATACCATGCGTTAATTGTTCGCTTGCTAATTAGCAAAGCCCAAAATCTGGGGAGACGAGCCGCCCGCCGGTGATCATTTGTAGTTTCCGAGGATCAGCCAAAGCGACGCGGCGCAGAGCAGAAGCAGCGCGATAAGTACCGTCAGTGAGGATGCCGCGCCCATGTGTGCCTTTGATTGTACGGATAACCCGCCGGACAGCTTGGCAGTTTCACCTCCAGCTCGGCTAGGAGCACTGCAGCCGCAGTTCATGCACACGCGCTCGGGGTGGACCTGTATCCCCGACATGATCCGGCCGGTCGAGCAAGCTGAAGTCGTTCGTAACACGGCTTCGCCTCATTTCTCGCGCCGACGGCTGGACGCGTCGTTCTTCGCCCGGATCAGCTGATCAAGAGACCAAAGCCTCATAAGCTTTCTGATCCATCTTAAGGCGGGCGACGAATGGCGAAAGGCATCATCTGCCCGCACGTAAGCAGCTTGACGCTCCCGCACCTGGTTGGCGCGCGATGCCCGGTCCTCCGCGAGGAATTCGGAACGACGGGACTTTGACCCCGAATCTGGATCGTTCGACATGACCCCACTCACATCGGTTTGGATTGCAGGCCTCGAAAACGTCACCGCAGATCTAGGGTTCCATCGCGTGCGCCGCTCGGAACCTGATGCCCTCCGATAGATTGTATGCCCGGCGGGTTTCCCCGCCGCCCAATCCGACTGCCCCGCCGCTCCTACGAGCGCGCGGGGCTTTTCGTTCCCGCACCCGTCCGCCAATATCCCTGCATGTGCGGACGTGTCATAGCCAAGAGCCCGGCCGAGGTCCTGGTGGCCCTCTTCGGCGTCGAGCGCCGGCAGGGCGACATGCCGGAGCCGTTGCCCCGCCGTTACAACGGCGCGCCCGGGCTGGAATACCCCCTGATCATCCGCGAGCCGGACATGCCCGGCAGCACCTTCATGATGGCAAAATGGGGGTTCGTCCCGGCGTGGTGGACCCCAGACAAGGGCCTGCCGCGGCGGCCCGTGAATGCCATGGCTGAAACCGTCGCCACCAACGGCATGTTCAGAGGGGCTTACCGCTCCCACCGAGCGCTTATGCCGGTCGATGGATATTTCGAGTGGAAGGCGATCAAGGAGAAGGTCAAGCAACCCTATGCCATCGCGCTCACCCACGGGCGCCCGTTCGCACTGGCGGCGATATGGGACCGCTATCGGGACGCGGGCGGCGTCGAGTGGAAGACCTTCTGCGTCATCACGTGTGCCGCCAACGAGCTGATGTCACGGATCCATGACCGCATGCCGGTGATCCTGGCGCCGGAAGATTATGATCGGTGGCTTGGCGAAGAACCGGACCCGCGGGAGTTGCTGCGCCCCTTCCCGTCCGTCCACATGACCATGTGGCCGGTGTCGACGAGGGTGAACTCGGTCGCGAACGATGACCCTTCGCTCATCGATCCGATCGAGCCTGAAGACGGCGAGCCCGAGGCATAATCCCCACAACCTCCGATCGTCTTGTTCTTTTTTTGTTCTCGTGGAATCCATAGGGCCATCGAGCCGATGGAGAGTGCCATGACGGAAAGCGTAGCGCCCGCCGAACGGGAACCTATGGACGATAAGTTGAGCGCCGCCGTCGGTGAAATCATCGAGCTGTGTGACGGCGATGCGGTTACCGCTGTGGGGACTGTGTATGTCGCGTACTGCCTTCTCGAGGAAGAGCATAAGAAGCTGCAGAGGCGGGTGTCGGCCGGGTTCGGACGCACTCTGCCCAGCGCGCGCCTGGCGGACCTTTAATGGCTGGGCGCCATCGAAAGCGCGTCTGGACGCCGGCTCATTCGGAGAGGGCTGTGGCGCTGCTGCACCGCTTCCGTACCGACTTGGTGGCGCTTAACGCAGACGCCCCTTTTGGCTCGCCGGAGTACAGGGCCCTCGGTGAGATGATGCACGTCACCGCGGCTGCGCTCGAGACGTTCGGGTATCCAGTCTACATCCCGCCGGCGAGGGGGTGAGGCAAGAGTACGTGTGCCTGGCGCTTTTGTGGGTCGTTGGGCGCGCTCGAAAGCGGGTCTGGGACCGGGCAAGCGGTAGGCTACTCGTCCTCATCTGGGCCTGCTTTAAGTCGCCTGCACCAAAGCACCGATAACGACGACCGCTAGACCTTCCTATGCTTAGGTCTCGATACTCAGATCAAGCTCAGCGGGCTCGGGGAGGGGTTGCCAGTGGGTCGGAGGCGTTACGTTCGCCCATGCCTTTCCGTGAAAGTGTGCATCATACCCAGCCCAGAATGGGATCGGCTTATCTTCATGTCGATCATGGCTCCACCAAGCAATGTTCACCATACCATTGCGGGAAACCAAAATTCTCCTGCCATCCTTCGGCGCGCTCTCTATGGATTTCCACTCCGACCCCATCTCAACCTCCGCTGTCTTGGACGAGCGGACAAAGCTATCCCCTTTTGTTTGCCTTGTGCTGCATTCTTTTTGGCCCCAAGGCTCACCTCATTCGCTGCGTCGTCAGGAAGCTTTCAAGCTGGGCCGTCGCCCGTTCGATATCATCAGATGTTCCGCTTTGTGCTGCTAGGAGAAGAAGTTCCATCGTGTAGATGAGGGCTTCATTGGTCGTGACGTCTTTAAACCGCATCAGCAAGAACTCTGCAGCTTCCTTGAGGGTCGCCAGCGTTCCCGATGCGCGCCCTTTGAGCGCAACCACGTGATGAAGGCCGTCGTTCCAATGATGTGGCATGACGGCGAAATGCTTTAAGTTTTCGGCGTGCCAGAGTGTGGAACGACGCGAAGGGACAGCACGTAACTTTTACCCCGGGATCGTCCCACCTGAGACGATTACCCGTCCGCAGACTCCGCAGGTGCCACGGACGGAGCGCCAGCCGCCGCCTCGCTCACCACGCGCACAAAGTCCTCTCGCGAGAGCTTGCCGTTTGCATAATTTGTATAGGCATTGACGAGGCTGATGAGCGTCGGCCTCAGGTTATCCATCTTGCCCACGCATAAGGGCGCAGAAGCGTGTTTCACCTTAGGTTGTCGGGGCCCGACGCGCCGTCATTCGATGAAGCGCCGCGTCGCTCTTGGCACGCCCAAGACGCGATCGGTCGATAGAAAGCTTTGCCTTCCCAAACCAGTTGTTGAAAAGGCCTGGTCCACCCATCCTGAGGGTGTCCTTGGAAACGATGGCCTGAAGCACCCGCACTTTATTCGCTAAAGCGGCACGTGCGATCATAACGTCACCTCGAAGCGACCGGAGCGAGAAGTTTCGCGCTCGCTAGTTGCGCCAGCACCATAGCTCTGTTTCCGGTTGAAAAGGAAATATTTGTAGGGGCTGAGCATACCGGACATGATTTCCACTAAGGCTTGGTCGGCAGGCTTCGTGGGGGTGACGGAGGCCGGCCTACTATGAATGAGCCGCCGCTGCCAAGCCGATGAGAGCGCTATGACGTTTGATGCCTTTGGGTTTTTGCCGTTTTCAATCGCATTCTTCGTGGCGCTGGGGGCGGCTTGTCTGGTCTACGTGGCGCCGCCGATGAATATATTGGCCTTTTGGTAAAATAAAAGTCCACGAATATCATGTAATTATATGGTTTATTAAACAAATCAGTTTATCTACGGTGCCGAATTACCTTTAAGCATAGCAAAAGGCGTGTGAGCTATAGATTTTTCTTGTGGAGAATTGGACCATATCCCCCTCAAGAACGGGGGTTAGTGATGTCGAAGCAGGATGCAGTACATTATCTGATGGCGTTCGTCCCAGGGCTTCTCACCCTCGCCCGGGCGGCACGGCTCGAAACCTCGGCCTATCTCCTTGCTATGCTTCTGGAAGACCTATCGGCGGAGGCGGGCGCACGCGATGAGCCCGACCGGCGTGCCGAATAAGTTGCACTGAGGGTGTCGATGGGGCGGGCAGGCGGTCAAGCGCCCAACGCCCGCAGGAGCCATACCGCTGGCTGCGCGAACATCGCGGCCAGAAGCACCACGCTCACGCCGCCAATCACCGACCAGGCAAGGATCCGCTTCCAGGCCGGCGCGTCGGGCGATGTCCAAGGCACCACATCACGTCGGTTGTCATTGGCCGACTGCATCCTTGACGCACTTAGGTGTGAAATTTGTCCGGGCAGCGCCGACAAGCTTTTTGTCCCTGACCTTCGTATCGCACGTTGCTTGAGCATCTTTCTGGCACTTCGTCATGAAGGAGTTTTTCGCCGCCTTGGCGCGGTTCTAGCGGGCAGAGCTGGCCGTGAAGGTATCCGATCATCCTCCTCTTCATCACGCGGCGATAGGTGCCGACGTGGCAGAGTCGGTCAGGTGCGCTTGCGCAAGTCCCAAGGCGGTATGAATTCATAGGCCCACATGCCGACACGTGCCTTCCGCGCTCCGGCCTCGCACAGCTATATGCCACATAAGCGAGCGCCGACCCGGCATGGCCGCTGCGATGTCCTTGCCGGCGGCCCTGCACCGCGCCAGCACCAGCGTGTAGCGGTCGCGGCCCTTCTACTCACAGCTCACGACGCGCGCCTCGAACCATTCTGCCTCATGGTCGCCTCCCTCACCGGGAACGAAGGGGGATTGCGACGGGGCTCAGAGGCGTATGGGATTGGTAAAATCCTATCCCCGCAACCATCTCTCAGAGAGGTGCGCCGCCGGGGAAATTGCGTAACATTTTGCGTAACATAATCTGCATATTGAGCGACTAACCATTTGATAATAAACAACACTAGGTCTGGTGCAAATCCCTCCCTCTCCGCCAGTCTCTTCAGATAAGCCGTTGATATCTATTGCCGTTCGAGACGGGCGGTATTGCTGCCCCTGCATCTGCCCATCCCGATGGTTTCCCGACTGCACCAGACCGGCCGGGATGAAGGCACTGACGGCCTGCTGGCGCGCGACATAGGCTTGTTGATCCGCCGATAGCTTGGGCTTGCGGCCAAAGCGGATGCCTCGTGCCTTTGCCCGAATCTGTCCCTCGCCTGTGCGGGAGCGGATCAAGTCTCGCTCGAACTCGGCGAGCCCACCTGAGATGGCAAGCATCAAGCGGCCTCCTTCCTGACGTCCAGAACGTCGGCTTGCGGGCGTGTGAGGCAGGGCACAGCCATGTGTCCGCACGCCGTTTTGCGTGGGTCACGTTTCCGGTCTTCATGCCGCTATTCCGGACGCGCGCTGACAGCGAGGTCAACACCATGCTCAGGGGCAGATTGGGGCCAATGGTCTGAGCGCGGCGCCGTCATTGTCTCAGCCTCCGCGGCCACCCATGCGCGACGAGCATCTTCCCGCAAGTTCGGCGCCCTCGGCCGTGCCGAACAGATGGGCCTTTGGCTCAACGGCGCCGGATGATCCGGCCCTTTCGCTTGGTGCTTTCGTCGGGAGCATCCTCACATCTACCAGCCCGCGCCGGGCAATGTCCCGCTGCGCGCAAAACGGAGATTTTTGCGCGCAGAAGGACGGACTTTTCCCGATCAGCGCTTGTCCCACGGTAAGCGATTTTATAGCCATTGAAGCTGGGACAGGGCTATGCGGCGGCGGGCGTCGGGGTGGGGTGGGGGACTTCGGAAATGGGACGGATTGGGTCTCGGTGTGATTGCGCTCCGCGTCGTGCAGATGCCGCCGCTTCCGTCAGCCTTCTCCGCAAGCGCGCCGTGCATATGTGCTCCGCGACCCTGCCGCCGCGGGTGGTGGGGGGATCGGCGCCGCTTCCCGCCCTGCGACGCCGGGCACATGCGTTCATTCTTGCGGGCACGGTGGCCGTGGGTGGAGCGGTCGCAGCCCTCCCGCCGGCTTTGGTCATGGCGTTGCTCGCTTCCGGGTCGGCCCTGGCCGACGGCGGTGCCGGCAGCGCCGGTGCCCCCGGGGGCGGTGCGGGCGGCATTGACAGCGTCGATGACGTCGGCGGCGCCGGCGGCCCCGGCTCTTCTGCCGGTGGCGGCGGCGGCGCGGGTGTCTCTGGCGGGGATGGTGGGACTGGCAGCAACGGCTTTACGGCTGGCGGCACTGGCGGAACGGGCCCTGGTGGAGCGGGGGGCACCGGCGGCAGCAGCCCCCTTAGTTTTGCAATGGGCGGCGGCGGTGGCGGTGGTGCTCACGGCTATTTCGGGGCCGCATTGCCGGTAGGCAATACGACGGGGGGAGCCGGCGGAACCGGGGGTGATGGGCTGAACCAAGCGGAGGGCGGCGGCGGTGGTGCCGGCGGCTATGGCGCGGTTGTTTCCGGCAGCGGTGCTCTCGGCACGCTTTCCAATACCCTGACCGGCGGGGCCGGCGGCAACGGCGGGGTCGGATATTGGAGAGGCGGTAACGGCGGAAGTGGTGGTGCGGGGCTTGTTTTCTCCAGCGCGAGCGGTGCCACGGTCACGATCGATGCACAGGTGCAAGGCGGTACCGGCGGGGTTTACGCGCAGCCTTCGATCTTTACCTCAAGCAACGGTGCAGGCGGAGCGGGCATCGTGGGCCAGAACCTCGCCATCACCATGGGGGCGAACGGCAGCGTGGCCGGCGGCCTTGCGGGCGGCGGCGGCCTGCGGGCCAATGCCATCACCTTCACAGGCGGCGCGAACAGCCTGACATTCACAAATCCCACCTCCGGTCTCACGGGCAATATCGGCCTTGAGAACGGGGCGTCCCTCACCTTCGACCAGCCTGCCAATGTGAGCGTGACGAATCTGATCACCGGAAACGGCTCGATCACCAAGCAGGGCGCCGGCATTCTCACCCTGTCTACCGCCAGCACCCATACCGGCACGACGACCATCAATGCCGGCACGCTACGCGCCGGCGTGGCCAATGTGATCGCCTCCAGCTCCGCCTTGACCCTGGCCGACACAAGCGGCGCCCTCTTCGACCTCAACAATTTGAACCAATCCATCGGCACGCTGAGCGGTGGCGGCTTCAATGGTGGCAACATCGGACTGGGGAATGCCACGCTGACGGTGAACCAGGCGGCAGATGCCACCTATGCGGGCGTGATTTCCGGTAACGGCGGGGTGACCAAGTCCGGCGATGGTGTTCTGACACTGTCCGGCCTCAACACTTATGGGGGCGTGACACGGATCAATGCCGGTGTCCTCAGAGCCAGCAATCATTCGGCCCTCGGCGACCCCACCGGCGGCACCGTGGTCGCCTCAGGCGCCGCGCTGGAACTCGAGGGCGGTATTGACCTGGGCACCGAGGCGCTGGAGCTTAACGGCACCGGCGTTTCGAACGGCGGCGCCCTGCGCTCACTCTCCTCGTCCTCCCAGGCGGATGGGGTCATCACGCTGGGCTCCGATGCGCGCATCAACACCGATGCCGGCAGCCTGACGCTGGGAGGGGGGATTTCGGGTGCGGGTTTTGGCCTGACGGTGGGCGGGGGCGGCAATACGGAGATCTCGGGTGTCGTCGGCACCACCGCCGGCACCTTGACCAAGGACGGCACCGGCATGCTCACCTTGAGGGCGGCCAATACCTATACTGGCGCAACGACGATCAATGCCGGCACGCTGAAACTGTCCGGCGCAGGCAGCATCGCTGGCTCGTCCAACGTGGTGGTGGACGGCACCCTGGACCTTTCCGACATGACCTCCGGCGCCACCATCAACACCCTGTCGGGCAGCTCGGCGGGCGCTATCGTGGGCGGACAGCAGCTCACCGTGATCCAGAACGCCGACGGGACCTTCGCCGGCAGCCCCCTTTTCGTGTGGCTGGTGAAACAGGGAACCGCGACGCTGACCTTGAGCGGCAACGCCAACTTGGCGCGGGCAAACGTAGAAAATGGAACGCTGCGCATCACCGGACAATTCGCCTCCCAAGGCGGCAGTCCACAGTTCGGCTCCCTCGTCATAGGCACCAATGCCGGTACGAATGGGACCGTGCTGGTGACGGGCGCGGGCGCGAGCTGGTCGACGGTCACCACTATTACGGTGGGCGCGGGCGGCGCCGGCACGCTCACCGTTGATGCCGGCGGCGTCGCAGATGTCGGGGATACCATTTTAGCCTACGACGGAGGCTCCAGCGGTACGATCAACCTCAAGGGCAACGCCACCGACGGGCGCGGTGTGTTTGCCCCGTACACAGTGTCAAAGGGGGTCGGGGCGGGGCAGCTGGTCTTCGACGGGGGCATTCTGCGGGCAAAGGGCACCTGGCCCGGAAGCATCCTGTCCGGCTTCGCGGCAGGCGAGATCGATATCCAAGCGGGCGGAGCTTTCATCGACAGCAACGGCGGCGACTATTTTATCGACGCGCCTTTCTCGGGTGTGGGGGGCCTCACCAAGCAGGGCGCCGGCTCGTTCTCCCTGAGCGGGACCAATACCTATCAGGGCGCGACCACCATCGAAGCCGGCACGCTGGCTCTGTACAACGCGGATAGCATAGCCGCATCGTCCAACGTGGTGGTGAACGGCACGCTGGACGTTTCCGCCGTCGGCGCGACCATCAACACTTTGTCGGGCACATCGGCGAGCGGTGTGGTGGCGCTGGGGGGCGGGCCCCTCACCGTGACGCAGACCGCCGACGCCACCTTCGCCGGCAGCTTCACGGGGACCGGCGCCTTGATGAAGGAGGGGACGGGAATACTGACCCTTTCCGGTGACAGCTCCGCCTACGCAGGGGTAACGAACGTAAATAACGGGATGCTGCGCATCACCGGGCAGCTGGGTGGTGGGCGCGATGATCAAACCATAGGCCTCGGTGGCGGCATGACCGGGGCCGTGCTGGTGACGGGCGCGGGCGCGAGCTGGAACGTCGGACACCAGACTCTTTTCGTGGGCAAGGATGGTAGCGGCACGCTCACCATCGATGCCGGCGGCACTGTCACGACCGTGATCGCCTACACCGGCTTCACCTCCCCGTCTTCTTCCGGCACGATCAACCTCAAGGGCAGCGCCAGCGACGGGCGCGGCATGCTCGAGGCGGAACAGATTCTGCGGATCTCGGGAACCGCGCAACTCGTCTTCGACGGCGGCGGGCTGCGGGCGCGCCGTGACATCTCTGAATTTCTGTCCGGCTTGAGGTCGAACGAGATCGACATCCGGGCGGGCGGGGCCTTCATCGACACCAACGGCTTTGCCATCGGCATCAGCCCGGTCCTGTCGGGCGTGGGCGGGCTGACCAAGCAGGGCACCGGCACCCTCACCCTGACCGCAGCCAATATCTATCAGGGTTTGACCACCATCGAAGCCGGCACGCTGGCCTTGTCCGGCACGGGCGGGATCGCGGCCTCATCGGGTGTCGTGGTGAGCGGGACCCTGGACATTTCCGGCACCACCTCCGGGGCGACCGTCAACAATCTTTCGGGCACCTCGGCGGGCGGTGTTGTGGCGCTGGCGGACAAGACCCTGACGATGGTGGCGCAGACCGGCTTCCTCGACTATGCCGGGTCGCTTTCAGGCACCGGTACCTTCATCAAGCAGGGCACGGAATCCTTCACGCTCGGCGGCAACAGCAGCGCCTTTGCCGGCACCACGCAGGTGAACGAGGGCATCCTCTTCGTCAGCAACCACGGCGGCACCTCCGCGGGCGTGCTGGGCGGCAATGTCACCGTCGCCTCGGGAGCGACGCTGGAAGGGGTGGGCGGCACCATCACCGGGGCGGTGAGCGTGGCCGCGGGCGGCGCGCTGGGCTGGACCACGCAAGGGTCCAACATCGGCGGGCTCACCATGGGCGCGCTGATGATGGGTGCCGGGGCCATCACCACCATCAATCTGCTGTCGCCCGTGCCCGCGGGCAGCATCTTCACCGTCACCGGAAACGCCACGGTCAACGGCACCCTGAACCTGGAAGGTGGGCTGGGGAACGGGGTGGGCGTCTACCGGGTGTTCTCCACCGGCGGAACGCTGACCAATAACGGCCTGGTCCTCGGCCAGACGCCCTCCGGCGGCTACGTCTTCCAGATCGACACTGAGACGACGAGCCTGGACGTGGTGGTGACGACGCCGGACACCAGCCTCCAATATTGGAGCGCGGACGGCACGACGCGCGGCGGCAGCGGCACCTGGACGTCGAGCAATCCCTGGCTGGGCGTGAACGGCGGCTACGCCCCCTGGGCCGGCCAGGTGGGCGTGTTCGACGGCGCACCGGGCATCGTCATGGTGGACGGGACCCAAGGCTTCGGCACGCTGGAGTTCATGACCGCGGGCTTTACGGTCCAGGCGGGGACGGCGGGCGTGCTGGACCTCGGCGCGGGCGGCCTGCTCTGGGCGGAAGGCGAGGACACCACTGCCACCGTCTCGGCGCCCATCACCGGCACGGGGGCGCTGACCAAGACCGGCGCCGGCACCATCATCCTGTCCGGGGACAACACCTACCAGGGCGGCACGGTGCTCCAGGCGGGCACGCTGATCGTGTCCTCCGACGTCAATCTCGGCGCCGCCTTCGGGGCGCTCACCTTCGCCGGCGGCGATCTGGAGACCACCGCGAGCTTGACCAGCACCCGCAACGTGGTGCTGGCCTCCAACGGCATGATCAATCCGGGCGAGGACACGACGCTCACCCTCACCGGTACCGTCTCCGGCGCCGGTGGCATCATCCTCGGCTCCGGCACGCTGGTGCTCGCCGGCACCAACACCTATCAGGGCGGCACGACGCTCTATGGCAGCACGGTGCAGGTCTCGAGCGACGCCAATCTCGGCGCGGCCTCGGGCGGGCTGACCTTTAACGGCGGCACGCTGGCCACCACGGCGAGCTTTTCGAGCGCCCGGAATGCCGTCCTCAACGCGCCGACGACCACGAACGGCGCGAGCATCCCCGGCAACGGCGTCTTCGACACGGCAGGCGGCACCGCGCTCACCTTGTCCGGGGTGGTCTCTGGCACCGGCGCGCTCACCAAGACCGGGGGCGGCACCCTCATCCTCGCCGGCGCCAACACCTATGGCGGGGGCACCACGGTGTCCTCTGGCACGCTCGTTCTCGGATCATCCACGGCGGCGGGCACCGGGGCCATCGCCATGGCCGGCGGCACCACCTTGGGCTTCGCCAATGGGGTCAATGTCGCCAATGCCATCGCGCTGGGTGGCAATGTCACCTTCGATCTCGCTTCGGGCAGCGCAACAGCCTCCGGCCCGCTCTCGGGCGCGGGCAACATCGCCTTCACCGGCGGCGGCATCATCGGGCTGACCGGGGATAGCTCCGCCTTTACCGGCACCACCACGGTCACCGGCACCTTGTCCATCAACGGCACGCTGGGCGGCAGCATCACCGTGGCCTCCGGCGGCACCCTGAAGGGCAACGGCACGACCGGTGCGATCACCCTCAATGGCGGCAGCATCATCGCGCCGGGCAACTCGCCTGGCACCATCCATGCCAACGGCCCCGTCGTCTTCGGGGCCGGCTCCATCTACCAGGTGGACGTGACGCCGCAGGGCCAGCACGACCTCATCACCTCAACCGGGGCGGTGACCATCAATAACGGGGCTGGGGTCCAGGTGATCGCGGTACCCGGCGTCTACGCCCCCAACGCTACCTACGCCATCCTCACCACCTCGGGGCTGGTGAGCGGCACCTTCGGGTCGGTGACCTCCGACTTCGCCTTCCTCACCCCGACGCTCAGCTACGACAGCCAGAACGCCTATCTGACCCTCACCTACAATGACGGAAGCGGCGGCGGTGGTGGCGGAGGAGGCGGTGGTGGTGGCGGCTCCAGCCCGCGCTTCGCGTCCTATGCGACCTCCGCCAACACGTTCGCCGTGGCCAACGCCGCCCAGGCGCTGGGGGTGGGCAACCCGCTGTTCAACGCCATCGTCACCTTGCCGGTGTCCGGGGTGCCCGGCACGTTCAACGCGCTCTCCGGCGAGGTCTATCCCTCGGCCATGTCGGTGTTCCAGGATGAAAGCCTGATCCTGCGCCGGGCGGTGCTCGATCGCGCAAGGGTGCCGGTTCGGGCGCCGTCGAGCGCGCCGCTGGCCTATGCCACCACGGCGCCCTCCGGCACCGATGTGATCGAGGTGCCCGGCACCCCCAACGCCTTCTGGGCCCAGGGCTTCGGCGCCTGGAGCCGGATCGACGGCAACGGCAATGCCGCAACCATCTCCGGCGATGTCTCCGGCCTCTTCGTCGGCTATGACCGGACCTTCTCGACGGGGACGAGCGACTGGCGCCTCGGCTTCGCGGCGGGGTATTCGTCGTCCAACTACCAGGTGGATGCCCGCTCCTCGTCCTTCTCCAGCGACAATGCCCATGTGGCGGTCTATGGCGGCGGCAGCTTCGGCTCGCTCGGAGTGCGGTTCGGCGGGGCCTATAGCTGGGCGGACATCAGCGCCAATCGCGCCGTCATCTTCCCCGGCTTCTATAACGCCCTCACCGCCGACACCTCGGCCCGCACGGGTCAGGTGTTCGGAGAGGTGGGCTACGGCCTCTCCTTCACCACGGTGAATGTCGAGCCGTTCGCCGGGCTCGCCTACGTCAACGTGAACCTTTCCGACTTCACCGAGATCGGGGGGCCAGCGGCGCTCACGGGCTACGGCGGCAGCGAGGGGGTGACCTATTCCACCCTGGGCGCCCGCATCTCCGTGCCGTTCGCCTTCGGGACCATCCCCACGGCCTTCAAGGGGACGCTGGCCTGGCAGCATGCCTTCGGCGACACCACGCCCGAGGCGTTGTTCGCCTTCGGCCCGGCTGCCCAGCCCTTCGCCATCTCCGGCGTGCCCATCGCCACCGATGCGGCGCTGATCGAGGCGGGGCTCGACATGGCGGTCACCGCCAATGCCTCGCTGTCCATCTTCTATGCCGGCCAGCTCGCCGAGACAGACACCAACAACATGCTCAAGGGCAGCTTCACACTGAGGTTCTGAGGACGGGCTAGTGCGGTCCATCCAGAGCATTTTTGAGCTCCGGCAACGTGACAGGCTCGAAGCCTAGCCGCTCGGCTGGCCAAGATCGACAGCCGATGTCGAGAGCCAGATCGGCGGTCGACGCCGCGCTTCGCGAGCGGCCGGAGGGAAGCAGCCCTCCGGCCGCCCCCGTCACGCGATGCGATCGCCGGGCTTGATCTGCACGGTGCGGCTGTCCACGCCCGGCAGCATCTTGGACGGATCGCGCGTCACCACCACGTCGAGCACGGTCGGGACGCCGCACCGCTCCATGGACTGGCGCAAGGCGCCGGCGACGTCCTCCGGCCGCTCCACGCGGATGCCGCGGCAGCCCATGGCGTTCGCGACGGCGGCATAGTCGATCTCGCTGAGGTCAGAGGACTGGTAGGCGCCCTGGCCATACATGAGGTGCTGGAGCGCCTTCACATAGCCGGAGGCGGCGTTGTTGATGACGATGACGGTGAAGTCGAGCTTCAGCCGGCGCGCCGTCTCCAGCTCGCCCAGCATCATGTTGAAGCCGCCATCGCCGGTCAGAGCGAAGACCGGCGCGTCCGGCGCCGCCAGCGCGGCACCCATGGCGCCGGGCAGGCCGTAGCCGATGGACGCCGAGCCACGATCCGGCACGAAGGCGCGCCCCGCGCGCGGGGAGTTGAACAAAAGGCCACCCCAATGGGCCGCGAAGCCGCCATCCGCGACGAGATAGCCGTTCTCCGGCAGCGTCCCGTTGATCTCGGTGAGGAGGCGCGCGATGTCGATGGGCGTCTCGCTGGAATTCAGCCGCTCGCCCACCTTTTCCCGCCATGCCGCCATGCGGGCCGAGATGTCGGCGGGCCGGCCGGCCCAGCGCGCGGAAAGCTCCGCCTGCCGGGTGCGCAGGGCGGCCTCAAGATCCTCGAGGCCGAGCCGCGCATCGCCCCACAGCTTCACGGCGGCGGGCACGGTGCGGTCGAATTCCTCGGCGACGCAGTCCAGATGGATCAGCGTCTTGCCGAGGGAGGGGATGGTGTAGCGCTTGGTGGCGATCTCGCCGAGCTTGCAGCCCACCACGATCAGAAGGTCGGATTCCTCGATCAGCGGGTTGGCGATGCGGTCATAGCGGCCAAACAGGCCGGCATTCAGCGCATCCGCGCAGGGAATGGCCCCCTTGCCGCTCAGCGTGTGGGCGACCGGAATGTTGAGCCCGCGCGCAAAGGCGGTGAGCGTTTCCGCTGCGCCCGAAATATGCACGCCGCCGCCCGCGAGGATGACGGGGGACTTGGCCTTGGTGATCAGGTCCGCCGCCCGGGCGATGCTCGCGCCGTCGGGGCGCGTGCGCAAGGCCGGCACGCTCGCGAAGGCCGTGTCGACCTCGAACTCGCTGACCGGGAAGGCATAGACGGCGTGGGAGATGTCCTCCGGGATGTCGATCACCACCGGGCCGGGCCGGCCCGAGGTCGCCACCGTGAAGGCGCGCCGCACGATCTCGGGAATGCGGTTCACCATCTCGACGCGGATCAGCTCCTTGCAGACCGGGCGGAGCAGGTCCACCTGCCGGCATTCCTGGGTCATGTTCTTCCAGGAATGGGCACGGTGGGTGTCGCCGGCGAGGATCACCATGGGCGTGCCGGCATTCAGCGCTTCCATGAGACCGGTGACGAGATTGGTGGCGCCAGGCCCGAGCGTCGCGTCGCAGAGGCCCACGCGGCCGGAGACCTTGGCATAGGCATCGGCGGCGAAGATGCCGGCGCGCTCGTCATTCACCAGGAAGTGCCTGAGGCCAAGGCGGCGGGCCGCATCATAGAAGGGCAGGAGCTGGAAGCCGCCCATGCCGAAGATGGGGCCCGCGCCATAGGCGAGGAACATGCGGGCGATGGCTTCACCGCCTGTGATGGACAGAACCTCGGGGCCGGAGCCGGCCTGAAGCTCGACATGCTGATTCATGGGATAAAATCTCTTCGTGCAGGGAAATGGAGGGTCAGTCGGTGGTCGCGCCCGAGGCTTGGACCACCTTCGCCCATTTGGCGGTCTCGGAGCCGATCAAGGTGGCGAGCTCGGCGGGGGTGCTGGAGACCGGATCGGCGCCCAGCGTGTCAAACTGCTGCTTGGTGGCGGGATCGTTCAGCACCTTCACGGTCGCGGCGTTCAGGCGGTCGACGATGGATTGTGGCGTCTTGGCCGGGGCGACGAGCGCGAACCAGGAGAGGACCTCGCAATCCGGCAGGCCCTCTTCCGCCATGGTGGGAATGTCGGGCGCGGCGGGCGAGCGCTTGGCGCTCGTGACGGCGAGCGCGCGCAGCTTGCCGGACTTGATATAGGGCAAAGAGGTGGAGAGGTTGTCGAACATGGCCTGGATCTGGCCGCTCATCAGGTCGACGGTCGCGGGGGCGCTGCCCTTGTAGGGAACGTGGGTGAGCTTGGTGCCGGCCACCATGTTGAACAGCTCGCCGCTGAGATGGACCGAGGAGCCGCTGCCCGAGGAGCCGAAATAGATCTCGCCGGGCCTGCTCTTCGCGAGCGCGATGAATTCCTTCACCGTCTTGGCCGGGACGTTCGGATTGACCACGAGAACGTTCGGCACCGTGGCAACCAGCGAGACGGGCGCGAAGTCCCGCTCGAAATCGAAGGGCAGGCGCTTGTAGAGCGTCGTGTTGATCGTGTTGGCGATCGTGCTCATGAACAGCGTGTAGCCGTCCGGCGCGGACTTCGCGACGAATTCGGAGGCGATGGTCGCGCCGGCGCCGGGCTTGTTGTCCACGATCACGGGCTGTCCGAGCTCCTCCGAAAGCCTCTGGCCGAGGATGCGCGCGATCTGGTCGGTCGAACCGCCGGCCGCATAGCCGACCACGAGACGGATCGGCTTGGAGGGATAGGTCTGCGCCCAGGTCTCGATCGGCGCGGCCGCGAGCGCGGCGGCGCAGACCAGCGAGGACAGCAACAGGCTTCTGCGGTTCATGACGTTCCTCCCTTGACTTCCCCATGAAGTCCATAATATGGACTATTTGTGTTTCACTCGATTTTCGGAAAAATATCTCCAGACATAATCCTGTCAATGAAAAGATTTCATGGCGGATTTCTAGATCTTTAGAAGTCCATATTATGGACTATATGAAACCAAAAGAGGCAAGCATGAGCGGGTCCAGCGACGCGGCGGGGGTTCAGAGCATCCGGCGGGCGGCGAGCGTGCTGCGAGCGCTCGCACAGCGCAGCCAGTCGGGTGCGCGCATGGTGGACATCACCCGCGAGACCGGCCTCATCCACGCGACCGCCCACCGCATTCTCCAGGGCCTCATCGCGGAGGGGCTCGCGAGCCAGAACCCAGCGACGCGGCGCTATCATCTCGGCCCTTATGTCTATGAACTGGGGCTGCTCGCCGAGCCGCGCCTCGCCTTGAGCGGGGTCGTCGAGCAGTCCGTGGATCTGCTGGCGGAGCGCACGGGCGATACCGTCTTCGCCGCCGTGCGCGCGGGCGGGGATGCGCTGTGCATCAGGCGCAAGGCGGGCAGCTTCCCCATCCAGGCTTTTACGATCGATGTCGGCGCGCGAATTCCGCTCGGGGTCGGCTGCGGCGGCCTCGCCATGCTCTCGGCGCTGCCGGAGGAGGAGGCCGACAGCATCATGGCGGCGAACGCGCCGCGCCTCGCGAGCTTCACCAGCCTCGAGCCGCAGGTGCTCGTGCGCCTCGTCGGGGAGGCGCGCGTGCGCGGTTATGCGGTGAATGTGAGCCGCGCGCCCGGCGTGGTTGCCGTCGGGGTCGCGGTGCGGGGGGCGGATGGCGTGCTCGCGGGCGCTCTCAGCGTCGCCGCCATCGAAAGCCGGCTGCCGCCGGAGCGCATCGAGCAGGTCGCCCGCCTGCTGCGCGCCGAGGTGCGCCGCATCGAGAAGGCGCAGCAGCCGGCGCGCAAGCCCGAGGCGGAAGAGGAGTGAAGTGCCGTTCGGGTCATGGACTCATAAACTCTGAGCCAAAGGCGGGTTGAGGCGAGCAAGACCGCGGCGAGGAAGTTCCTGGCGAGCCGTCGAAGCACGGGCGGATCATGGCGCTGCGCATCGCCATAGCCCTGGGCTGCACGCCGATCGGGGCGCCCATCCTCGGATGGGTGGCCGACACTTCGGCCCGCGCTGGGCGCCGGGCGCGGGCGCGGCGGCCGCTGTTTTTCTGGCCCGATCCTCCCACCAGAAGGCCCCGCGCCATGTCGCGGAGAGCTCCGGAAGCGCTTAGGCCGACCCTCCGCCGACGCCCCGTCTCCTCGCAGGCGGGAGATGGCCTTACGTGCCACAGAACGTCCGCAGGACCTCTTCATCCGGACGCGGCGGCGCTTCGTAAACCGCGTCGCCGGGCTGGTCCGAAAAGGGCGTGGCCAGGACGCGGACGAGGTCATGAAATGGCGCATAGTCGCCCTCATCCACAGCCGCGCGGATGACGGATTCGATCTGGTGATTGCGCGGGATGAAGCGCGGATTGACCTGAAGCATGGCGCGCGCCCTCTCCTGCGGGGAGACGGGATCCCGCAGCAGGCGGGTCTTGTACCGGTCGTACCAGGCCTCGAGACGCTTCGGATCGGCGAACAGGTCGGCCAGCCCGGCAGGAGCGCTTTCACCTGCGGGCAGCCGTGACAGGCTTCGGAACGTGAGGGTGAAGTCCGCCTGTCCCTCGCGCATGGCCTCCAGGAGGTCCTCGACAAGCCCGGCGTCCTCGGGCTTTTCGGTGGTGAGCCCGAGCTTCGCCCGCATCCGGCGCAAGTGGGCCGTTTCGAACAGGCCCTTGAAACCGCCGAGCACCTCTTGCGCAGCCGCGACCGCCCGCTCCGGGTTCTCATCGATCAGGGGTAGCAGGGCCTCGGCCAGCCGCGCCAGGTTCCAGGCTGCGACGCGGGGCTGGTTGCCGAAGGCGTAGCGGCCGAACTCGTCGATCGAACTGAACACCTTTGCCGGATCGTAGGTGTCCAGGAAGGCACAGGGCCCGTAATCGATGGTCTCGCCCGAAATCGCCATGTTGTCGGTGTTCATCACGCCGTGGATGAAGCCCAGCGACATCCAGTGCGCGACGAGGCTCGCCTGCGCGCGGACCACATGATCGAACAAAGCAAGGTATCGATTGTCCGCATCGGCAGCATCGGGGAAATGCCGTGCGATGATATAGTCCGCGAGGCTTCGGAGAGCCTCGGCGTCACCGCGTGTGGCCGCATACTGAAACGTCCCCACCCGGATGTGGCTCGCGGCGACACGGGTGAGAACAGCCCCCGGAAGCCCGGTCTCGCGCTGCACCCGGTCGCCGGTGGCAACGGCCGCCAGCGCGCGCGTGGTGGGAACGCCAAGGGCGGCCATCGCCTCGCTGACGATGTACTCGCGCAGGACCGGCCCCAGGGCTGCGCGCCCGTCGCCCCGTCGCGAATAGGGCGTGCGCCCCGCGCCTTTCAGCTGGATGTCGCGCCGCGTGCCGCTCCGGTCCACGACCTCTCCCAGGAGGACGGCGCGACCGTCTCCGAGCTGGGGAACGAAATTGCCGAACTGATGTCCGGCATAGGCGAGCGCGATCGGCATGGACGCGCTCACGACCGCATTTCCGGAGAGCATCGCGAGGCCGTCCGCGCTCCGCAGCCACTGCGTGTCCAGGCCCAGTTCCTCGGCCAGCCCGTCATTCAGCCGGATCAGGACCGGCTGCCGGACGGCGGTCGGGTTCACGGCGGAATAGAGGCTCTCTGGAAGCGAGCTGAACGTGCTCTCGAACGCAATCGCCATTACCGGACCAGTCTGATGTGGCTTTCGTATCCCCGGATAGATGGGTACGGGCGGCAAACCGGACAACCGCCGGCGCTGCCTCGCCGCCGGCGGGGTCCTTCGGCACCGGGGACACCACCCGCACAAAAGCGAAGGGCCGACCCTTTCGGGACGGCCCTTCCATTGTCCTGCCTGGAATGGGCAGCTCAGGCGAGCGCGACCCCCGAGGCGGAGGTCTTGCTCATGAGGACTGCCACGCGCGGCAAGTGACAATGAGACATCTGACCACCTCCTTTCAGTTGTTGAACGATCCGCAGGATGTGGCGACGCGCTTTCCGATGTCAATGGCCGCTCCTCGGAGGCTCATCGTCGGAGGTCGCACGACCGGCGGTCACTCAAGCATGGGCCCCCGCGCTGCGAATGATGCTGATGGCATCGCGCGAGCTCGTTCGCAGCTCACGATGACCGGCCCTTGCTGTCGCCCCGCCTATCCCGGACCTCATCGAGCTCACCCGAGACGCTGGGCTTGTGTTTTCGAGCAGCCCTTGCGCGCACAGCCTTTGAATGTAGCCGCAGCCCCGCAGTCGGGGAATCTGCAAGCTTCTTAAATAACACTGAGATGACGAACTTGCGTCTTCACCATAAAATATAGCTCGAGCGGGCGATCGGCCAACGTTCCACTTTCACTTTGATGCTGAATATTAGTCGACTTATAAAACAAAGTTGACTCTTCCGGCTCCGCATCCTACGGCCTGATCCTGTGCGCTGCGGTGGTGGGGACCGCGTCTAAGCTTACGCAGCGCTAGGTTTCTTCTAGAAACCAATGCAGTCGGGGGTTTTTCAAAAAGCATCGCGAACTATCCGTTCGGTGGAGCGAGCATCGCTTTACTTAACGTAAGCACTCGGGCTGCGGCCCGATTGTGACGAAGTTTTGTCTTTGGGGCCGAGTTTGGCGCGGTTGAGCGCGGCGGTTCTTCTGCTTCTTACGAGGGTGGCATGCGGGGGCGAGCAGCGGTGATGGCGGTGGGGGTTCTCGGCGCAATGATGCTCCAGGGGCCGGCGCGGGCGATGCCGCCCGACCCAACCGTCGATGATCCGCCCGCGGCGGCGGCCCCCTCCTGGAACACGATTGCGCGGCTGGAGCCGGCGCCCGAGCCCCCGCCTGCCGGGGCCTGGTCGGTGTGGTCGGCCGCCGCGCGGGCGGCGTCCTCGGCGACGCAGGCGGTGAGCCAGTTCGGCTGGGAGCTGTCCTACGCGCTCGGCGTCAACGGCACGTCGGTGAGCGCAGGCACGCCGGCGACCGCACCGGTCATCCCGCTGGTCGAGCCCGAGCCGCCGCAGCCCGTTCCGGTCCTGGTGCTGCAGCAGCGATTCGTCGAACCGGTGCCGCTGACCCCGCTTCCCACGCCGCCCGTCGAGGTGGCAACCGAGCCGCCGGCCGACGAGGCGAGGGTGGCCGCACTTCCGCGCATCCTGGCGCCCTTGCTGGGCGACCTGCCACAGCGCGAGGCCGACGGCAGCTTCTTCGTGCCCAAGGCGATGCAGCGCCTGCTCGACATCCGCACCGCGGCGGCCGAGGGCGGCGCGCATGCGGTCACCGTCAAGCTTCCCGGCCGCATCATCGCCGATCCCAACGCGCAGGGGTTGGTCGAGGCCAGCGTCCCGGGCCGGGTCGAGGCGACCGATGCCGGCCTGCCGGCGCTGGGCCAGCGGGTCCGCCGCGGCGACGTGCTGGCCTATGTGGTGCCGGCCATCGGCGTGGTCGACCGCACCCAGATCCGCCGCGACGTGGCGCGCCTCACCAACGATATCCGCGCCGCCACCGAGAACCTGGAGATCCTGCAGAAGTTCTGGTTCGTGCCCTTCCGCGACGGCAAGGTGGTGCAGGAGCGGCGGCACCTGGAAGGCTTGCGCCGCGAGCGCGCCGCCTTGCTGCCGCTGATCGATACCCGCGAGACGCTGCGGGCGCCGACCGACGGCGTGGTGTCGTCGGTCACCGTCGTCGCCGGCCAGGTGATCCAGCCCGGACAGATCGCGTTCGAGATCGTCAACCCCGGCCATCTCTGGATCGAGGCTTCGGCCTCCGACCCGGCGGCAGCGGCGGCGGCGGCGGTGGCGCCGTCGGCCTCCGCGGTGACGTCGGAGGGCAAGCCGCTCGGCGTCCGCTTCGTCGGCACCGGGCTCGCCACCCAGCAGCAGGCGGCGGTGCTCCAATATGTCATCGACACGCCGGTGGAGGGCCTGCGCGTCGGCCGGCCGGTCACCCTGTTCGTCACCACAGGCGGCACCGCCGGCCACGGCGTCGCCGTGCCGCACGAGAGCATCGTCAGCGGTCCCGGTGGCATCGACGAGGTGTGGGAGCACATCGATGCCGAACATTTCCGTGCCCGCCCGGTGCGGGCCGAGCCGCTGGACGCCCGCACCATGCTGGTGGACGGGCTCGACCCCGGCGCCCGCGTGGTGGTCCGCAGCGCGCGCCTGCTGGCGCAATACCAATAAGCGGAGCCTTTCCCCGTGACCTTGATCCGCACGCTCGCCCTTCTGGCTCTGCTCTTCCTTCCGGTCGGCGCCGCCCTGTCCGGTGCCGCCTCGGCCGGTCCGCCGGCTGCCGCCGCCCTTGCCGGTCCGCTGCCGCGGGTGGTGACCAGCGTCGACGGGCTCGACATCGTCCTGGTGCTGTCGGGTGACGATCTGTTCGCCTTCGTCGACCGCGCCGAAGACAACGCGCCGGCCTCTGTCGGCGAGCTGACCGTAGAAATCGGCAAAACGCGCTGGATCCTGCAGCCGGTATCCAACGGCCTCTTCGAGGCGGCGCACGTGGCGCTCGCCGCCGGCCACTGGCCGCTGACCGTGTCGCTGGGGCTGGGGGGCGGCACCGCCCGCATCGAGACGGCGATCGACATCGTCAGCGCCCCGGCGTCCGCCCCGGCCTCGCACCGCTGGGTGTGGTGGCTGGTCGCCGTCGTCGCGGCGCTCGCCGGTGCGGGCATCCTGTACGGCGAGCGGCTGGCCCGGCTGGCGTCGCTCCAGCTCACCGGCATGGTTGGGGGCCGCTGAGCGCCATGTTCTGGGCCATCGTGCGCTTCAGCCTGGAAAAGCGGCTGTTCCTGCTCGCCGTCACGGCGGCCATGGTGATCTACGGGTTGCTGGTCGCCCGCAACATGCCGATCGACCTGCTGCCGGAGCTGCGCCCGCCCATGGTCACCGTGACCGTGGAGGCGAACGGCCTGGCGCCGGAGGAGGTCGAGCAGCTCATCACCGTCCCGGTGGAGATGGTGATGAACGGCATGCCCGGCGTCCGCCGGGTGCGCAGCACCTCAGCCCCCGGCTTTGCCGCCGTCTACGTCGAGTTCGAGTGGGGCACCGACCCGTTTCGCAACCGCATCCTGGTCGGCGAGAGGCTGGCGCTGGCGCGGGACCGCCTGCCCGCCGGGGTGGTGCCGCAGATCGCCCCGCCGGCCTCGGTCATGGGGCTGGTGATGCAGGTGGCGGTGGAGGGGCAGCCGGTCGACGGTGTTGCCGCCGACCCCATGGTGATCCGCGACGCCGCCGACTGGGTGGTGCGCCCGCGCCTGCTCGCGGTGCCCGGGGTGAGCCAGGTCTATGTCGTCGGCGGCTCGGCCCGGCAGTTCTCCATCCTGCCCAACCCGACCGCCATGCGGCAGCTCGACATCACGCTGGAGCAGATCGAGGGCGCGGTCGGCCAGTTCGGCACCAACAGCTCGGGCGGTTTCATCGATCTCGGGGCGACCGAGTTCATCATCCGCAATGTCGGCCGCTCCACCAGCCTGGACGATCTGCGCGATGTGGTGGTCGCCTTCCGCAACAGCCGCCCGGTGTCGCTGTCCCAGGTGGCCGACGTGGCGGTGATGCCGCGGGTCAAGCGCGGCGAGGGCAGCGTCGACGGCCACACGGCGGCCCTCTTGTCTATCGTCAAGCACCCCGATGCCAACACGGTGGAGGTGGCACGGCTGGTGGCGGAGGCGGTGGCCGGCCTCAAGGAGGCGCTCCCTCCGGGCATCATCGTGGGCAAGGTCACCTACAATCAGGCCGACCTGATCAACAATTCGGTGTCCAACGTCGAGCATGCGCTGCGCGACGCCATCATCATCGTCGCCGTGGTGCTGATGGCGTTCCTCATGAACCTGCGCAGCACCGCGATCTCGCTGGCGGCGATCCCGGTGTCGCTGCTGGTCACGGTGCTGGTGTTCCACCTGGTCGGGCTGTCCATCAACACCATGACCCTGGGCGGCATCGCCATCGCCATCGGCCAGCTGGTCGACGACGCGGTGGTGAACGTGGAGAACATCCTGCGCCGGCTGGACGAGAACCGCCGCGCCGGCATGCCGCACAGCGCGCTCCAGGTGATCGCCCGGGCGCTGAACGAGGTGCGCTCAGGCATCGTCTACGCCACGCTCATCATCCTGCTGGTGTTCCTGCCGTTGTTCGCCTTGCCCGGCGAGCAGGGACGGCTGTTCGCCCCGCTCGGCATCGCCTACGTGGTGTCGATCCTGGTCAGCCTGCTGGTGTCGATCACGGTGACCCCGGCCTTGTGCGCCTATGCCTTCTCCGGCTCGGTGGTCAGCGCCCATGACGCGCCGGGCGCGCTGGTGCGCACGATGCTGCGCCTCAACGCACGGGCGCTCGCCTGGGCGCTCGACAGGCCGCGCACGCTGATCGCCGGAACAGCGGTGCTGTTCGTGGCCACCATGGGATCGGTGGCGCTGCTGCCGGCCACCTTCCTGCCGCCGTTCAACGAGGGCACGCTCTACGTCCAGGTGCTCAACAAGCCCGGTTTGTCGCTCAGCGAGTCCTCCCGCATCGGCGCGCTGGCCGAGAGCATCCTCCGGGAGGTGCCGGAGGTGGTGACGGTCGCCCGCCGCACCGGCCGCAATGACGGCGACGAGGACGCCGACCCGATCACCAGCAGCGAGCTGCCGGTGACCATCCGCACCGACGGCCGCCCCCGGCCCGTCATCATCGAAGACATCCGCCACCGCCTCGCCGGGCTGCCCGTGGACGTGACGGTGACCCAGTTCCTCACCTCTCGCATGGAGGTCGCGGCCAACGGGGTGCGCGGCTCCATCGTGCTGAAGATCTACGGCGAGGACCTGGAGACGCTGCGCACGCTGGCCGGCCGCTTCCGCCAGTCCTTCGCCGCGGTGCCCGGCATGGTCGACGTGCTCGCCGAGCAGCAGGCGCGTGTGCCGCAGATCCGCATCACGGTGGACTATGCCCGCGCCAAGCTGTTCGGCATCACGCCGGCTGCGGTGACGCGCACGCTGGAGAGCCTGTCCAACGGCCACATCGTCTCGCAGGTGATCGACGGCAGCCGCCGCATCGACGTGGTGATGCGCCTGTCCGACGCCGATCGCACCACCGGGGCGCTGGCCGCGCTGGAGGTGGAGACCCCGGCCGGCCGGGTGCCGCTGTCCTCCATCGCGACCGTGCTGGAGACCGCCGGCCCCAACCAGATCATGCACGAGGACGGCAAGCGCCGCATCGTGGTCAGCGCCAATGTCGAAGGGGCCGACACCGGCCATGTGGTGGAGCAGCTTCGCGCCATCGTCGCCTCAACGCCGCTGCCACAGGGCTACCGTACCAGCCTGGAGGGCAGCTTCCGCCAGCAGGAGCAGGCGCAGGTGCTGATCCCGGCGCTGTCGGTGCTCTCGCTGGTGCTGATCTTCGCCGTGCTGCGCCAGCGCTACCGCTCGGCCGCGCTCAGCCTCGTCATCATGGGCAACGTGCCGCTGGCCCTGATCGGCAGTGTGCTGGCCATGTGGCTGTGGGGGGTGGATCTCGGGCTCGCCAGCATGATCGGCATGGTGGCGGTGGCCGGCGTCGCCGTGCGCAACGGCGTCCTGAAGATCAGCCATTTCCTGAACCTCGCGCTGGAGGGCATGCCCTTCGGCCGCGGCCTGATCGAGCGCGGCTGCGCCGAGCGGCTGATGCCGGTGCTGATGACGGCATTGTCGGCCGGGCTGGCGCTGATCCCGCTGCTCTACGACAGCGACCTGCCGGGGATGGAGATCCTGCACCCGGTGGCGGTCGCCATCTTCGGCGGGCTGGTCAGCGCCACCGCGCTCGACACCCTCACCACCCCGGTCCTGTTCCGCATCTTCGGCGAAAAGCCGGTAGAGCGGCTGCTGGTCGGGCGCGACGCCACCCGCCTTGTCGAAACCTTCTGAAAGGAGAACGCCCGATGTTGGACCCGGTGACCGCTTTCCTCCTCTTCGGCGCCGTGCTCGGCACGGTGACCGTCGACGTCGGCATGAACACGATGCAGAACTATTACGACACCTTCTACGCCGACGCCTTCTGGGAGCACGCCGGCCAGAACGCTGAGGTCGAACGCCGCTTGGCGGATGAGGAGCGCCAGATCGATCTGATGTTCCAGAAGTCGGACTTTACGAGCAGGAAGTGATGGTGGGGCTTTTTCGGTCAGATTCTGTGGTCGCCGGCACCTCGGCACTGCATCGACGGTCTTCAAGGATGATCGATCCTGCTGCCGCCTGCTCTTGTTAAGAGCGGGCCGATAGCAGGCATGGCCTATACGCTTGGCCCAAGTTATCGGCCCGTGAGTATGCGGTCGCCTCCGTCGGCACGTTGAACGCGATGGCGTAAAGCACTGGGGCATTCACTGCAGCATCAACATCGCCCTTGGCGCGTACCGAGGTCTCGTTCGCCAGATACCGGGTGAAGCCCGTGACGTTCTTCGGCATCCAAGTGATCTGCTCGGAGGGCTGGGTGTTCACCTTTGTGGCGGCCTGCACGGTCATCGTGCCGAGGTCGTCTATCTCATAGACGGCCAGATAGTCGGAGCCCTCATGGCGATGATAACGCTGCCCGCTCACGAAGCCGGGGTCCGGCGTCATTTTCGAGAACAATATCGACCTTGGCTGGGCCTATTGCGCGGTGACCCCGGCGTCTTTCGCCACCTGGGTCCAGCGCTGCACCTCCGAACGGAAGAAGGTGGTGAAAGCGGCCGGGTCGCTGGGCGCGGGCACCACCGAGAGGGCTTCCACCCGCTGCAGGGTCTCGGGCATGGCCATCACCTTCACGATCGCCCGGTGAAGCGTGTCGATGATGGGCTGCGGCGTGCCGGCCTTCACCAGAACGCCCTGCCAGGCTTCCACCACCAGCCCGTCGCCGAGCCCCGCCTCGCTGATGGCCGGCACATCCGGGTAGTTGGGCAGGCGGGCCGAGGCCATCACGGTCAGCGCCTTCATCTTCCTGCTGTCGAGGAAGCTGTGCGTGGCGTTCTGCGGGGTGTCGAACAGGAGCTGCACATCGCCGGCCAGCAGCGCCTGGAGCGCCGCTCCGCCGCTGGTATAGGGCACGTGCACGAGGCTGATGCCCGCCCGGCGCTGGAGCAGCTCGCCCGCCAGATGGGCCGACGAGCCGATGCCGCCTGAGGCATAGGTGATGGTACCGGGCGCCGCCTTTGCGGCGGCGATCAGTCCCTTGAGGTCGCTGAAGGGGGTGCGCGGCGCGGCGAACAGGAACACCGGAACCTTCACCACCTCCGATACGCCCACGAGGTCGGCCGTGGTGTCGTAGGGCAATTTCATCAGCGCGGGGGCGACGGCGTGGGAAAACACGCCGTAGAGCAGGCTGTAGCCGTCGGCTGGTCCGCGCGCGACCGCGCTGGCCGCGATGCTGGCGCCGGCACCGGGGCGGTTGTCCACGATCACCTGCTGGCCCAGCAGGGGGCTGAGCCCCTGGGCCAGGATGCGTGCCATGGTGTCGACCGTCCCGCCGGGGCCGAAGCCGATGACCAGCTTTATGGGCCGGTCGGGCCAGTCCGCCAGCGCCGGGGCGCTGCGGAAGAAAGTGCCAAGGGCGGTGGCGGCAAGGCCGGCGGTCAAGGTCCGGCGGGTGATCTCCAGCGTCATGGCCCTCAGCCCCCTGGCTTGTGCTCGATGATATGAACGCCGCGCTGGCGGTCGGTCAGGTAGATCAGCCCGCGCGCATCCATGGTGACGTCGTTGGAGGAGGCGCGCTCGCAATCCGGCGGCGGATCGGGCTGGTAGAAGCCGATTTCCTGCGGCCGGAACGGGTCGCTCACATCCATCAGGCGCAGGCCCTGTGCGAACCAAGCGAAGGGGATGACCGGCTGCGTGAAGACCTCGGAGGGTTGATGGCACCCGGTCATGGTCGGCTGCGGGGCGCCGTCGGGATCGATCCCGGGCACATCGATGGTCGCGATCGGCAACGGCTGGGTTTCATCCGTGATGTCGTAGACCCAGGCGAAGGCGGGCGGGGAGGGCCGCAGCTTCGAGACGTCCTCATCCGCCGCCACCATGATCTTCCGGCCGCGGATCGGTTCCGGCAGCACGAGGCAGGTGTGGGTGGGGTGGGGATGCGCGGGGCTGGTGTTGAGGGCGGAAACCAGCTTCGGCCGGGACATGTCGGCGATGTCGAGGATGAAGAAGCCGTGGTGCCAGTAGGACACGTAGAGCCGGTCCCCCTGCCGCAGCGGATGATGACAGCGCGGCTTGGGATAATCGTCAGCCCAGGGGTAGGTCTCGCCGGCACCGGCGTTCTGGCCGGGGATCCACCAGCGGCCCGTCTCGACCGGGCGGGCGGGGTCGGCGAGGTCGAGGATTAGCACGAAGTTGCCGACCATTCCGTCCGCGGTCGGCGAGAGATAGGCGTAGCGGCCGTCGAAATCGTAGCGGTGCACCCCGGTGCCGCCCGTGCGCCATTTATGGATCAGCTTCGGCGTGGCCGGGTTCGAGACATCATAGATGCCGACGCCACCGCCGAAACTCATGTCCGCGTCTGGCTTCTGGCGCTCGTGATTGACGATCATCAGCCCATCCTTGACCCGCACCTTGTGCGAGTGCCAGCCGGCGGGGATCTCCACCTGGGCAAGCAGGCGCGGATGCTTCGGATCGGCGATGTCGTAGATGGACGTGCCAGCCGGCGCCGACATGTGGGCGACGTACAACGTCTGGCCATCGATCCAGACCTGGCCGCCGCCGGGGCAGTCGATCCAGGAAACGAGTTCGGTGTTCCGCGACAAGGGCATGCGGCGTCCTCGGCTGGCAGCAACAGGTGACCGGGCTGCGCCGGGGCGGGTGGCGGGGCCTGGGGAGGGACCGGCCGGGCAGCGCCGACGCGGCACGCAAAGCCAAACATGGTCTGCCGCGAGCGTCAATTCTCATGGCGGGGATACAAGCCGTGTTGACGTAACGTACGGTCCTTCGAAGCTCGTCCGCCTGTCGCGTGAGAATGGCTTCAGTTGATCGCACGGCGAATGCTTGCTTCTTTCCTGGCTACCGGCCTTTACAATGCCTCAGGTGGGGCGCCTCAGAAGGTCGGCGGCGTGCAGGCGCTTATGACTTCGCACGCGACGGCGCCCACGCACCGGAAGCGATGCGGCCGGCGGCTGTCGAAATAGTAGGCGTCGCCCGGGCCGAGAACCTTGCGCTCGTCGTCGACGGTGACTTCGAGCCGCCCGGACAGAACGATCCCGCCTTCCTCGCCTTCATGGGTGAGCGGCACCTTGCCGGTGTCGGAGCCCGGCAGGTAGCATTCCTTCAGGATCTGGAGGGAGCGGCCGAAATGGTGCTCGCCGATCTGGCGATAGGAGATCTTGCCCTTGCCGATCTCAACCAGCTCGTCGGACTGGAAGAAGATCTTGCCCTCCTTTTCCGGTTCGAGCGCGAAGAATTCGGCAAGGCCGATTGGTATCCCGTCGAGGATGCGCTTGAGGGCACCCACCGACGGATTCATCTGGTTCGATTCGATCAGCGAGATCGTCGCATTGGTCACCTTTGCCCGCTTGGCGAGCTCTCGCTGCGAAATCTGGCAGCGCAGGCGCAGATAGCGGAGCCTGCCTCCCACATCGATGCTCATGCGGCGTCCCTTGGTGTTTAGGTTGTTCAGTATCGAATAACAGCGTCAGAAATATATAGAGATTTCAACCTCTTATAGAGGCTCTATAAACGGGCTTGTCTAGAAATGGATACCGTGTGTTGCTTAGAACAGCACGGAGAAAATGAACCATGAATGCTCGTGCCGGGGTGGGAGCGCACGACTTGGCTTGCTGCTGGACGTCCATGGCCGCGAACCGGCCAGTCAAGGCACCGGCAGCATGCTCCAGATGACCATACGGAATGACGAGGGGGCGGGAAGGGCGCCCGGCCGAAGCACCCGCCTTCTGGTGCAGTCCCTCACCAAGCGCTATGGCGATCTGCTCGCCCTCGACGATCTCTCCCTCACCGTGGAGCCCGGCGCATTCCAGGCCCTTCTCGGCCCATCGGGATCCGGCAAGACCTCGCTGCTCATGAGCATCGCCGGCTTCCTGCGGCCGGACAGCGGGCAGATCCTGGTCAACGGCGCCGACGTGGTGCACCTGCCGCCGGAACGGCGGAATTTCGGCATGGTGTTCCAGGGATACGCGCTCTTCCCCCACCTCTCTGTTCTGGACAACGTGGCGTTCGCCCTGCGCGCCCGGGGGATCGGCCTTCAGGAGCGCCGCAAGCGGGCGGGCGCCGCCATCGACCTCGTCCGCCTGACCGGCCGTGAGGATCACTATCCGCGCCAGCTCTCCGGCGGCCAGCAGCAGCGCGTCGCGCTCGCCCGCGCCATCGCCTTCCAGCCCGATCTGCTGCTGCTCGACGAGCCGCTCTCCGCTCTCGACCGCGCCTTGCGCAGCGAGCTGCAGACCGAGCTCCGAAGCCTGCAGAAGACCACCGGCCTCACCTGCGTCTACGTCACCCACGACCAGGACGAGGCGCTCTCCATGGCGGACGTGGTGGCGGTGCTCACCGCGGGGCGTATCGTGCAGATCGGCAGCCCGGTCGATCTCTACGAACGCCCGGCCTCGCGTTTCGTGGCGAGCTTCCTCGGCAAGAGCAACTTCCTGGAGCTCGAGCGGGCGGGGCGGGACGGCGACGTGGTCGTCGGCAGGCGCGGTGACACGGTCGTGCGCCACCGCGGCGTCAGTGATGGTGACACGGAGGGCTCCCTGCTGCTGACGCTCCGGCCCGAGAAGATCGCCCTCGCCGACGCGCCTGAAATGCCGGGGCACAACGTGGTCCGCGCTCGCGTGCTCGATGTCAGCTATCTCGGCAGCGCCATCGAGATGATCGCCGATGCGGGGCCGCTCGGCCGGATGATCGTCCGCGCGCCGGCCTCGGACATCGCCCGTGTGGACCAGGGCCGCGATATCGGCCTCGCCTGGCGGGAGGATGCCACCGTCGCCATCAAACCGGACGCTTGACGGCCGGGTGAACCATACTCTCCAGAGGGATAACAAGATGACCGACCAGATCCACGCCGCATACATCCGCGACATCCTCGAGATCGCGCAGGAGCGCGTGAAGAGCGGCGCGCTGGACCGGCGCACCTTCCTCAAGGGCGCCGCGATGATGGGGCTCGTCCCCGTGGTGTCGGGCCTCGGCGGCCCCGCCGAGGCGGCCTCCGGCGAACTGGTGGTGGTGAATTTCGGCGGCGTGGCCGCGAAGACCTACAAGGAGGCCTACGGCCCCGGCTGCGAGAAGGCGACCGGCCTCAAGCTGGTGATCGACGGCACGGGCGCCTCGCCGGCCAAGATCCGCGCCATGGTGGATGCCGGCCAGGTGGTCTGGGATGTGTGCGACTTCGCCCCTTCCATCGGCGTCCAGCTCGGCGGCAAGTACCTGTCGGAGATCGACTATTCCATCGTCGACAAGAACAAGATCCTGCCCGGCTGCACCTGGCAGTATGGCTGCGCGGCCTACACCTTCTCCTTCATCATCGCTTATAACAAGGCGCTGCTGCCGCAGGCGCCCACCACCTGGAAGGACTTCTGGGACCTGAAGCGCTTCCCCGGCAAGCGCACCATGTTCAAGTCGCCCCTCGGCCAGATGGAGGCGGCCTTGCTGGCGGCGGGCGTCGAGCCCGACAAGCTTTACCCGCTGAACGTCGATCTCGCGCTGAGCAAGATCAAGGAGATCAAGAGCGAGATCGTCTGGTGGGAGACCGGCGCCCAGTCCCAGCAGTATTTCCGGGACCGCGAGGTCTCCATGGGGAACATCTGGCAGTCCCGCGCCACCATCCTGCGCGACGAATCCAAGGGCGCCATCGACCTCACCTTCAACCAGGGCGTCTTCGTGGTGGGTGGCTGGTGCATCCCGAAGGGCAATCCGGCGGGCCTTGCGAACGCCAACAAGTTCATCGCCTCGGCCCAGGACCCGCAGGCCCAGCTCAAGGTCTTCCTCAACATGTTCAACGGTCCGGCCAATCCCGCGACCTCGGCGCTGATCCCGGCGGACATGAAGGCGCTGAACCCCAGCGACCCGGCGAACATGAAGCTCCAGGCCATGGCCGACCCGATATACTGGGGAGAGAACATCAACCGCGTCCAGGACCTGTGGCTCGATGCCATCTCCTGAGGGCACGTCGACCCTTGAGGGCGCATCCACTGTCGGGGGCGTGCCGGTGCTGGCGCGGGTGAGACGGGCGTGGCGGTCCTCGCCGGCATTGGTGCTCGTCCTGCCGGCGGTGCTGCTGGTGATCCTGTTCTGCCTGGTTCCGGTCTGCCGGGTCCTGTGGCTCAGCGTCACCGACCCGGCGCCGGGCCTCGGCAACTATTCCCAGCTCGTCTCCAACGCGACCTTGATGCGCATCGTCGGCACCACGGTGACGCTGAGCATCGTCTCCACGCTCATCACGGTGGTGCTCGGCTATCTCGTCTCCTACGCCATGGTGCATGTGAGCGGCCGCGAGGTGCGGCTGATGTTCTTCTTCATCCTGCTCACCTTCTGGCTATCCGTCCTGGCGCGCAGTTTCGCCTGGATCGTGCTGCTCAGCCGCGACGGGCCGGTGAACCAGGTGCTGATCATGTGGGGCGTCGTCGACCAGCCTCTCCAGTTGGTGCGCAACACGTTCGGCGTGCTGCTCGGCATGGTCCACGTCATGCTGCCGCTCGCCATCCTGCCGCTCTATTCGGCGCTGTCGGGGATCGACCAGAAGCTGACCTCCGCCGCCCGCGGGCTCGGTTGCGGCCCGGTGCGCGCCTTCCTGTGGGTGTTCCTTCCCCTGTCGGGGCCGGGCCTTGCGGCGGCGACCGTCCTCGTCTTCGTGTTCTCGCTCGGCTTCTTCATCACCCCCACCATCCTCGGCGGCGGGCGCGTGATCATGATCGCGGAATATATCCGCACCCAGTTCGAGGTGACCCTGCGCTGGGGGTATGCCGCCATGCTGGCGACGACGCTCCTGTTCAGCGTGTTCGCGACGCTCGCCATCGCCGCGCGCTTCATCAACCTGCGCAACGTCGTCGGCAGGACCCACTGATGCCCGCCCAGTCCCTCGCATGGCCCGTCCGCCTGTCCGCCTGGATCATGGTGGGCTTCATCTTCCTTCCGTTCCTCATCGTCATCCCGGTCTCCTTCACCGACCGGACCTACCTGTCGCTGCCGCAGCACGCGCTGTCGCTCACCCATTACGAGGACCTGCTGCACGATCACGACTGGATGCTGGCGCTCGGGCGCAGCGCCATCATCGCGATCGCCTCCACCATCTGCGCGGTGCTGCTGGGCTCGCTCTGCGCCTTCGGCACCTGGCGCCTGCCGCCGGGGCGCGCGCGGTGGGTCCAGTCGATCATGCTGCTGCCGCTGATCATCCCGACCGTCGTGCTCGGGCTCGCCTTCTACCGAAGCTGGGTCGATCTCGGCATCTCCAACAGCTATTTCGGCGTCGTGCTGGCGCACACCATCACCTCGCTGCCATATGTTTTCATCACCGTCTCGGCCGCCCTGTCCCACGTGGACCCCCGGCTGGAGATGGCAGCGCAGAACCTCGGGGCCTCGGTGCGCCAGACCCTGACATGGGTCCTCGTGCCGGTGGTCATGCCCGGCATCCTCTCGGGCGCCCTGTTCGCCTTCGTGCATTCGTTCGACGAATTGATCATCGTCCTGTTCATCACCTCCCGCGGCCTCGATACGCTGCCGAAGAAGATGTGGATGAGCCTCGAGGACGACCTCACCCCCATCATCGCCTGCGTGGCCGTGCTGCTCGGCCTCCTCACGCTGGCGCTGCTGCTGCTCAATCTCGTGCTGCGCTCGCGCGCCGAACAGACGCAGACGGCGTGATCCCGAGACCGTGAGATCCGAAGACAGCGCGACCGACAGTCAGCGTGACCCGCAGGGAGAAAGAGAAATGGCAAGGCTTCTGGTGAAGGGCGCTCAGATAGTGACCATGGACCCGGCACTGGGCGACATGGCCCGCGCGGACATCCTGGTGGAGGACGGCGCGATCTCGGCCATCGCGCCCGCGCTCGACGCCGGCGATGCGCAGATCATCGACGGTGCCGACAAGATCGCCCTGCCGGGGATCATCGACGCGCACAACTGCCTGTGGCAGACCGTGCTGCGCGGCTACGTGCCGGATCTGTGGCCGGGCCAGTACTTCACCCACCTGCTGCCGCTGCGCCAGAAGTTCGCGGCCGAGGACAATTACAACGCCACCTATGTGGGTGGTTTCGAGATGCTGTCCTACGGCACCACCACCGTGGTGGACTATTGCCACAATGTGGGCGGGCCGGGCTTCGCCGACGCCTCCATCAAGGGATTGCGCGAGAGCGGCATCCGCCACGTCTTCACCTATTCCTTCATGAAGTCGCGGCCATCCGACTTCGCGACCCGCGAGGAGCGCTTCGCCGACGCGCAGCGCATCTACGACACCTTCCACGATCCCGACAGCATCACCACGCTGAATTTCGGCGTGGATTCGCCGGGCTCGCAGGAGATTGCGGGCCAGCTCGAATTCGCGCGCCGGCTCAAGGCCAACAGCGCCATCCACATCCACACCGCCGGGCCGGTGGGCGAGCTTCACCGCATGGGCCTGCTCGGGCCGGATCTCATGGTCATCCACGCCAACATGACCACCAATGAAGAGCTTGGCCACATGGCGGCGGCGGGCGCACCCATCTGCTTCACGCCCACCGCGGATGTGCAGGGCACGCCGGTGGACGTGGTGCGCCGCGCCAAGCTGCGCGGGATCGACGTGGTGTTCGGCTGCGACATTCCCTGCACCATCGCGTCGGACACGATGGGCCAGCTGCGCATCATCCACAATGTCCAGAGCTTCCTGGACGGCGCCATGGAGCGTAGCTTCAACACGGTCTCCACCCGCCGTCCCGCGGTGGGCCCCGACATGCCGCTTCTGAAGCCGCGCACGCTGCTGGAGATCGCGACCATCACCACCGCTCGCGTGCTCGGCATGGACGACCGGATCGGCTCGCTGACCCCCGGCAAGCGGGCCGACATCCTCCTGGTGAACAAGGGGCCGTTCGGCGATTCCATCATCGACGACCCATGCGCCCACGTGATGCTCCAGACCAGCCCGCGCGACATCGACACGGTGATCGTGGACGGCAAGGTGCGCATGTCGGCCGGCGTGCTGAAGGACTTCGACCCCAAGCGCGCCAAGGCGCTGATCGCCGAATCCCGCAAGCGGATCTTCGGTTGATCATCCGGCAGGGGATTGGCCGGGCAGGGGCACGCGGTCCGCGCGCCCCTGCACCTCAGGCCGCGACCGCCGGGGCGTAGGCGAGGCCGAGGCTGTCGGCCACCGCTTTGTTGGTCACCTGGCCCCGGTGGATGTTGAGGCCGTCCCGCAGATGCGGGTTCTCGATGGCTGCCGCGAGGCCCTTGTCGGCCAGGGCGAGCCCGAAGGGCAGGGTGGCGTTGTTCAGCGCTTGGCTCGACGTCACCGGCACCGCCCCGGGCATGTTCGCGACGCAATAGTGGATGATCCCCTCGCACTCATAGGTGGGATCGGCGTGGGTCGTCGCGTGGGAGGTCTCGAAGCACCCGCCCTGGTCGATGGCCACGTCCACCAGCACCGCCCGGGGCTGCATGGAGCCGAGCATCCTGCGGGTCACCAGCTTCGGGGCGCTCGCCCCCGGCACCAGCACCGCGCCGATCACCACATCCGCGGCGAACACCTCGTCCTCGATGGTGTCGATGGTGGAGAAGCGGGTGCGGGCCCGGCCTTCGAACAGCTCATCCAATTGCCTCAGGCGCGGCAGCGAGCGGTCGAGGATGGTGACGTCGGCGCCGAGGCCCACCGCCATGCGTGCGGCATGTGTACCGACGACGCCACCCCCGAGCACCACGATCTTTGCCGGCTTCACGCCCGGCACGCCGCCGATCAGTATGCCCCGGCCGCCGGAATGGCGCTTCAGCGCGCTGCCGGCCGCTTCCACGGACAGCCGCCCGGCCACCTCGCTCATGGGGGCGAGGAGGGGGAGGCCGCCCTGGGCGTCGGTGACGGTCTCGTAGGCGACCGCAGTGACGCCGGACTCCAGCAAGCCCTTCGCCTGCTCGGGATCGGGCGCAAGATGAAGATAGGTGAACAGGATTTGCCCCTCGCGCAGGCGGCGCCACTCGGCCGGCTGGGGCTCCTTCACCTTCACGATCATGTCGGCCTCGGCGAACACCTGCTCCGCCGTGTCCGCCACCCGGGCGCCGGCTTTGCGATAGACCGCGTCCGAGGCGCCGATGCCCGCGCCCGCGCCGGCCTCGACGACGACGCCATGGCCGGCGGCCACGTATTCGCGCACGGCGGCCGGCGTGAGGCCGACCCGGTATTCGTGCGTCTTTACCTCTTTGGGAACACCCACCAGCATCTTGCTTTCCTCGGTCTTCGTTGGTCCTCGGCCCGTCAATGGTGGGGCGAGGCTGAAACGGTCCGGCTCACGGGACGCCAGGCATCACGGCCGGCATCGGGAGCGCGGGTCCCGCGGATGCCTGCGGGCGGCATCGCCGCGCTTCTCAGCAACGGGATTCTGGTCTGCCGATGCGGTGTGGAATGATGGCCGCCGCGTTCACTTCTTCCTGAAGCGTGCGCGCGTCACGAAACCCTGCGCAGGGCATCGGCGAGGATCGAGACCATTTCGTCGACCTCGTCCTCGGTGACGATCAGCGGCGGCGACAGGGCGATGATGTCTCCCGTCACCCGGATCAGGAGGCCGCGCTCGAAGCAATCGACGAACACGTCGTAGGCCCGCGCCCCCGGAGCACCGGCCCTGGACTCCAACTCGATCCCGGCCACAAGGCCCAGCGCGCGGATGTCCGTGACGTGCGGCACGCCCTTCAGGCCGTGGACCGCCGCCTGCCAGTGTCCGGTCAGCCCGGCGGCCCGGGTCAGCAGGCCCTCCGCCTCGTAGATGTCCAGGGTCGCGAGGCCGGCGGCACAGGCGACGGGGTGCCCTGAATAGGTGTAGCCGTGGAACAGCTCGATCTGGCTCTCCGGCCCCTCCATCAGCGCGTCGTGGACTTTGCGGCTGGCGAACACGGCGCCCATGGGGACGACGCCGTTGGTGAGCCCTTTCGCCGTCGTCATCAGGTCCGGCGTCACGCCGAAATAATCCGCCGCGAACGGCGTGCCGAGGCGGCCGAAGCCGGTGATGACCTCATCGAAGATCAGCAGGATGCCATGCCGGTCGCAGATCTCGCGCAGCCGCTGCAGATAGCCTTCCGGCGGCAGCAGCACGCCGGTGGAGCCCGCAAGCGGCTCCACGATCACCGCGGCGATGGTCTCGGCCCCGTGCAGCGCGACCAGGCGCTCCAGGTCGTCGGCCAGCTCCGCCCCGTGCTTGGGCAATCCATAGCTGAAAGCGTTGCGCGCGGGATCGTGGGTGTGGCGCAGATGGTCGCTGCCCGGCAATTGCGGGAACACGCGCCGGTTGCCGACGATGCCGCCCACCGAAATGCCGCCGAAGCCCACCCCGTGATAGCCGCGCTCCCGGCCGATCAGGCGCGTGCGCGTGCCCTGGCCGATGGACCGCTGGTAGGCGATGGCGATCTTGAGGGCAGTGTCGACGGATTCCGATCCCGAGCCGGTGTAGAACACGCGATCCAGCCCCTTCGGGGCGATCGCGGCCAGCCGTTCGGCGAATTCGAACGCGATGGGATGGCCCATCTGGAACGAGGGGGCGTAGTCGAGCGCCATTACCTGCCGTTCCACGGCGCGGGCGATCGCCTCGCGCCCATGGCCGGCATTTACGCACCAGAGGCCGGCGGTCCCGTCAATGATCGTGCGTCCATCGACGCTCGTATAGTGCATGCCGCGCGCGGAGGAAAGAAGTCGCGGCGCCGCCTTGAACTGCCGATTCGCCGTAAAGGGCATCCAGTAAGAAGACAGGTCCGGCGCGTTTGCCGCAACGCGAGCGTTCATGGTTGATTTCTCCGTGTTGTTCTAAACAGCACACGGTATCAACTTCCTCGCAAGCCCGTTTGTTTGTGTTTTGTATAGCATTGAAATCGCACATGCGGGCCGGCGGTGTTATGCGATAGTGAACAACCCAAACACCGACGGCGACCCAATGGGGCTCGTTTGGCTCATCCGCGCCTCCCCATGAGCCAGAGGAAGATCGGGCCGCCGATCAAGGCTGAGACGATGCCCGCCGGTATCTGCCACGGAAAGATGAGCGTGCGGCCAAACCAGTCGGCCGCCACCAGGAGGCATGCTCCCACGATTGCTCCGGCAAAAAGCTGGGGAAGGGGGCGCGTGACGCCGAGGCTGCGGACCATGTGGGGTGCGATCAGGCCGACGAAGCTGAGCGGACCGATGATGAGCGTTGCCACCGCGGTGGCGAAGGCAATGATAAGGAGCAGGATCAGCCGAGCGCGGGTGATCGGCATGCCCACAGCCTGCGAGGCTGCGGTTCCCAATGGCAGAATGTCGAGCCAGCGTGCGGTGAATGGCGCGGCCGCGAGCACAAGCGCGGCCGAGGCAAGGCCAACGATGGCGTCGGTGCCGGTCACGCGATAGGTGGAGCCGGACATCCACGCCAGCAGCACGGCGGCGCGCGGGTCGCCGCTCGTCAAGAGCGTTGCAGCGAAGGCGCTGAAAACCGTGGCGAGAGCCATCCCCGCCAGCAAAAGGCGCCCCGGCGCGGCCGACCGCCCGTTGAATGCCAGGATGGCCGCGAGAGCGGCAGCGGCGCCCGCCACGGCCGAGGCGGTCATTGCGCCTTGCGTGAAGGCTGGAGCCGCAAAGAACAGCAGGATGACACCGAGCGCTGCACCCGACGATATGCCTAGCAGTTCCGGACTGGCCATGGGATTGGCCGTCATTCGCTGCAACAAGAGGCCGGCGACCGCCAGTAACGCCCCAGCCGCGCCGGCGGCGGCGACGCGTGGTGCGCGCAACGCGAGAATGTCCGGCGATGCCCATTGCCATCCACCCACACCGCGCCCCCACATGAGGGCCAGCAGAAGGAAGACGCAGAGGACGACAACGAACGGGAAAATCATCCCGCGCGGATTTGGGAGGCGCAGAACCATATCGTTCGGCGCGACCGTGACCGGACCGAGCACGCGCCGGCGTGCGAGAAGCCAGAGCAGCAGTGGTGCGCCCAGGAGGGCCGTCGCACTTCCGGTCGGCAATTGGCTGCGGAACAGGCTCACATGCTGCACCAGCCCGTCCGTCGTCCACAGGAGGAGCGCGCCGACGACCGGCGCCCAGACAAGACGCTGATCCAACGTGCGCGCGCCCATGAGCCGCGCCAGATTCGCCGCCGCCAGACCGACGAAGCCTATGACGCCAACAGCGCTCACACAGAAGGCGCCGAGAGCGACCGCAATCGCCATCGCGCCGCCCCTGAGAAGATTGACCGGCGCGCCAAGGCTGCGGGCTTGCGCATCCCCCAGTTCAAGCGTCGAGAGGGAACGCCTCATGAGCAGGATGACGGCGATGCAGAGCCCCATGCGAGGCAGGAGATAGGCGGCATTGCCCCAGCCGTTCTGGACCAGGGATCCGCTTTGCCAGACGAATAGCCCGCTGAGGATTTCGTGGTTGAGGATGGCCAGCGCCGCCCCCGCCGAACCGCACAGCAGGGTGATGGCGAGCCCCGTGAGGATGACGCTGGTCGGGGAGAACCCCATTCGCGCCGAGACGGCCATGATGATGGCTGCCGCCCCGGCCGCTCCCGCCAGAGCAATCCATTCCTGGCCGTATCCAAGCAGGCCAGGCGCGAAAACCGAGCAGGCGGCGAGCGCGAGGTAGGCTCCGGAGGAGACGCCAAGCGTCGTCGTGTCGGCCAGGGGATTTTGGAGCACATGCTGAAGGAGGACGGCGGCGAGCCCGAGACCGGCACCCACAAGCCAGCAGACCACGATGCGCGGCACCACCATTTCCGAGAACACCAGCGCTGCAACGTCGGTGCCGGGTGAAATGAGCGCACGCCACCATTCGCTCGCGGGCAGGACAGCCAGCATGCCAGAGAGGCTCAACATCGTTGCGGCAAGCAAGAGTGCCGCGATGACGGCCGCAAGCATGCGGGGAGGGGAAAGCGGGTTCAGGGCCGCCGCGCTAGCCATCCGATCGGTCCGAAAGCGCATTGCTCAACAGACGCGCACACCGCCAGATCGAAGGGATGCCGCCGAGGGCATAGAAGGGCGGAATGGCGCGAACCCGCTTTTGCGCCACCATCGGCAGGGCTTGCCACAGCGTACTATTGCGAAGCGCCAGCTCGGCACGCCGTGTCCGTTCTCCCTGGTCCAGATAGAGCAGGGCCGCATCGGGCGTGGCGGCGAGCTGCGCAAGGTCCACCAGGGCATTTCCGAAGGCGGAGGTGGGCGACGTCAACGCGTTCCGCAGGCCGAGCCGGTTCATCAACGACTGAACCCAGCTCCCCGGCCCGTAGAGGAATATCTGCGTGCCGTTTTCGTGCAGCACGCCGATATAGACCGGCCGTGTGCGTGACAGGTGACCATCCTCCCCAGCCATGCGAAGCGCGGCCTCGAAAGCAGCGAGATAAGTCGTGGCTTCCCCTTGGCGCCCTATCCGATCCGCGATGGCGCGCAACGCCGCGCGCGCATTCTCCATGGGGTCGGTGCGGGGCATGATGATGGACACCGTCTCCGCGGGCGCGACAGCGCGGAACAGGCCGAGGAGGTTGGCCTGCCAGTTGGAGACCAGGATGAGGTCGGGGCGGAGTTCCGTCAGCAGCTCGAGATTGGGCTCTGCCCGCGACCCGAGGTCCAGGACGCTTGGCGGAAGCGCGATCTCCGGCAACCATTCCCGAAAGGTCGTGGTGTCGGAAACCGCCAGGGGCACCACGCCCAGTGCCAGCAGGCTCTCGGCGGCCGCCCAATCGGCCGCGACGATGCGCGCGGGCGTGGCGCCGCGAGCGGCGGCGAACCGCGCGCAGAACGCCCCGGCGGCAAGGCCCGAGAGGCAGGCCCTGCGGGTCAGCACGTGCTGACCATCCGGTTGCATGCGGCCGGGCCGCGCGCCGTTTCCATGCCCTAGAAATCGAAGGTGGTGGACAACAGGTATGTGCGCGGTGCACCGCGGGCGAGGCCGAAGCTGGAGGAGGCCGCGGCCCAGTAGCTTTCGTTGAACAGGTTCTCCACGTTGGCCCGGATGGTGATGGGCTTGCCGTTGTCCCGCTCGATCACATAGCGCGCGCCGACATCGGTGCGGGTCCAGTCGGGAATGCTCTGGGTGTTGTCCACGCTCGCATATTGCGAGGAGGTGTAGATGAAGCGGCCGGTCAGGGTGAGGCCCTTCAGGAACGGCGTGTCCCATTCGGCGCCCATGTTGAGCTGCACGTCGGGAATGCCCACCGCCGCATAGCCGTTATAGGCATTGTTGGCGGTCTGGGTCTGCACCCCGTTCATGAAGGCGACGCCGCCGAGCACGCGGAACTGCTCGGTCAGCGCGCCGAAGACATTCAGCTCGATGCCGCGGTTCTGCACCTCGCCGTCGACGCCGTAGAGGTTGGTGGACTGGCTCAGGATGCCGTTCGGCTGCTCGATCTGGAACGCGCTCAGCGTTGCTGCCACGGTGCCGAAATCGACCTTCACGCCGGCCTCGTACTGCTTGGACGTGATGGGCGCGAACACCTCGCCGACATTGGCGGAGCCGGCGGGCGCGACCGGCCCCTGGCTCAGGCCCTCCACGTAATTGGCGTAGAGCGAGACGTGGTCCCATGGCTTCACCACGATGCCCACCGCCGGGGTCACCGCGCTCTCATCATAGCTCGAGGTCTGGAGCCCCGTGGTGGCGTTCCAGCCCTGCTGCTGAACATTCTGGTAGCGCGCACCGAGGATGAGCTGGAGCTTGTCCTGGAAGGCATAGACGCTGTCGGCGACGGCGAGGCTCGACAGGGTCGCCGTGCTGGTCTTCGGGGCGGAGGTCGCCCGTCCCGCGAGGTTGGGCGGGGCCACCGGCGCGGGCGCGTAGATGTTCCCCTTGTAGGTGCCCACCACGGGCGCGATCACGCCCAGCTCGCTGGCCAGCCCGGAATAGCTGACGACGAGTTCGTGCCGGAGCTCCCCGGTCTGGAAGTTCGCGCGCACGCCCGTCTCGCCCGTCAGCGTGGAATTGTAGCTCGGCTGGAGATAGACGTTGGCGTCGAAGGCGCCCAACGGGTTCGTCAGATAGATGAAATTATAGAGCCCGAGGAAGTTGTTCTGCCGTCCACCCAGCGTGGCGTAGAGGGTGATGTTGTCGGTGATGTCCACCTCGGCGCGGGCAATGCCGAGAAAGTCGGTGCCATCCGCATAGTAATAGCTTTGGCCGAGATTGGCTGAAGCGCTCGGCGCGGCGGGAACCGGCACGGCGCCCGCCCGCAGATAGACCGGGCGGGACGGGTTGTCCGCGTAGTTCTTCTGGTAGATCACGTCCGCCGACATGCGGACGCGCTCGCTGTGATAGTCGAGGGCGAGCGCGGCTTCGCCCAGTTCGTTGGTCTGGCCGGACACCGGCGCGTCGCCGTTGCTGTAGGCACCGTTGACGCGGACGCCGAACTCCTTCTGGTCGCCATAGCGGCGGGACAGATCCACCTTGCCGCCGAACTGGCCTTCCGAGACATAGCCGAGGGTCAGCCGCGTGATGTCGTCGGGAGTGGCATGCTTGGTGGTGAGGTTGATGGTTCCCCCAACGCTGCCCTGGGGGGGCATGCCCATCAGGAACGCGCTCGGCCCCTTGAGAATCTCGACCCGCTCCACCCAGGCCGTCCCGGCCATCTGATAGGGGACGAGGCCATAGAGCCCGTTGATGGCGATGTCGGTATTGGCGACCGGGAAGCCGCGGATGATGAACTGGTTGGAATAGCTGCCGTCGGCCCAGGTGGTGCGGACGGAGGGATCGTTCTTCGTCACGTCCGCAACGCTTCGCGCCTGCTGGTCGGCAATGGTTTTGGACGTGTAGGTGATGACGTTGAACGGGGCGTCCATGAAGTTGCGGTTGCCCAGGATGCCGAGATTGTCGCCCACCGCCACCTGTCCGCCTGCATAGGGCGGGGGAAGGAACCCTCCGTCGACGTCGATGGTGTCGAGCACGAGACCTTCGTTGGCGCTCGCGGCGCGGCCATCCAAGGGGGGCGCCTTCGGATCGAAGATGCGCACGGTATTTGCCGCCGTGAAATTGAAGCTCAAGCCGGTTCCGTCCAGCAGTCTTGTGACCGCATCCTGGGCGGACATGCGGCCGCTGACGCCCTGGGTCTGCTTTCCGGCCGTGAGAGTGCTCGGATAGAGCAGCCGGAGATTGGCCTGCCGCCCGAGGCTCAGAATGCCGTTCTCCAGCGGACCCGCCGGCACCGAAAGACTGGCGCTGGTTGCTGCCGCCGGCACCTGGGGCGCGGCCTGCGCCAGGACGAGCGTGGTGGAAGACAAGAGCGACAGACCCGCCAGCGCAGCCCCCGACAACCCGGTGCGTCCGCGTCTTCCAACTGCCATCTCGGCCTCCATCCCTGCCCGCCGGAGGCCGCGCACGCACCCTCCTGATGGGATAGAGCGGAAAGAGCGGCGCCTCCTGACGTCGCCGATGAAAAAAAGTCCGGCGGCGTCAGCGGGAGGAGACCAGCACCATCATTCCGGTGAGGTGGGTGATGGTCACCGGCAGGTTCTGCTCCAGCACGGCGAGCGCCTGGTCGGTATCGGCAAGATCGAAGATGCCCGACACCTTCCGGTTTGCCGCGGCCTCGTCGAGGATAACGATCTGCCCATGGCGATAGCGGCCGAGCGTCGCCAGCACCTCCTTCAGCGGCTGGCCGGAGAAGACCAGCTTGCCGTCACGCCACGCTGTCTCGTTGGGCACATCGGTGCGGCTCACCGAGAGGCTTCCCTTTGAGGTGACGCGTGCCACATCGCCCGCCCCAAGGATGACACGCTCGCCGAGATGGGCGACCTCCACGCGGCCTTCCTCGACCTGGACATCTCCAGGAAGGGTGCCGGAGGCGACACGGACGGCGAACCGTGTTCCGAGAGCGGTGGCGCTGAGCGTGCCATCCTCGACCACGAAGGGGCGGTTCGGATTCTTCGCCACGTCGAAGAACGCCTCGCCCCGCAGCAGCTCGATGCGCCGCTCCGCCGCGCTGTAGCGCACGGCGATGGCGCTATCGGTGTTGAGATCGACCCACGTGCCGTCCTCAAGGGTGAAGCGGCTGACCTGGCCGACAGAAGTGTAGTGATCGGCCCTGAGGCGATCCACGAAGCCCATCTGGTAGGCCAGGGTGGCAAGCAGCGCGATGAAGCCAATCGCGATGACGTTGCCGATCGCAGTCCGGCGTGACAGGCCGGCCTTTTTGGCTTTCGGCTCAAGCGGCACATCCTTGAGCTCGGACCACAGGCCCTTCAGCTCGTCATAGGCGGCCCGGTTGGCAGGGCTGAGATTCATCCAGGCCAGGAAATCCCGCCGGTCTCTCTCTGTGGCATCGCTGGACTGCAAGCGCGCAACCCATCCCGCCGCTTCCTCGGCGATGCGATCCTCATTGATATCTGGCGATGTGCCTGCCATCTCAGCTTCCTGCGCGCGCAGCGGCGAGCATAGGCATATCCGGTCAAGGCCGGATCAGGTCAGAAAAAAATCTCGGCTCGCACTTTGCGGCACGCCAGCAGCGCGCGGATGATGTGCTTCTCGACCATGTTGCGTGAGATGCCGAGACGATCGGCGATCTCGCCGTTCGCCATGCCGTGCAGGCGGCTCAGGATGAACACTTCCTGGCAGCGGTTCGGCAATTGGGCGATGGCCTGGGCCATGAGAAGCAGGCCCTGGCGCCCCAGCACCACGCGCTCCTGGCCTGGTGCATCGTCCGCCGCATGCTCTCCGGCCTCCTCCGGGAGGAACAGGGCTGCATCTGCCGCCCGGCGCATGGAAACGGAACTGGCAACCGATTTCGCAACCTGGAAGAGATAGGCCTGAGGGTTCTCGATCACCGTCTTCTGAGGCAGGCTCAGCATCCGCAGGAAAGTCTCCTGCGTTGCGTCGGCAGCGTCCTCGCGGTTTCGCAGCCGGCGCTGGAAGAAGCGGCGGAGGCGCCCCTCTTCCGTCGCGTGCAACATGTTCAGCAATGCACCGGTCATGAAAAGTTGCCCAAAGGCTTTCGATCGTCACGTTCAAGGCAAATGCCGCGGCGCGGCGAAGCCTCACCTTCAAGCCATAGCCAAATCAATTTTCCAGTGCAAATACAATAGTTTAAAGGAGTTCCAATGTTGAGTTGGAAGCGCAGGCCTTGCTGACCCCGTGATCCGGGGCGATCCTCGAAACGACGCAGGAACTGCTGTGCCGTCGCCGCTGGCCGGACTTAAGATCTATTGGGACAGAATCCACTTCGCCAGGCTTTCGGCCTCTTCCGGCGAAACGCTGGGTTGAGGCGGCATCGCCAACTGCCCCCAATTGCCCCCGCCGCCCTTCACGATCTTTTCGCTCAAGAGCTTGATCGCGGATTCGTCCTTGGCATAGCGCTCGGCGACGGCCTTGTAGGGCGGACCGATCATCTTCCGTTCGACAGAATGGCAGGCCACGCAGTTCTTGCTCTTGGCCAGGTCGGCGCTCGCGAAGGCCGACGAGGTCAGAAGCGCGGCGAAGGTCGCTACAGCAAGCTGGCGAAACTCAACCATCGAGCAGGACTCCCATCATGCGCGATCGGGGTCGGCCGAATGCTGATCGCGGAAAGTCGAGGGACGCGGTCAGGCTCGGCCCGCAGAGGAAAGGGCAGCCGCGTCGGCGCTGCGGCAGACGCGGCTGCTTCTCAAGCTCAGTTGGGCTTGAGCTGGTAGATGTCGCCCTGGTCGGTGGCCACGTACATGTTGCCGTCCGGTGCCTGCACGGCGGAGCGGAAGCGTCCGGCCGGCATCGGCAGGGACACCGTGGTGCGTGTGGCGGAGGAGCCGTCAGGCGCGATGTTGAGCACGTCGAGGCGGTTGCCGACCGGTGTCCCGTGGATGCCGATCCCCATGAAGGTCACGACCATCCTGCCGTTCCAGTCCTTCCATTGCGGGCCGCTTAGGAACACGCACGAGGACATGCCCTGCGAAAGCTGCTCGTTGTTCCAGGCCGGCTTCATGGCGTTGGGATAGGTCTTGGTGTCGGTCATCGGCATGTAGGCGGAGCGCTGCTTGGGATCCATCTCGCCCATCTGGTTCGGCGAGTATCCGCAATAGGAGTCCGGACAGTCGCCGCGCCCGCCGACGTTCGGGCGTGGATCCCACCCGCCATTGCCGCCGGCGGTGAGCAGTGTCACCTCGTCGGTATGCCAGGGGCCATTCTCCGCCGTGTAGGGCTGGTTGGTGCCGGGGCGGAAACAGATGCCCTGCGGGTTGCGATGTCCATAGGTGAAGACGCGCGCATCGAAGCCCTGGGGCGGGTTGTTGCCGGCTGCGGCCTTGCCGTCCCGGTCGACGCGGAGCACCTTTCCACCGATGCGGGTTGGGCTTTGCGGCACCTCGCCATTATGGGTGTCGCCTGTCGTCACATACAGGAAGCCGTCTGCGGGACCGAAGCGCAGGCGCCCGCCATTGTGCGCGCCGGGATCGCCGAAGGGATGGTTGCTGGGCTTCGGCTTGTAGGCGATATCGGTGACGATATCCTGCCGGTTCGAGACCTTGGTCAGATCGGGACTGACCGTCAGCCGCAGCACCCGATTGGTTCCCGGCGCGGTCATGTTCGACGTCGAGTAGACGTAGATGAAGCGGTTGGTGGCGAAGTCGGGGTCCACAGCCACGCCGTTCATGCCGGCCTGGCCGCTGCAGAAGAGGTCGGACGCGGTCTCAGGATAGCCCTTGGAGTCCTTCATGCCGAGCAAAGCGTTGACAGTGCCGGACGGCAGCCGGACCGAGAGCCCGTTGCACTTCTCGGTGAAGAACATCGTGCCGTCGGGCAGGAAGGCCATGTCCCAGGTGAATTCACGTCCGGTCATCACGGCGGTGCTGGTGAGGCCGGGAACGCCGCTTGGACTTTGGGCCGCCACCGACCCGGACAGGACGAATGAGGCCAGTAGCGAACAAGGCAACACGAAGCGAATACGTCGAGTCATCGATGTCTCCTCCGGGTTAGTCAGCCTCCCCTGAACAGGCCTGCGATCCGTCAAGCTGAGCCGAAACGTTGTTCGGCGGATCGATTGTCGCGGCCGCCCGATCTTGTGCATCATAGCTTCCCGGCGATGCAGGCACTGATTGCGTGAACACGCAGCCTGGGCCTCCGGGTGAGTGGTAATTTTAGCAGAGGGTGTTTCAACGGATTCGCCCAAAAGGCGAGGTCCGCCAACAATTACTGTCGGCTAAGGCACCGCCGGTGCGTCCTTGGTTCGGGGACTACGCCGAATGGAGATCGCGAATGGCCGATTTGGTGCTCACCACCTTCGACTGGGCTTCCGAAATACCGCGCAGCTAAGTACGCGACCTGCGCGTGCGCTGGGCGCTGGAAGAAACCGGCCTGTCGAAAGCACGCCCTTCCGCGAGCGGACGGCAGAGCACTTTGCGCATCAGTCCTTCGGGCAAGCGCCGTGGCTGACTTCCCGATCTTCGAGAGCGGGGCGATCCTGCTGCATCTGGGCGCACGGAGTTCGGCGCTGTTGCCGGCCGATCCGCACTGCCGGGCCGCGAATGGCTGGCCGGGACCTTTTCTGTCGCAAACATCCCTATGGCGGGCGTGCTTCGGCTGGTTGATCGGTTCGACGCGGCGCGATGAGTCTCCCCATCACGCCTTCGGTCTCGCCTCCAGGGCAAGGTAGTGGCGGACCAGGGGAGGTTCCTCACCGCTGTGGAAGTGGACCAGCTCATGCTGGAGGTCGGCATCCGCATGGGACACGCGGCGGTGCTGGCGCAAGTGCTCGGCCCAGGATTCCACCATGAACCATTCGACGATGCGCCTGGGGTCGGCAGCGTCCTCGGTGACGCCCCAGCCATAGGCGCCATCGCGCCGTCGCGCGAAGGAGAGGCGGCCGAGCGTGGCAAGGAAGGCCGCGCGGTCGGCCGGGTCGATCTCGTATTCGATGAGGATCAGCACCGGACCCCGGTCATTGTCCACCGGCTCCGCCGTCAGCGGCTCGGGCCAGTGATTGGAAGGGGCGAGGTCCGCTTCGCCCACCGGCAGCTTGATGCGATGGAGCAGGAGGCCGGACAAAACGAGGCCGGCGCCGGAGGCCGCCAGCGTCGCGGCGAGGCCGATCTCCTGGGCCACCAGGCCCCAGCCGAGGCTGCCGGCCGCCATGGCGCCGTTGAACACGGTGAGATAGATGGCGAGCGCTCGCCCGCGCACCCAATTGGGCAGGATGGACTGGGCGGTGGCGTTCAGCGTCGTGAGCGCGATGATCCAGGCCATGCCCATGGCGAAGAGGATGGGGATGGCGGCGCCCTGCGGCGGGGCGAGCGCGAGGAGCGCGACGGCGCCCGCCGTCACGATTGCCGCCGTCAGCATCAGCCCGTCGGTCCCGAGCCGTGCCCTGAGGCGCGGCAGGAGGAGGGCACCCGCAATGGCACCCGCGCCGACGCAGCCGAGCAGGAGGCCGTAGAAGGCGGCACCGCCCCCAAGGAGGTCGCGCGCCACCAGCGGCAGCAGTGCCCAGGGCGCCGAGGCGAAGGCGAAGAAGATGGCGGCGCGCAGCAACACCACGTGCAGTTCGCGGCTGGCGCGGGCATAGCGCAGCCCGGCCCGGAAGGCGCCGAAGAAATGCTCGGAGAGCGCATCGTCCGCATCCGCCGGCCGGCGCCACCACAGGAGCGCCGCGATCACCACCGCATAGCTCGCCACGTCGATGCCGTAGGTGATCGCCGCGCCGAAGGCGGCGATCAGGAGGCCGCCCGCGGCCGGGCCGATGGAGCGGGCGATGTTGATGCCCAGCGAATTGAGGGCGACCGCGTTCTTCAGCTCGTGCTTGGGCACCAGCTCGGGCACGATGGACTGCCATGTCGGTCCCATGAGCGCCGCGCCCACGCCACCCGCGAATGTCAGGGCGATGAGCGCTGAGACCGTGATGAGGCCCGAGGCGGAGAGCACCATCAGCGCCACGCTGACCGCCGCCAGGAACAGTTGCACAAAGATGAGGAAGCGGCGCCGGTCGAGGATGTCAGAGAGAACGCCCGCCGGGATGGCGAGGAGGAAGATGGGCAGGCTCCCCGCCGCCTGGATGGCCGCCACCGCGGCGGGCGAGGCGGAGAGGTCGGTGACCAGCCAGGAGCTGGCCACGTCGCGCATGAAGCTGCCGGTATTGCCGAGCACCGTCGCCACCCAGAGCACGGCGAAGACCGGGCGATGGAGTGGGGCGAAGCTGCCGCCCGCCGGCGGCGGGGCCGGAGAGGGGGCCTTGGCGTCCTGTGTCTGGGTCATGCCGGACGCCTCTGCTCAGTTCCGGTATGTGAGGTCATGCCAGGCCACCAGGATGAAGGCGCCCACCAGGCCGAGATGCTCGAAGAAGGAATTGGCCGCGAAGAACCGCTCGGGCGGCACCATCTCCCAGAAGCGATTGGCGATGAAGGTGGCCATGAGGGTGAAGCCGGCGAGCGACAGGGCGCCGGCCCAGCGGAAGATCCCGGTGAGGATGAGGGCGGACGCCCCCAGCTCCAGCGCGATGGTGGCCACCGCCATGGGGCCGGCGGGGGAGAGGCCGAAATGGGCCATCTCCGCCAGCGCGCCCTGGAAATCCAGCGCCTTGTTGAGCCCGCCCTGGATATAGGCCGAGCACAGGCCGAGGAGCGCGAGCCACCGCAAAGCGGGCAGAGCGAGGACCTGCCGCACGAGGTCCTCGAGCCTTGCGATGGCGCCCGCCATCATCAGAACGCCCAGCAGGAGCAGCCGAAGGCGCCCCAGAAGGAGCGGTCGTCGGCGGCGGGGGTGCTGGCGGCAAGGGCCTGCGCATGGGCGTGGCCGTGCACCGAGCAGGAACTGGCGCAGCCGCAGGCGGCGGCGAACGCGTAAGCGCGCCCGTCCTTCGCCGCGGCCCGCTTCTGGTAGCCGCCGAAGGTGCGCACCGGCGACCAGTCGGGCATGGCGGGCGGCAGGTCGGGGGCGAGGGGCTTGAAGTCGCCTTCGCCATGAACCGGCTTGCCGCCGAGGAGGGTCAGCACCGAGGTGATGTCCTGGATCGCGCCGTCCGGCACGGAGAAATAATCGTCCGAGAGCACCACGAGGTCGGCGAGCTGCCCGGCCTTCACCTGCCCCTTCTTGCCCGGCTCGGTGGAGAACCAGGTGTTGGCCTCGGTCCAGAGCCGGAGCGCGGTCTCGCGGTCCAGCCGGTTGGAGGGGGGATAGATGGTCATGCCGCCCAGGGTCTGGCCGGTGACCAGCCAGGAGAGCGAGACCCAGGGATTGTAGGAGGCGACGCGGGTCGCATCGGTGCCGGCGCCCACGGGCACGCCCATCTCCAGCATGCGGCGTACCGGCGGCGAGCGCTCCGCCGCCTTGGCGCCGTAGCGCTCGGCGAAATATTCGCCCTGGAACATCATGCGGTGCTGCACGGCGATGCCGCCGCCGAGCGCGGCGATGCGCTCGATATTGCGGTCGGTGATGGTCTCCGCATGGTCGAAGAACCAGTTGAGGCCCTTCAGCGGGATGTCCTGGTTCACCTTCTCGAACACGTCGAGGGCGCGGGTGATGGTCTCGTTATAGGTGGCGTGCAGGCGCCAGGGCCAGCGGTTCTCCGCCAGAAGGCGGATCACCGGCTCAAGGTCGCCCTCCATGCTGGGCGGCATGTCGGGGCGCTCGACGCGGAAATCCTCGAAGTCGGCGGCGCTGTAGACCAGCATCTCGCCGGCGCCATTGTTGCGGTAGAGGTCGTCGCCCTGTCCCGGCTTCACCTGCTTCGACCATGAGGTGAAATCGGCCAGTTCCTGCTTCGGCTTCTGGGTGAAGAGGTTGTAGGCGACGCGCACGGTGAGCTCGCCGTCCCGATGCAGCTCCTCGATGATCGAATAGTCCTCGGGATAGTTCTGGAAGCCCCCGCCGGCATCGATGATGCTGGTGACGCCGAGCCGGTTCACCTCGCGCATGAAATGGCGGGTGGAGTTCTTCTGGTATTCCGGCGGCAGCTTCGGCCCCTTTGCCAGCGTCGCATAGAGGACGGTGGCGTTGGGCTTGGCCAGCAGCAGGCCGGTGGGATTGCCGGCGGCATCGCGCACGATCTCACCGCCGGGCGGGTTCGGGGTATCCTTGGTGTAGCCCACCGCCCGGAGCGCGGCGCCGTTCAGCAGCGCGCGGTCATAGAGGTGCAGGATGAAGACCGGCGTGTCCGGGGCGACGGCGTTCAGCTCCTCGATGGTCGGCAGGCGCTTCTCGGCGAACTGCAACTCGGTGAAGCCGCCCACCACGCGCACCCATTGCGGGGCGGGGGTGCGGGCCACCTGCGCCTTCAGCATCGCCATGGCATCGGAGAGCGAGCGCACGCCGTCCCAGCGCAGCTCCATATTATAATTGAGACCGCCGCGGATGATGTGCATGTGGCTGTCGATGAGGCCGGGGATGACCCGGCGCCCGCCGGCATCCACCTTCTTCGTGTCCGGCCCGGCGAGCGCCATGGCCTCGGCATTGGTGCCGGCGAGGAGGATGCGCCCGTCGCGCATCGCCACCGCCTCGCTTTGCGGGTTGGACCGGTCCAGCGTCGTGACCTTGCCGTTGTAAAGGATGAGATCGGCAGGCTGGTTCATGGTCTGAGCCCCTGTATCGGAGAGCCCGGCCCCGGTGGCGGCGAATGCGCCAAGGCCGACAATGACATCGCGACGGTTCGGCATGCTGTCCTCCTGCGGCGCGCGTGAATGCGTGATCTGCGTCGGGATCAGCCGGGCGGGTGCTCGCCCGGGATCTTTTCGCCCGGCTGGCCGGGCAGTTGGCCAAGGATGTGCTCGCGGCAGTCCGCAAGGCCGATGGCGGTGCGCAGGCTCGCGCCCTGCAGCAGAAGCCGGGCCACCGGAACGGCCTGCTCCCCCACGAGGATGCCGAACAGGCCGATGAGGGCGACCACCGGCGGGGCCGGCGAGCGCACGTTCAGCAGGCTGTAGATGATCCCCACCAGCAGCCCGGCCCCCAGCGACACGAGATAGAGCTTCATGGGACCCTCCTGGGGGCGCGCCGGCACGGAGCCGGCGCGCCGTTCCGTCAGCCCTTGATGAAGGCGAGCAGGTCCGGGTTGAGGATCTCGGCATGGGTGGTAAGCATGCCGTGCGGGTATCCCGGATAGACTTTCAGCGTGCCGTTCTTCAGCAGCTTGACGGACAGGCGGCTGGAATCGTCGATCGGCACGATCTGGTCGTCGTCGCCGTGCATGACGAGGGTCGGCACCGTGATCGCCTTCAGATCCTCGGTCTGGTCGGTCTCGGAGAAGGCTTTGATGCCGTCATAGTGCGCCTTGGCGCCACCGACCATGCCCTGGCGCCACCAATTGTCGATCACGCCCTGCGAGACCTTCGCGCCGGGCCTGTTGAAGCCGTAGAACGGTCCCGAGGCAACGTCGATATAGAACTGCGCGCGGTTGGCGGCGAGCGCGGCCCGGAAGCCGTCGAACACCTCGATGGGCAGGCCGCCGGGGTTCTTGTCCGACTTTACCATGATCGGCGGCACGGCGCTGACAAGCACCGCCTTGGCGACCCGGCCCTGGGGTTCACCGAACTTGGCGACATAGCGGGCGACCTGGCCGCCACCGGTGGAATGGCCGATATGGACCGCGTTGCGCAGATCGAGATGCTCGAACACGGCCGAAGCGTCGGCGGCGTAGTGATCCATGTCGTGCCCGTCGCCCACCTGGCTGGAGAGCCCATGGCCGCGCCGGTCATGGGCGACGACGCGGAAGCCCTTCTGGACGAAGAACAGCATCTGGGCGTCCCAGTCATCAGAGCTGAGCGGCCAGCCGTGGTGGAACACGATGGGCTGTGCGTCCTTCGGGCCCCAATCCTTGAAGAAAATCTCGACGCCGTCCGTGGTGGTGATGGTGGGCATGGCGATCTATTCCTTCGCTTTTGCGGTGGAGGCTGCCGCAGGCGGCCTGTCCGTGCGGGCTGCTTATGCAGGCCCACAACTTGAAGATGGACGCCGCTTGCGTCCTCTCAATGACCTTCGGAAGCGCCGAACATGGTCTTGGCGTAGATGATGCCGAGGCCGTAGGCACCGCCGAATTTCTTCGCGATGCCGGTGGTCATGTCGTAGGTCTCGGTGCGGGCCCAGTCGCGCTGGAGTTCCAGCAGGTACTGAAGCGAGGTCATGGGGCGGGCGCCGGCCTGGACCATGCGGTCCATGGCGCGCTCATGGGCCTCGTCCGAGACGTCGCCGCAGGCATCCGCGATCACATAGACCTCGAAGCCCTGCTCCATGGCGGACAAAGCCGGCCCAACGATGCACACGCCGGTCCACAGGCCGGCCAGCACGATGCGGGTCTTGCCGATCTCGTTCACCTTCGCGATGACGGCGGCGTCCTCCCAGGTGTTCATGGAGGTGCGGTCCAGCATCTTCTGGCCCGGGAAAGCTTCGGTGATCTCGCCGAACATGGGGCCGGAGAAGCTTTTCTCGGCCACCGTGGTGAGGATGACCGGAACATCGAAGCCCGCCGCCGCATGGGAGATCAGCGCCGCATTGTTGCGTAGGGTGACGGCGTCGATGGACTTGGTCGCGAACGACATCTGCGACTGGAAGTCGATCAGGATGAGAAGATGGTTCTCGGGGTTGAGCAGGCCGTTGGCAGGCGTGGGGGTGGCGCTGATCATTCTCACCGTCTCCTCTTTTCGGTTCACCGAAACGGCGCGAATGACCATTCTACACCCTTCGAGGACTGGCCGAAGGCCGTCTCGCTGGCGCCCGCCCCGGATTGCGGCGCCATGCTTGGACGCTTCGCTTCACTAGCGCCAGGAAGCCGGTGCAAAGCATTGTGAAGCGGCGTGAATCCCATGAACTTTTGTCGCCTTTACAAGGGTTTGCCCCAAAGGGATACTCGCGGCTCGAGCTGAGACGGCCGTTCGGCGGCCGATTGCGGCACGCCATCGGGAATGCGACCGACGATGCTGGAACGAGCGACAAACGGGCCGGCCGAGGTGATCGCGTTCGGCGCCTTCCGGCTCACCCCCGCGACGCGGACATTGACGCGCAACGGCATCCCCGTCCGCGTCGGCGGAAGGGCGCTGGATCTCCTCATCGCCCTTGTGGAGCGGGCCGGCACCATCGTCGGCAAGCAGGAATTGCTCGACCTCCTCTGGCCGCAGGCGGTGGTGGAGGAGAGCAACCTGCGGGTTCATGTGGCGGCGCTGCGCCGTGCGCTGGGCGACAGCCGCACGGACTCTCGCTTCATCGTCAACATGACGGGGCGGGGCTATTCCTTTGTCGCGGACATCCAGCGCGTCCATGGTGCGGAGGCGGAGGATCAGGCCCCCGCAGCGCCCGCTTATCCCGATCCGCCGCCCAGCCCCCTTGCGCCCCTCATCGGACGCGACGACACCATCAAGCGCATCATCGCCAAGCTGCCGGAGCGGCGCTTCGTGACCATTACGGGGGCGGGCGGCATCGGCAAGACCGCGGTTGCCCTGGCGGTGGCCGACCAGCTGGCAGGCCGATACCGGGACGGCATCCTGTTCGCCGATCTCGGACCGCTGAGCGACCCCACGCTGATTGTGGCGCACGTCGCCGCCTTGCTGCGGCTGCCGACCTCGGACGCGCTGCCGCTCCGCAGCCTTCTGGCCCATCTGAACGGGCGCAACATGCTGATCGTGCTGGACAATTGCGAGCACGTTGTGTCCGGCGCCGCCGAATTGGCGGAGGCCGTGCTCCAGGCGTCGGCCGGGGTGCATGTGCTCGCGACGAGCCGGGAGGTGCTGCGCGGCGCGGGCGAATGGGTCGAGCGGCTCGGGCCGCTCTCAGCGCCGCCGAGCGGCGTTCCGATTACTGCAGCCGAGGCCATGCGCTATCCGGCCGTGGAGCTGCTGGTGGAGCGCATCCGTGCCTGCATCGGATCGTTCGAGCTGACGGACGAGCTCGCCCCCATGGCCGCCGAGCTGTGCCAGCGCCTCGACGGCCTGCCGCTCGCCATGGAGCTGGCGGCGACCCGCATCCCCACATTCGGCCTGCGCGAGGTGCTCCAGCGCCTTGAGGACCCGTTCCGCCTGCTCACCAAGGGCCGCCGCTCGGCAGCGCCGCGCCATCGCACCCTCGGCGCCATGATCGACTGGAGCTATGAGAGCCTGCCTGACGATGAAAAGCGGGTCTGGCGCCGGCTCTCCGTGTTTGCCGGCGCCTTCGGCGCGCAGGCCGCCGGCGCCCTGATGCCGCCCGGCATGCGCGGCGTGATCGATATCCTCGACGTGCTCGACCGGCTGTTTGAAAAGTCCCTGATCGCGCTCAACGTGGAGGGGGGCGATGTCAGCTACCGCATGCTGGACACCCTCCGGCTCTATGCGGCCGGCCGGCTCGACGAGGCCGGCGAGCTGCCCGAGGCGCGGCGACTTCACGCCGAATATTTCTACACGCTGTGCCGCGATACCGATGCGAGCCTGATCGAGACGCCGCGCGAGGGCTGGTCGCAGACCCATGGGCGGCATGTGGCTGACATCCGCGCGGCGCTCGCCCGGTGCTTCGGCCCCGATGGCGATGTGGGGTTCGGCATTCGGCTTACCGCCGCGTCCACCTCTTTCTGGTTCCGCCTGCTGCTGGTGCCCGAATTGCGCGGCCATCTGGAGCGGGCGCTTGCGGCGGCGGCCGGGAGGCCGGACATGGAGCCGGCGGTCATCGTCCGCCTCAACACGGCTCTGGGCCATGCCGTATTTCATAGTCTCGGTCCAGTGAGCGAGGTGCGGGAGGCGCTTGAGCGGGCCCTGAAGGCGGCGCGGGACGAGCGCGACATCACCGCCCAATTGCAGATCCTCTGGGCGATCTTCGGCAACGATTCCACCAAGGGCGACTATGTCAAGATGGCCGAGGCCATGGCCGCCGTCGCAGATTTGCGCGGCATCGCCCCCGACGCCGTCGTGGAGCCCCTGCATCACCGGGTGTCCGCGCTGGGCTATCATTTGCTCGGGGAGCAGGAGCGCGCCGCCCAGCACGTGGAGCTCGCGCTTGCGCATCCGGCGGTGAAGCGGGGGATCCCGCGCGAGGGGGTCTTTGTCTACGACCATGAGACGGCGACCAATTCCCACAAGGCGCGCATCCTGTGGGTGCAAGGCCGCTATGACGCCGCGCTGGAGGTCGTACACGATACGCTGGCGCGCGCCTCGCGTATCGACCAGCCTTTCGCGGTGGGCTACTTCCTGGTGTTCGGCGCGTGCCCTGTGGCGATCTGGAGCGGAGATCTGGGATTTGCCGGGCAGCTCGTGGCAGAGATCTTCAAGGTGACCTCTGGCACTGCCTTCAACGTCTGGCAATTGTCGGCGAAGGTCTACAGCCGTGTCGTGGAATACGCTTCGGGAAAACCCGACATTGCGGCAGGCCTGCGTGGCGAGCTTCTCCAGCGCGCGGACCTGACGCCGTTCCAGATGCAAAGCATGGCGACCTTCGATCAGCGCCTGCTGCGCTCTGAATGTCTCATTGAGGCACGTGATGGAAAGGTGAGCTGGTGCACGGCGGAGGTGCTGCGAGGGTGGGGGGAAGCGCGGCTCACCGAGGGCACGAACGAGGTCCATGCTGAAGTGGCGGCCACCTTCCTCAAGGCCCTGGATCTCGCCCGCAGCCAGGGCGCATGCGCCTGGGAGCTGCGGGTTGCCATCAGCCTTGCCCGGCTGGAGCGGCTGCGAGATGAACGCCTTCGCGCGCGTGACGTTCTCGCGCCGGCATTCGACAGGGCGGGCGGTGCCGCGTCACAGGCGGATGTAAGGACGGCGCGCCTGCTGCTCGAAGAGTTGGCTTAAGCACGCGAAGGTGGGCGACCGTATCTGGGTTCAATCTCCTCCCTCTCTGCCATGAAGTGGGTCTCTCCGCGCGGGGGCTTCCGATTTCTGTACCGATATGGAGCCGCGGGCGGTCTTTCTGTTGAAGACCCCAGCCCTGTTCTGGTAAAGCACCGCGGCGAGCAATGATGCTTTGCAAACGTTGACCCACGCCTGTGGCCGGATGGAACGGGGCAGCCGCCCTTGTGCTTGGCATGGGGTCGGCAGCGTGGAAAACATAACGGAATCAAGATTTGCAGAACAATTGGGACGCGGGCTTCTCTGCTCGTCGCAAAGCAGCAGCCGATGCGAAGAAAAACCTCGTCGGCAAATATCGCGATACGACGAGCGCGCCGGAGCTCGCCGCCAAGTTGGCCGAGCGGCAGGCTATTGCAGCAGCGCGGGACGAGCGGCGCGCCGAGCGCGAGCGCCTGAAGGCCGAGCAGCAGGAAGCGCTTCTGGCCGAAGCGGCGGAACGCGCGCGGGCCGCCGAGGCGGCAGCGCTCGCGGAAGCCGAGGAGCGCCAGATGGCCGAGAAGAACCGCATCGCCCGCGTCATCGAAGATCAGGCTGCGCGCAAGGCGGAACGCGACAGGCGCTATGCCGAGAGAAAAGCGCGTAGCCGCGGTTGAGCGTCGAGCGGATATTCAGGAGCTGCACAGCCCCGCTTCTCTGACCAGAGGCGGGGCTTTTTGCTGTGCGTGACACAAACTTGGTTCATCGTGGCCATCCGGATCGCTCGGAGCCGTGGCGAGGGCTGAATGGCGTATGTGGGGAGAAGACGTCTGAGAGCGGCCGACTGGCTTTTCGCCCACGTGCGTGCGCTCGCCTGTGTGGCGCTGGTGTCCGTCACCATTGCCCCGGCTGCTGCGGGCACCCTGCTGGCGGACCTCGCAGACCGCAGCCTCTCGTGCGCGACCAACCCGCCTTTCTACATCTCGCGGCAGTCGAAGACGCTTTCCACCCAGGTTTTTCCGGACAAACCCGAGGGGCCGCCACTGGACGTGACGATGACCCTCGTGGCCCCCGCGCTCGTCGCCTCCAATGCCGACCGCTTCGAGGTGCAGCTACCGCAGGTTGCAGGACAGGCGAAGCCTCAAAGGGCCGTGTTCAAGCGGACGCTGGAGCCGCCGGAGGCGGGCGCAGCCAGCCGCAAGCCGCGCACCGTCATTTCCCTTCACCTCGACGGCGATGGAGTGGGAGGTGAATGCGTTCTCGCGCGCGGGCGCTCAGAATTCGTCGCCGACCGCTTCAACGTCATCCGGGAGGTGCTCTGCGGCAACGACCCGGCGCCCACCTGCGAGCGCCTGCTGGAGAAGCGGTGTGGAGCGGAACCCACCGTGGATTGCGCCGTGACGCAGCGACCGGATCTGGATCAGGCGACCAAGACTTACTTTGATCGGCTGAACGCGAAGGCGGGAACAAATCCCAGTTTGGGCGCCCGTTAGGACAGGGCAGGGGGGAGTTGCGAGGAAACCGGGAACGCATCTCTTTCCCTGTCCCTCCACCCCCATCCGCCCTATAATCCCTTCCGCGGAAAGTTGCGGCGGGCCTTAAGGCGTCGGTTGCAGTGAACGCTCGGGGTCAGATCGGCCGCGGCTTCCGGACACTGGTTCGGGAGGATAGCCTATGACGATCCGAAATCCGGTCGAATGGACCTTCGAGCAGGCAAGGCTCGGCGCGCGGGCGGCCGAGGCAGCGGGGCGCAATCTCGCTAGGCCCCATGAGGCCTTCGATGCGCCAAAGCCCATGGTGCGCCACATCGCCATTCCCGACTTGATGGATTGCCTGAAACGCGGCTTCGAGGATTTCCAGTCCTATAGGACGGACGTGCTCTTCATCGGCATCATCTATCCCCTCGCGGGCCTCGTCCTCGGCCGGCTGATGTTCGGCTATGACATGCTTCCGCTGCTGTTTCCCCTCGTCTCCGGCTTCGCCCTTATCGGGCCGCTCGCCGCCACCGGCCTTTTCGAGATGAGCCGCCGGCGCGAGCAGGAGGGCGAGGTGACCTGGCTGGATGCGTTCAAGGCATTCCGTTCGCCCGCCATCGGCGAGATCGTGAAGTTCGGCCTCGTGCTCGTCGGCATCTATGTGCTCTGGATGTGCGCCGCCGCGCTCATCTATGGGGCGACCATGGGCTGGCATGTGCCCGCCTCGCTCTCCGCCTTCGCGCAGGCGGTGATCACGACACCGGCCGGCTGGGCGCTGATGGTGATCGGCGTCGGGGTCGGCTTCTGCTTCGCCTTGGCGGTGCTGGCCATCGGCGCGGTGACGGTCCCGCTGCTGCTGGATCGCAACGTGGACGCCTTCACCGCCATGCGCACGTCTGTGGAGGTGATGCGGGTCAATCCTGCTCCCATCCTGGCCTGGGGCGCCATCGTGGCGGGCCTGCTGGTGGCGGGCGCGGTGCCGCTTCTTCTGGGCCTCATCGTGGTCATGCCGGTGCTCGGCCACGCCACGTGGCATCTTTATCGCCGCGCGGTGCTGTGACGACGCGATTCCGCTGGGGTTTTTAGGGTTCGCTTAAAGCCTGCCGTGCCACGCTGCCCGCAAGGTCAGAGGGAGGGCGCGGAAAGCGCGTCGGTCGGCAGGTGCAGGTCTCGGGACCGTTGGGCGCAGGACCCTTGTGGGTGGCGGAGGCCGCCGGCCGCACGTCGCGCGGCCTGCGCGGTCTCGGCTGGGGCGGGACACCGCCGGATCAACTGTCCGCCTTCGCGCGCCGCTCGGCCCGCGCGCTGGGCGGACTTGCGCTTTTGTCGGCGGGCACCGGGGGAGCCGTGCTCCTGGCGCAAACCGCCGGCTTCGTGACGGGCGCCGCGTCGGAAGCGAGCTGGCTCATGGCCTGCGGCCTCGTCTCGGCGGCGCTTGCCGCAGTGGCGGCCGGCCTTTCCCGCGCCGCTGCCCGCGTGGCGCTTGCCGCCCCCGAACAGGAACATGACATCGCCCTCGTCAGCCTCCATGGCCGGGGCGGAGAGACATTGAGCGTCGAGCAGGCGCAAGGCAGCCTGTCCACGCTGCCAGCCGGCGCCCTGGAAGGGCAGGGGCTGTTCGAGCGCATCCAGGTGGCGGACCGCCCCGCTTTCCTCGCCGCGCTCGCCGCCTCCGCCAGCGATGGCCGCGAGCGGTTCGTGGAGCTGCGCCTGCGCTGTGAGGCGCCGGGCGAAGCACCGGCCTTCTCCTGGATGGAGGCGCGCATCGCCCGCATGGAGGATGGCTTTGCCCGGGTGCAATGGCAGGATGTGAGCGAAGCGAAAATGGAAGCGCAGCGCGAGGCGAGCGCCCGGGTGGAGGCCGAGCGCGCCAACGATGCCAAGAGCCGCTTCCTCGCCGCCATGAGCCACGAGCTGCGCACGCCGCTCAATTCCATTCTCGGCTTCTCCGAGCTTCTGTCCGAGGATGCGGGCCAGATGGATGCCGCCCGGCGGGCCGATTATGCCCGCATCATCCATGAGAGCGGGCAGCACCTGCTCGGCCTCGTCAACGGCATTCTCGACCTCTCGCGGGTGGAGGCAGGGGCCTATGAGCTCGCCTGCGAGGACATGGACGTGCATGCCCTCGTGGACGGCTGCCTCGAAATGATGGCGCTGGAAGCGAACCGGCGCGGCGTGCGCCTTGCCCCCGGCTTGCCGGCCCACCTCCCGCCGCTGACGGCGGACCAGCGGGCGGTGCGCCAGATCCTGCTGAACCTTCTCTCCAATGCCGTGAAGTTCACCCCCGCCGGCGGGCGGGTGGAGGTGTCCGGGGGCGTGTCGGGCGGCATGCTGGTGCTGAAGGTGCGCGACACCGGCGCGGGCATGTGCTCGGCGGACGTGGCGCGGCTCGGCGAGCCTTTCTTCCAGGCGGGCGACATGGAGCACCGGCGCACCGGCAGCGGGCTCGGCCTTGCCGTGGTGCGCGGGCTGGTGGACCTGCACCGCGGGGAATTCCATGTGGCGAGCGTGCTGGGTGTGGGCACCACGGTCACATTGAGCCTGCCGCTGTGTGGCCCCTCCGGCGTGGTGGCGCCCTTCGTGCGGCCGGTGGAGCGGAATTCCGGGGCCGCCGGTTCCGATCGGAGAAGCGCATGAGCTACGAACTCGACGCGCGCGGCGCTTCGCACTTGCCCGAACATGACGTGCTCGCCGACGTGCCCGGCGGGCGCGTGGTCTATCGCATCGCCGACTGGTTCGCGGCGGCGGTGGCCGTGGGGGTCACGGGCGCCGTGCTGGTGAACATCTTCATGCTCCAGACCGGCGGCGTGCGGGTGGCTTCCCAGGGAGCCACCTCCGTCTCGGTGGAGCCCAAGGCGCGGCCCGCGAGCGCGCCGGGGCAGGGCAACCCCGCCATGATCTTCGCGCCCCCATCGGCCGTCGGCGCCGCGCCCGCCGCTGCCCCGGCCGCGCCCCCGCCCCGCGCCGCCGCTCCGGCTGCGCCGGCTCCGGCTCCGGCGCAGCAGAATGCGCTCCTTCCGCCGGCCCCGATTCCCAAGGTGCCGAGCCCGCTCATCGCCGACATCCAGCGGGAACTGGCGCGGCGCGGCCTCTATGACGGCGCGGCGGACGGCCTGACTGGCCCGAAGACCGAGGCCGCCATCCGCGCCTTCGAGCAGTCGGCCCACTTGCGGGTGACCACGGGAGAGCCGACCGAGGCGGTGCTGACGCAACTGCGCCGGGCGCCGGCGCCCCAGGCCGCAGCTGCCCCGCCCATGACCCTGGCCGTCGCGCCGCGCACCGTGCCACCGCCGCAGGCGCCCGTTGCGGCCGCGCCGCGCGCCTCTCTGGCGCCGCCGGCAGCGGTGCCGGGCACGGATAGCGGCGTCACCGGCTCGGTGCGGCCGCCAGGGGATATCCAGGGCGGCTCACGCCTTCTTGCCGTGCAGAAGTCGCTCGCCCGCCTCGGTTATGGTCCCATCAAGATGGACGGACAGCCGGGTAATGAGACCCGCCTCGCCATCCAGCGCTTCGAGCGCGATCGCAACCTGCCCGTGACCGGCGAGATCAATGATCGCATGGTGCGCGAGCTGGCGGCCGTCTCCGGCAGCGCCATAGACTGATGCGCCTCAAGAGCGGGATCTTCGTCGCGGCGATCGTGCGCACTGCCAATGGCGCCGGCGCGTTCGCCGCGGTGCGCCGGCGCGGCGCCGAGGAGGCGGGCGCGGTGTTCGTGAAGGTGGCGACCCTCGACGGCTGTGCTGCGCTCTACGGCCCGGCGCCCCAGAGCGCGTTCGACGAAGCCTTTCCGGCCGACCGCCGCTTCCGCGTGCTGGTGGCCGCCGGACGCCCGGAGGCGGACAGCGAGGCGCGCATGACGAAAGAGCTGCGCTTCGATCCCGACCTCTGGTTCGTGGAGATCGAGGACCGCACGGGCCGCCCCTTCGTGGAGGTGATGGAGGACGAGTAAGGCCCGGGCTCCGGCGAGAGGGGCAAGCGGCCCGCCCGTTCCGGCATCTTAAGGTCAAGGAAACCATATCCGTGCCATCAGCGTTCTCATCGCACGACTCTCATATGAAGGAGAGGGGTGATGGGCACGGTTGTTGCTTTTCCCGTCGAGCGGTCTTTACGGCCGGCAGAAGTGCCGGAAAAGGGCGAGAGCGCGCGGATCTATATCCTCCCGGTCATCCGCATCGAGCGGCATGACGTGCCGGTGGCTGTCAGCCCCCCGCCGCGCCGTCCGCAGCCGGGACATCCGCGCCGCTTCCTGTCCTGACGGTCAGGTGGATGGCGTGCAGCTCGCTGCCTCGAGCTGGCGGCGCACTTGGCTGCGCATGTCGCCGTAGCGCGCATAGGCGCGAATGAGGACGACGCCTTTCTCGCTTGGGGATTCCACCACCAGCCGGTCGGCGGCGGTGATTTCCTCATCCTCCGGCAGGGCCGCCCGCTGGCTCTGCGAGAGCAGGTCCAGCTCGATCACCCGCCCGGCCGCCTGGTCGTTCAGCGCATAGAAGGCCACCCCGCCCGCCGTGTAGAACGACACGGACGTATAGTCGGCGGTGGCCGGCACCCGCACCCGCAAGGGTCTCTCCGCAAGATCATAGAGGCACACGGCGCTCACGAAGGCCGGGTCCGTCATGGGCAGGATCATGCCCGTGGGCGAAGCGTCCGGCAGGAGGGTGAGCTGGTTGACCTTCGCGATCTCCGACAGGCGCTGATACGCGTTGCGCTGCGCAAGCGTCGGCATGGCGAGCACCGAGACGAGATGGGTGATGCCCGCCAGCACGAGGATGCAGGCAAGCGGCAGAAACACCGTCTCGGGCATGGCGGCGGGCACGCGGGCGAGCGCGCGCCGCAATCGCCGCAGCAGATTGGGCCGCGCGGTGCGGGGCAGGGCCCGCCGCCGGCCGCGAAATGGTGTGCGCTGGAAAAGCCCGGTGTTGCTCATGACGGGAGCCTCATGGGCAGCGCTCCGTGACGATGCGCGGCAGCATGGCGCTCTCGCCCGTGGCGGAGGAGAAGCTGAAGGGCGCATCGTAGAGCCGCAGCGCCACCTTCACCCGGCCGCGCGCGCCGGTGGGCAGCCAGTTGCCCGCCCGGGCGCGGGGGGAGAGCAGGACGTCGATGTCGCCGTCGGGCCGGTAGACCAATTCGTTGCTGGTGAAGCCGTTGCGCTCGGCCGCATTGGGAATGAGGTGCCCCTCCTCGTCCGTCAGGGTCAGCGTCCACACCCGCGCCTGGGGCAGGTGGCCGGCAATGCGGATCTCGCAGCGTCCGTCGAGAGGGGCGCCGGACGAATCCTCCGAGGCGAGGAAAAGGAGGCCGTCCGCCAGTTCCAGCGGCAACTCCCCCGAGCGCGCGAAGGCCGCGCGGGCATAGGGGTCGGCCTGTGTGGTGCCCGAGCGCGGCCAGCCGACCCAGGCGCCGGAGCGCACCGCGTCCATGCCGCGCGAATGGGTCACCGAGACATAGGTGAGCCCGAGGCCGAGGGCGGCCGCAGCGGCGAGGGTGAAAGCGAGGGGCAGGAGGCGCACGGCTGGCGTCAATTGGCCTGGGTGGGCGGGGCGGAGATGGCGGCCGTGGGGCCGGTGGGCGTCGGCACGGGCGCGGCCTCCTTGAACAGCTTCTCCAGGCGGATCAGCCGCTCCGCGGCGCGGGGCGAGAGCGTGATCGGCCGCTGGTTGGATTCAAGCCCGGGCACATCCAGCGGGGCCGGCGGCTCGTCCAGCTTGGGCGCGGGCTGGTTGCCGATGCCGGGAATGTATTTCGGCTCGATGCCCTGGTGGGCATAGGCCATCACCTTCTGCCACGTCATGGCGGGGAGGGTGCCTCCGGTCATCTTGTTCAGGGAGGTATAGTCGTCGTTGCCGAACCAGACGCCGCCCACATAATTGCCGGTGAAGCCCATGAACCACGCATCGCGATAGGCGTTGGTGGTGCCGGTCTTGCCCGCCACCTTGATGTCCGGCAGGCGGGCGCGGCGGCCGGTGCCGTTCTCCACCACATTGTTGAGCATGGGGTTGATCATGTCGATGGTGGCGGGGGGGATCACCTGGATGGGCCGGGGCGCGTCGCGGTCATAGCGCCAGAGCACGTCGCCATTGGCGACCCGCATCTCGATCACCGCATGGGGATAGACGCTCTTGCCGCCATTGGCGAACACTGCATAGGCGGTGCTCATGTCGATGAGGCTCACTTCCACCGCGCCGAGCGGCAGGGGCGCGGAGATGGTGAGCGTGGAATTGATGCCCATCTTGTGCGCGAGATCGACGATCTTCTGCCTGCCGAACCGCTCGGCAAGACGCACGGCGACGGTGTTCAAGGAGTGCTGGAGCGCCGTCTGCAACGTGATGGAGCCCATATAGGAGCGGCCGTAATTCTGCGGGCACCAATTGCCGAGGCAGATGGGCGCGTCCTGCACGATGGTGTTGGGCTTGAAGCCGTTCATCAGCGCGACGGTATAGACGAAGGGCTTGAAGGAGGAGCCGGGCTGGCGCAGGGCGTCGGTGGCGCGGTTGAACTGGCTCTCGCCATAGTCGCGCCCGCCCACCATGGCGCGCACCGTGCCGTTGGGCTCCATGATGACCACGGCGCCCTGGCTCGCCTTATAGTCCTTGCCGAACTGGCGCAGCGACTGGTCGAGGGCGGCCTCCGCCACCTTCTGGATGTTGGGGTCGAGGCCCGTGCGCACCACGAAGATGCGCTCCGTCACCGATTTCGGCAGGTTGTCCACCAGCTTGCGGACTTCGGAGAAGGCATAGTCCAGATAATAATCGGGCACCGCCATGTCGCGCCGGTCTATGGGGGTGGCGGGGTTGCGCCTGGCGCCGAACACCTGGCCTTCCGTCATGAAGCCCGCATCCACCAGATTGTCGAGCACGGTGGAGGCGCGGGCGCGGGCGGCGGGAAGGTTGACGTGGGGCGCAAACTTGGACGGCGCCTTGAACAGCCCGGCCAGCATGGCGGCCTCGGCGAGGTTCACCTCGCGGATGGACTTGCCGAAATAATATTTCGCCGCCGCGTCCGCGCCATAGGCGCCGCCACCGAGATAGGCGCGGTCGAGATAGAGTTTCAGGATCTCGCTCTTGGTCAGGCGGCTTTCCAGCCACATGGCGAGGAAGGCTTCCTTCACCTTGCGCTCGATGGTGCGCTCGTTGGAGAGGAAGAGGTTCTTGGCAAGCTGCTGGGAGAGCGAGGAACCGCCCTGGCGCACGCCGCCGGCCCGCGCATTGGTCACCAGTGCGCGCAGCGTGCCGGCGACATCGATGCCGAAATGCTCATAGAAGCGCCGGTCCTCGGTGGCGAGCACGGCTTTGAGCAGGTAATCGGGAAAATCCTCCAGCGGCACCGTATCGTTCTGCTTCACCCCGCGCTCGCCCAGCACGTTGCCGTAGCGATCGAGGAAGGTAACGGCGAGCTCGGTGCGCTTCAGCCAGTCGTCGGAGGTTTCCCTGAAGGCGGGAAGCGCGAGGGCGAGGATGGCGATGGCGCCGAACGTGCCGAGGGTGAAGCCCTCCGAGGAAAGGCCCACCAGCCAGCGCCGCCAGCCGGAGAGCGAGAAGCGCTCCATGAAGGCGGAATAGGAGGAGGCGGCACGCACGAACCACGTGCCCAGGCGGAACAGCGAGGAATCCAGGCGCGCGTCCACATCCAGCCACGCGTCGCGCAGCCGGTGCCTGGAAGGTGGTTTCTCGCTCTCGCTCACGTTCTGGACGGTCTCGCGCTCGAAAGGCTAGGGCGTCCTTCATGGACGTCCACCGGGGCGGAAACGCGGCAGCGGCGTTTCCGTTTCGTCTATAGCGCGCGGCGGGCGGCGGGGCGAGGGGGCACGCCCTTCCCCCTGACATGATCGCGTTCTAGGAAGGGCAAATGTCCGATCTTCCTTTCTGGCGCGTCAAGGCGCTCACCGAGCTTTCCGCCTCCGAATGGGAGAGCCTGTGCGACGGCTGCGGGCGCTGCTGCCTCGTCAAGCTGGAGGACGAGGACACGGGCGCCATCGCCTATACCGACGTCGCCTGCCGCCTGTTCGATGCCGGCGCCTGCCGCTGCGTGGATTATGAGAACCGGCAGGAGAAGGTGGCCGATTGCGTGCGCCTCACGCCGGAGGCGGTGGGCTCGCTCTCCTGGCTCCCGCCCACCTGCGCCTACCGGCTGGTGGCGGACGGCAAGGACCTGCCCTGGTGGCACCCTCTGGTCTCCGGCACGCGCGAGAGCGTCCACGAGGCCGGCATCTCGGTGCGCGGGCGCGTGGCGGGGTCGGAGGAGACGTTCGGCCTGTTCGAGCTGGTGGACCGGATCGTGGCGTGGCCGGTGAAATGGCCGAAGGGGGCGAAGGTGGGAGTGAAACGGAAAGTCGCTCGTTGAGCGTCATCCCCGGGGGCTTGACCCGAGGATTTTCTTCCAAATCAGCTCCTGAACTTTCAAAAGATGCCCGGGGTCAAGCCCGGGCATGACGCGTAGAGACATTCACGCGCTCTTCGCCACCCGGCTCTCCGCGAACGCCCGGAACCCGCCATAGGAGGTGATGTCCGGACAGCCCTCGGTCCCCGCCGCCTCCGCGAGGAAGCCGGCTACTTCGCGCCCGTCTTCCAGTGTCACGCTGCCGAGGCCCAAGGGGGCGGGGATGCGGGCCAGCAGGCGGCCGATGCCCTCGAATGGCAGGGACCATACCTCGCCGGCCAGCGATGCTCCGCCGCTTGCCACGCGCACCACGCCGGGGCGCGGTACCGCGCCCTTCAGCAGCCACATGCGGTAGGCCGGCGCCGTCTGCACCGGCGCGACGAGGCGTCCGTCCAGTTCGAGCAATTCCCCGTTCAGCCCCATGCCGGAGAGGTGGGCGCCGAATACGCACAGCTCCAGCCGGCCTTCGCGAGAGGCCTCCGGCAAAGCGGGCGCGGGCGGCGCGGTCTCGCCGCTCGCGCCCAAAGGCAGGTCGGCGGCGCGTGCGAAGGCGCGGGCAATGGAGGCCACCTCGGCATCCTTGCCCGCCGAGGCGAGGAGGGTGATGCCATAGGGCACGCCGGAGGCGGCGATCACATTGGGCACCGCCGTGCCGCACAGATCCATCAGGTTGACGAAGTTGGTGTAGGTGCCATTGCGGGAATTGAGGCGGATATTGTCCGCCATCACTTCGTCCAGCATATAGGCGGTGGGGGCGGTGGGCAGGAGGATGGCGTCGAGGCCGGCGAGGATGGGCGCCACCTTCGCGCGCAATTCGCGCAGGCGATACATGGCGCGGAAGGCATCCGCCGCGCTCGCCGTGCCGCCCGGCTCGGTGATGGCGCGGGTGATGGGGTGGACCGCATCCGGGTTTGTGGTCAGCAGCTTTTCCGCGACGATCCAGCGCTCGGCCACCCACGGGCCCTCATAGAGCAGCCGGGCGCATTCCGCGAAGGGCGAATAGTCGAACGCCACAAGGTCCGCGCCCATGTCGCGGAAGCGCGAGATTGCCGTCTCATAAGCTGCGGCAGCATCAGCATCGCCGAAGAATTCCCGCTGGTCCGGCGGCAGAAAGCCGAGGCGGGGTTTCATGGAGAGGGCCGCGAGCCGGCCGAGAGGTAAGGCGCGGGAGAAGGCATCCGCCTCATCCTCGCCCGCCATCACCTCCAGCGCCGCCATGGCATCGTCCACGGTGAGGGCGAAGACCGAGATGCAGTCCAGCGACTTGCAGGCCGGCACGAGGCCGGTATTGGGCACAAGGCCAAGGCTCGGTTTCACGCCGACGATGTTCTGGAGCATGGCGGGCACGCGGCCGGAGCCGGCGGTGTCCGTACCCAGCGCCACCGGCACGAGGCCGGCCGAGACGGCACTGGCCGAACCGGAGGAGGAGCCGCCGGGCACGAGCTTTCCATTGAAGGCGTTGCGCGGCACACCATAGGGCGAGCGGGTGCCCACGAGGCCGGTGGCGAACTGGTCGAGATTGGTCTTGCCGACGATGAGCGCGCCGGCTGCCTTCAGTCGTGCGACGACCGTCGCATTAGCGGGCGCGTCATAGGCGAAGGCCGGGCAGGCGGCGGTGGTGGGCAGGCCGGCGACGTCGATATTGTCCTTCACCGCGATGGGGATTCCATAGAGCGGCAGGGCGGTGTTGCCGGCGGCTTCGAGGGCAGCGGCGTCTTTCAGCAGGTCCGCCTCGGGGCGCAGGGTGATGAAGACGGCGGGGTCGTCATGGGCCGCGATGCGCCTGTAGGTCTCGCGCACCGTATCGCTCGGCGTACGCCGTCCCTCGCGATGGGCGGCAAGAAGGGTTGCGAGGGTTTCCATGGCGGCTCCTGAACTCGATCTGCGATGCCGGCGCTTCGCCCGGCGGCTTTTCCTCTCAAGCAGGAAGCGCGCCAACCTGACAGCTCTTCACGGAGCAGCGAAAATTGCCTTAAGCCATTGGATGTGAAGCGGAAGCTCGACCATGTGAGCGGCGGCCGTGACGCGAAGCAGGGCTGTGGCTTTGTTTAGTTATCGGGCATATGAATAATTATTATGCAATAATGTGTCTATTGCATGCAGGTTGGAGCGATGTCCGTCCACGTGACGTGGACGGCACGATCAGCGCGGCGCTGTGATCGGTGCAGCCGGCACCTTCCCGGTCGCGCTTTCCGTGGGATCGGGTGTCCCACGTCCGGAGAACATCACGGCCGCGCTAAGGGCCGCGACGAAGATCACGGCGCCGATCACCAGGGTCGTCGAACGGTTCATGGGTTTCCTCACGCGTTACATTCCCTTGGGGAATATAACGCAACGGAAGTCGGAAAAGTTCGATCAGCCAAATTGTGCTTGCGCTCGCGCGCTGACCGTGTGGGAATGAGGTTTGCAACCTTCGCGCAAGCTTCGGCGACAATCATTCCCTAGCGGTACCTTGATCCCTCAAGGTCATCGTTTTGCTGATTGCTTATCGGGAAACCATTGCGGAGAGAGCAAATGACCAGCGTCGCCGCCTCCGGCGCCACCGCGCTTCACCTGTTGCAGTCCGCCACATCCAATGCGGCCCGTACTTCGTCTCCCGCCGATACTGTTGCGGAGATCACCCAGGCTAGCCTTGTCTCGCCCGCGTCCGGTCCGGCCGGGAAGCAGGCGGCGACGGTGATCGCCAATGCGTTCCTGTCCGCGCGCAATCAGGCTTCCGCCGAGCCCCGCGCGATCGATCTGGACGCTCTGCGCGCCACCCTCGAACAGGTCCGGCAGAGGATGGCGGAACAGGGGCTCCGCGTGGACAACCATTCCGCCGGGACTGAGGTCAAGGGCCTGCGCAACCAGATGATGGCCTATAACGAGGCCCTGGACGAGCGCGACCAGTTGAAACCCTTCTTCGACTGGGCGGCCAATGGCGGCGTCAACGAAGTTACCTTTGGCAAGAAATTCACCCGGGAGGGTGACGTGCTGACCGAAGTGGTGACCGGCGTCGAAGGCATGAACATCAGCCGGATGCGTGCCATCGGCCGCAACGAGGAGGCGGACAGGTTGGAAGCCCTCTTCAACGAAGGGGTCAAGGTCAACCAGGAGAAGCTGGACGCGGTTCAGGCCGTTATCGACAAGGTGCCGGATGCGCTCGCCGAAATCCAGGAGCGCATGGAGGAGGCTTACGACGTCCGCGGCACCATGTTTGTCCAGGGAGCGGACGGCCGCTATCAGTGGGGTACGTTCGAGGTCCGGGACAAGCAGACGGGGGCGCTGCAACTGCGCGTCGAGGCTGGCGGGTCCGCCTATGATGCGGAGTCCGGCGTATCCTATTCCCTGCGCTTCGAGGAGTGAGTGGTCCCGCCGGCCTGGGAGCTGGGCGGCAGATATTGCGATACCCATGGACGACTTGGAAACAAGCGGCGTACCCCCTCTCCCCGTGGGGGAGAGGGCTGGGGTGAGGGGGAACCACCTCTCTAGTCCTGACGCGCCGAAGCCCCCTCACCCGGCTGCTGCGCATCCGACCTCTCCCCCTCGGGGAGAGGTGAAAACCCGACCGTCTCAGCCCTTGGACTAATACCGCAACACTCCTTCCCAGGAGAGGGTGCCCGGCGGGACGAGGCGGGTGAGGAGCAGCGCGCGCCGGTGGCGCTCCGCTCAATCCCGGAACACCACCGTCGTGTGGCCGTTCAGCAGCACCCGGTCCTCCAGGTGCCAGGACAGGGCGCGCGCCAGCACCCGGCGCTCGATGTCGCGGCCCTTGCGCACGAGATCATCGGGGCTGTCCTGGTGGCTGATGCGCTCCACGTCCTGCTCGATGATCGGCCCTTCGTCGAGGTCGGAGGTCACATAGTGCGCGGTGGCGCCCATCAGCTTCACGCCGCGGGCATGGGCCTGGTGGTAGGGCTTGGCGCCCTTGAAGCCGGGCAGGAAGGAATGGTGGATGTTGATGCACCGGCCCGCGAGCTTGGCGGAGAGCCCGTCCGAGAGCACCTGCATGTAGCGCGCGAGCACCGCCACTTCCGAGCCAGAGGCCTGGAAGATGCGCCAGATTTCCGTTTCCTGCTCCAGCTTGGTCGCCTTGGTGACCGGGAGGTGGTGGAACGGGATGCCGTCGAAATCCAGGTGCGCGTAGGTCTCGCGGGCGTGGTTGGAGATCACGCCGGAAATCTCCATGGGGATCTCGCCGATGCGCCAGCGATAGAGCAGGTCCGCAAGGCAATGGTCGAATTTGGAGGCGAGCAGCAGCACCCGGCGCTTCTCCGCCTTGTCGCGCAGGCTCCAGGTGAGGGAGAGGGCGTCGGACACTTCTGCGAAGCCGGCGCGGATCTCGGCGGCGGTGGCGCTGCCTTCCACCACGTTGAAGACCACGCGCATGAAGAAGCGGCCGCTCTGGGTGTCGTCGAACTGCTGGGCTTCCAGGATGTTGCAGCCCTTCTCGAACAGGAAGGTCGAGACCCGGGAAACGATGCCGGGACGGTTGGGGCAGGAAAGGGTGAGGATGAACTGGTCGGTGGGCGCAGTCATGAGATGTCTCGTCGAGAAAAGAGGATCGGAACAGGTGAGGCGGGAAAGCGCGCGGCGCGCCGCGGTCAACCTCGTCCCGTGCCCGTGATCTCGAAGCCGAACTCGGCGGCGCTCGCCGTCAGCGCCCGCAGGAAGGCTGGTGCGAAGGAACGCGGCACGGCAAAGCGGTAAGCCGGCGAATCATTCAGCTGCCAGAACAGAAGCGGGATCAGCGCCACCGTGGTCGCGGCGGCATCTCCCGGCGCGAAGACGCTGGGGTGAATGTCCACCGGAACAAGCTTTGTGAGCGCCTCACCCACCCGGGGCCCGTAGACGTCCAGCACCAAATTCGCGTCGCTCTGGTCGGTCAAGGCGGCGCGGTCGCCGAAGGCGGTATTAAGGCGGCTAATAAGAGCATCCGGTGCGCGGTGCGTGGCGGCGAGCCAGCGCCCGGGGGCGGTGCCGATGAAGGCGAGGTCGGGGTTGAAGCTGACCTTGGGCGCGTCCGTAAGCGGGAAGCCGAAAGCGTCCTGCGCCGCCTGCACGACGCTCGCGGTCACGCCCTTCCGCGCGGCGACGGTGACGAGCGCGAGGTTTTCCACCACGCGGGCGATGACGCCCGGCTCGCCATCGGGCCGCCCGTAGCGCCCGTCTGGCACGAGGTCGGTGACGGGATGGTCGGACAGGATCTCAGACACGCAGCCGCTCCCCTTCCGGATCGACGAAAGCGGGATGGCAGATTTCCACGGGAATGTCGCCGCCCCGCACCGGGTCATAGGCGCGCACCATCTCGCCGATGCGCTCCGGCCCGCGCGTGATGAGGCCGAGGCCGATCCAGTGGCCGAGCGTGGGCGAGAAGGCCACCGAGGTCATGTAGCCTTCGTCGTTGGCGGTCGTGGCGCTGTAACCGTGGCGCAGGAAATGCGCGCCAGCCCGCAGGCGCTGGGTCGGGTCCACCGGCTTGAAGCCGACCAGCGCCGGCCGGTCGGGATCGAGGAAGGCCGGGCGCTGGGAGAGCACGCGCCCGATATAGTCCTTCTTGGTGGAGGCCATGCGGCCGAGCCCGAGGTCGCGGGCGGAGGTCTGGCCGTTCAGCTCATTGCCGGAGACGTGCCCCTTCTCGATGCGCATGACCCCCAGGGCCTCGGTGCCATAGGGGGTGATGCCGAAGGGCGCGCCCGCCTTCATGAGCGCCTGCGCCAATGCCACCCCATGGCGGGCGGGCACGGCGATCTCGTAGCCCAGTTCACCCGAGAACGAGACGCGGAAGATGCGCGCCTTCACCCCGCGCATGACCGTGCCTTGGGCGACGCCCATATAGGGCAGGGCCTCGTTCGAGACGTCGAGCCCGTCCACCACGCCGGCGAGCACGTCGCGGGCGCGGGGGCCGGCGATGGAGATCTGCGCCCATTGCTCGGATACCGAGGCGAGCTGCACGTCCAGTTCCGGCCACAGGACCTGGAGGCAGAATTCCAGGTGCTGGTAGACCCTGGCGGCATTGGCCGTGGTGGTGGTCATCACATAATGGTCGTCGGCGAGGCGCGCGGTGGTGCCGTCATCCATGACCATCCCGTCCTCCCGCAGCATCACGCCATAGCGCGCGCGGCCCACCTGGAGCGTGGAGAAGGTGTTGATGTAGACGCGGTCGAGGAAGGTGCCGACATCCGGCCCCTGCAGGTCGATCTTGCCGAAGGTTGAGACATCGATGAGGCCGACGGAGGCGCGCGTCGCGATCACCTCCCGGGTCACGGTCGCCAGCCAGTCGGTCTCGCCCCCCTTCGGAAAATATTGCGCCCGCAGCCACAGCCCGGTCTCCACGAACACCGCGCCGTGCTCGCGTGCCCAAGGGTGAGTGGGCGTCGGGCGGGTGGGCCGGAAATCCTTGCCGCGATGGTGCCCCGCCATGGCGCCGATGGAGACGGGCGTGAAAGGCGGGCGGAACAAGGTGGTGCCGGTCTCGCCAACCCCCTGGCCGGTGAGCGCCGCCATGATGGCGAGGCCGGTGACGTTGGAGGTGCGGCCCTGGTCGGTGGCCATGCCGAGCGTGGTGTAGCGCTTCAGCAGCTCCACCGCCCGGAAACCCTCCTGGTGCGCGATGGCCACGTCCTTGGCTGTCACGTCGTTCTGGAAATCGACGAAGGCCGGGCCCTTGGATTCCTTCACGTGCCAGAAGGGGGCGATGGTGACGGGGTTGTCGCGCGCCTGCGGCACTGGGGTCGCGTAAGCGGAAAAGCCCAGCTCTCCGGCCGCCTCGGCGGCCCGTGCCGCTCCGCCCGCAAGGCAGCGGGGCAGCGAATATTCCCCCGCCACCGCTCCGGCCACCGACATTCCCGGCGGCAGCGTGCCGGGAACAAAGCCCGCAATGTCCTCCCGCCAGACCGGCTTGCCGCCGAAATGGCTGGTGAGCCCCACATTGGGGCTCGAGCCGCTGGAGATGGCCAGTATGTCGGCGGCGATGGTCTCGGTGTTTCCGTTCGCGCGCACGGTCACGGAGGAGAGCAGCTTGCCGGAGGTGGCGATGACCTCGCCTCCCGTGATCACCCGCACGCCGCGTTTATGCGCCCGCTCCATCTGCACCGGCGGCGGATCGGGCCGCACATCCACGATGGCGGCGATCTTCACGCCCGCGGCGGCGGCGTCGAAGGCGGCGGACCAGGCATAGCCGTTATTGACGAACGCCACGGCGCGCGTTCCGGGCGCCACCGCGTAGCGCACCGCATAAGACCGCAGCGCCTGGGCCGACATGATTCCCGGCCGGTCATTGCCGCCGAACACGATGGGCCGGTCGATGGCGCCCGCGCACAGCACGGCGCGCTTGGCGATGATCTTCCAGAAGCGCTGGCGGGGGGCGAAGGGGGCGGGGATGGGCACGTGGTCGCCCACGCGCTCGATGGCGCCGTAGGTGCCTCCGTCATAGGCGCCGAAGATGGTGGTGCGCGTCATCACGCGCACATTGGGGAGGGAGGCCAGTTCCGCCTCCGCCTGCGCCACGAAGGCGAGCGCGGGCGCATCGTCGATCCGGGCATGTTCCGAATTCAGCCGACCGCCCAGGCGGAAATCCTCGTCCGCAAGGATCACCCGCGCGCCGCTTCGCCCGGCCACCAAGGCGGCCATGAGACCCGCCGCGCCGCCGCCGATCACCAGGACGTCGCAGAAGGCGAAGGCTTTCTCGTAACTGTCGGGGTCCGGCCGCTCCGCCGCCCGCCCGAGCCCCGCCGCGCGGCGGATGACCGGCTCGTAGAGCTTCTCCCACAAAGCGGCGGGCCACATGAAGGTCTTGTAGTAGAAGCCCGCGCCGAGGAACGGCGAGAGCAGCCCGTTCACCGCCTGGAGGTCGAAGTCGAGCGAGGGCCAGCGGTTCTGGCTGGTCGCTTCCAGCCCGTCATACAGCTCCACCATGGTGGCGCGGGTGTTGGGCTCGCGCCGCGCGCCCGAGCGCAGCTCCACGAGGGCGTTGGGCTCCTCCGAGCCGGCAGAGAAGACGCCGCGCGGGCGGTGATATTTGAACGAGCGGCCCATGAGGCGCACATCGTTGGCGAGCAGCGCCGAGGCCAGGGTGTCGCCGGCATAGCCGCGATAGGATCGCCCGTCGAAGGTGAAGGAGAGGGGTTTCGAGCGGTCGATGAGGCCGCCCTGGCCGAACCGGCTCATGGCCGGGCTCCCGGGGCGAAGGTCGCGCCCGCAATCTCATGGGTGCGGGTGTCGCGCTCCACCACCAGCCAGCGGCGGCAGCCGGCGGCGTGATACCACAGCTCGCGGAAGGCGCCGGCCGGGTTGTCGCGCAGATAGGCATAATCGTGGAACGCCTCTTCCGCCCCCGGTGCGGACGGATCGGGGCGCACGGGTGCCGCGTCTCCGAGGTAGGAGAATTCGTGGGCGTCGCGGAGCCCGCAATAGGGGCAGGGGAGGCGCATGGGTCGACCCTACTGATCAGTGCAGGTTCGGCTGCGCGCCGACACCTTTTTCGTCGATGACGTGGCCGGTGCGGAAGCGGTCGAGCCGGAAGGCCGAATTGAGCGTGTGGGGCGTATCCTTCGCCAGCGTCCAGGCGAAGCACCAGCCCGAGGCGGGCGTCGCCTTGAACCCCCCGTAGTTCCAGCCGCAATTCAGATAGAGACCGGGGATGGGCGTGAGATCGATGATGGGCGAGCCGTCCATGCTCATGTCCAGAAGCCCGCCCCAGCTTCTGAGGATGCGCAGCCGGCCGATGCGCGGCATCACCGCCATGCCGGCCTCGCACACATCCTCCACCACAGGCAGATTGCCGCGCTGGGCGTAGGAATTGTAGCCGTCGATGTCGCCGCCGAAGACGAGGCCGCCCTTGTCCGACTGGCTCACATAGAAATGCCCCATGCCGAAGGTGATGACCCCCGGCACCAGCGGCTTCAGCCCTTCCGAGACGAAAGCGGTGAGCACGTGGCTCTCGATGGGCAGGCGCAGGTCCGCGAGCCGGGCGACGCGCGAGGTGGAGCCGGCCACCGCCATCCCCACCTTCTTCGCCCGCACCGACCCGCGCGTGGTCTCCACACCCACCACCGCGCCGTTCTCGCGGATGAAGCCGGTGACCTCGCAATTCTGCACGATATCGACGCCCAGCTTGTCCGCGGCGCGGGCATAGCCCCACACCACGGCATCGTGCCGCGCCGTGCCGCCGCGCTTCTGGAGCAGCCCGCCCTGGATGGGGAAGCGGGCATTGTCGAAGTTCAGGAACGGCGCCATGGCCCGCACCTGCTCGCGGTCCAGCAATTCGGCGTCGGCCCCCGACAGGCGCATGGCATTGCCGCGCCGGGCGAAGGCGTCGCGCTGGGCATCGGAATGATAGAGGTTCAGCACGCCGCGCTGGGAGACCATGGCGTTGTAATTGAGGTCCTGCTCCAGGCCCTCCCACAATTTCATGGACCATTCGTAGAAGGGCTGGTTGCCGGGCAGGAGATAATTGGAACGGATGATGGTGGTGTTCCGCCCCGCATTGCCCGAGCCGATATGGCCCTTCTCCAGCACCGCCACGTTGCGGATGCCGTACTCCTTGGCAAGGTAATAGGCGGTGGCCAGCCCATGCCCGCCGCCGCCGATGATGATGACGTCATAATCCGGCTTCGGCGTGGCATCGCGCCATGCGGGCTGCCAGCCCTTCTGCCCGGAGAAGGCATTGGCGATGAGGCTGAAGACCGAATAGCGGGCGGACATGTTCTCTACTCGTCTCCAGCTACCAATGCGCTCCCTCTCCCGCTTGCGGGGGAGGGCTGGGGAGGGGGCAGACGCGACCCCTCCATTTTCCGAACGCTTCCGGCCTGCGACCGGCCCCCTCCCTAACCCTCCCCCGCAAGCGGGAGAGGGAATGGCAGCGCTCAACGAAAGCAGTTCTCTCAAATATCCAGCGTGTTGTCCCGCTCCCATTGGGTGAGGTGGCGGGAATAGGCATTCCATTCCTCGGTCTTCAGCTTCAGGTAGCCGGAGACGAAGCTCTCGCCGAGGCTCTCCTTCAGAACCTTGGATTTCTCCAGCGCCCTTAAGGAATCCAGAAGGTTCAGCGGCAGCTTCTTGGCGCCCTTCACCTTATGGCCGTCCGTATACATATTGATGTCCAGGCGCTTGCCGGGGTCGCGGGCATTGGTGATGCCGTCCAGCCCCGCCGCCAGCACGCCGGCCTGGAGGAGGTAAGGGTTGGCTGCGCCGTCCGCGAGGCGGAATTCGAACCGCCCTGCATCGGGAATGCGGATCATATGGGTGCGGTTATTGCCGGTATAGGTGACGGTATTGGGCGCCCAGGTGGCGCCGGACAGCGTGCGCGGGGCGTTGATGCGCTTGTATGAGTTCACCGTGGGATTGGTGAGGGCGCAGAGCGCATCCGCGTTGTGGATCAGCCCGCCGATGAAATTGTAGCCGAGCGGCGCGACGCCCAGCTCGCCCTTGGGGTCGGAAAAGGCGTTCTTGCCCTTCTTCCACAGCGAGACATGCACGTGGCATCCGGAGCCCGTGAGGTTGATGAAGGGCTTCGGCATGAAGGTGGCGCGCAGGCCGTGCTTCTCGGCGATAGACTTGACCATGTACTTGAAGAAGACGTGCCGGTCGGCGGTGAGCAAGGCGTGGTCATAATTCCAGTTCATCTCGAACTGGCCGTTGGCGTCCTCATGGTCGTTCTGGTAGGCGCCCCAGCCCAAAGAGAGCATGCTGTCGCAGATCTCCTTGATGATCTCGAAGCGCCGCATCAAAGCGGACTGGTCGTAGCAGGGCTTTTCCGCCGTGTCGGAGGCGTCCGAAATGCCCGAGCCGTCCGGCGAGATGAGGAAATATTCGCATTCGACGCCGGTCTTCATCTCGAAGCCCAGCTCATTGGCCGCCGCGAGCTGCTTCTTCAGGACTGTGCGCGGTGCCTGCTCCACCAGCTTGCCGTCCATATAGAGGTCGGAAGCGAGCCAGCCGATTTCCGGTTTCCAGGGCAGCTGGATGAGGGAGGTGGGGTCCGGCACCGCGAACAGATCCGGGTCCGCCGGCGTCATGTCGAGCCATGTGGCAAAGCCGGCAAAGCCCGCTCCGGCCTTCTGCATCTCGCCGATGGCCTGGGCGGGCACCAGCTTGGCTCTGAGGCCGCCGAACAGGTCCACATAGGAGATGAGGAAATATTTGATGCCTTTGTCCTTCGCCACCTTCTCCAGGTTTATGGAAGAGGCGGCGGAGGCGCGGCCTTCGGCATCGCGCGCGATCTCTGGAAAGCGGGTCATCGTCACGTCCCCTGGAAGGTCTGGTTCTGGTCGGCTGTTTTGTTGAACGCAGCGCCGTCGAGGGCCCTGCGGGACATCAGTAGGTGGTCTGGCCCGGAATCCAGTTGGTCCCTGCAAGAGGCACGCCGGCCATGGCGGCGGCTTCCACGGTGAGGGACACGAGGTCCTCCGGCTCCAGATTGTGCAGATGGCTCTTGCCGCAGGCGCGGGCGATGGTCTGCGCCTCCAGCGTCATCACGCCGAGATAGTTGGCGAGCCGCCGGCCGGCCTTCACGGGATCGAGGCGCGACCACAGTTCCGGGTCCTGCGTGGTGATGCCGGCGGGGTCGCGGCCCTCGTGCCAGTCGTCATAGGCGCCTGCGGTGGAGCCCAGCGCCTGATACTCGGCCTCATACTGCGGGTCGTTGTCGCCCAGCGCCACCAGCGCCGCCGTGCCGATGGCCACCGCGTCCGCCCCCAGCGCCAGAGCTTTGGCCACATCCGCGCCGGAGCGGATGCCGCCGGAGACGATGAGCTGCACCTTCCGGTGCATGCCGAGGTCCTGGAGCGCCTGAACGGCGGGGCGGATGGCGGAGAGGATGGGCAGGCCCACATGCTCGATGAACACGTCCTGCGTCGCCGCCGTGCCGCCCTGCATGCCGTCCAGCACCACCACATCGGCGCCGGACTTCACGGCCAGCGAGATGTCGTAATAGGGGCGGGAGGCGCCCACCTTCACATAGATGGGCTTCTCCCAATCGGTGATCTCGCGCAGCTCCTCGATCTTGATTTCCAGATCATCCGGCCCGGTCCAGTCCGGGTGGCGGCAGGCGGAGCGCTGGTCGATGCCCTTCGGAAGCGTGCGCATGGCGGCGACGCGGTCGGAGATCTTCTGGCCCAGCAGCATGCCGCCGCCACCGGGCTTCGCGCCCTGGCCGATCACCACCTCGATGGCATCGGCCTTTCTGAGATCGTCCGGGTTCATGCCATAGCGCGAGGGGAGATACTGGTAGACGAGGATGGAGGAGTGGCCGCGCTCCTCCGCCGTCATGCCACCATCGCCCGTGGTGGTGGAGGTGCCCATGGCGGACGCCCCGCGCCCCAGCGCTTCCTTGGCGGGGGCGGACAGCGCCCCGAAGCTCATGCCGGCGATGGTGACGGGGGTCTTCAGGTGGATGGGCTTCTTCGCGAAGCGGCTGCCCAGCACCACGTCGGTGCCGCACTTCTCCCGGTAGCCCTCCAGCGGGTAGCGCGAGACGGAGGCGCCGAGGAAGAGCAGGTCGTCGAAATGGGGGAGCTTGCGCTTCGTGCCGGCGCCCCGGATGTCATAGATGCCGGTCGCCGCCGCGCGGCGGATTTCCGAAAGGGTGTGCGGGTCGAAGGTGGCGGAGAAGCGGGGTAGGGTGCGCGGGATGTTGGAATGGGCGGTCATGGTGTCCTCACCCCTCAATACGCATCGACATTGTCGATATGGAAATTGTAGAGGCGCCGGGCCGAGCCGTAGCGCTTGAACGTGCCGATATCGACGCTGCCCGAAAGCCCCGCCGCTTCCAGCTTCTCCGCCAGAAGCGCCTTGTGCTCGTCCCGCATCTCCTTCTCGATGCAGTCGGCGCCCAGACTCGCCACCGTGCCGCGCACGAACAGCTTTGCCTCATAAAGGCTGTCGCCCAGCGCCTCTCCGGCATCGCCGAAGACGATGAGGCTGCCGGCCTGCCCCATGAAGGCGCTCATATGGCCCACCGAGCCCTTCACGATGATGTCCACGCCCTTCATGGAGATGCCGCAGCGGGCGGAGGCATTGCCGTCGATGAGCAGCATACCCCCATGGGCGGTAGCGCCGGCCGCCTGGCTGGCATCGCCCTTCACATGGACGAAGCCACTCATCATGTTCTCGGCGACGCCCACCCCGGCATTGCCGTGGATGATGACGTTCGCCTGCTGGTTCATGCCGGCGCAGTAATAGCCCACATGCCCGTCCACCTCGATGGTGAGCGGCGCGTTGACGCCGGCCGCCAGAGCGTGGCGGCCATTGGGGTTCAGCACGCGCCAGCGGCGCGCATTGCTCTCGCCGGTGGCCTTGTGGAGCGCGGAATTCAACTCCCGCAGCGGCGCCTCGGCAAGGTCGAATGTGATGTCGGGGCTGACGGCGTTCATGCGGCGCGGTCCCAGAAATAGACGGTGGCGGGCTCGGGCTCGAAGACCTTGGCGTTCGCAATGCCCGGCAGGTCCACCAGCGCGCGGTATTCGGAGCCGAAGGCGACATAGCGCTCGGTCTCGGCCATGACGGCGGGCTTGCAGGCGATGGGATCGCGCAGCACGCCGAAGCCGCTCTCCGTGCCCACCACGAAGGTGAAGAAGCCGTCGAGGTCCTTCAGGCCTGTTTCCAGCGCCTCGCCCAGCGAAGCGCCCTGCTTCATCCGCCAGGTGAGATAGGCGGCCGCGACCTCGCTGTCATTGTCGGTGGCGAAGGCGAGGCCCTCGCGCTTCAGGTTCCGCCGCAGATCGTTGTGGTTGGAGAGCGAGCCGTTGTGCACGAGACATTGGTCGGCGCCGGTGGAGAAGGGGTGGGCGCCGGCGGTGGTCACCGCGCTCTCCGTGGCCATGCGGGTGTGGCCAATGCCGTGGGTGCCAGACATCTTCGGCAGGTCGAAGCGCACGGCGACGTCGCTCGGCAGACCCACTTCCTTGAAGATCTCCATGCGCGTGCCGGAGCCGACGATGGCGACGTCCGGATGGCGCGCGAGCGCCGCACGCACTTCCGCCTCATGGGCGGCCGGCACTTCCAAGATGGCGTGGCTCGCGCGCACCGAGACCTTGGGCGCGCCACCGGAGGCGAGCGAGATGGAATTGGCGAGGCTCTGGAAATCATAGCCCTCGGCGGCGCGCAAAGAGAGCTTCACATGGTCCCTGTCGCCGGTGCCGTAGATGGCGAAGCCGGCGCTGTCCGGGCCGCGATCGGTCATCACGCACAGCATGGAAGCGAGCATGGCGCCGAGCTCGGGCTCAAGCTTCGGGTCCTTCAGGAAGATACCGACAATGCCGCACATAAGGGCGCTCCGGGTGCCGGACTGGATCTGCCCGATAGGTACGCCGGGTCACTGGGTGCGTCAATGATCTGGGAATAAAATTTTCTTAGTAGGAAAAACTTACTTCCCTTCAGACGTCATCCCCGGGCTTGACCCGGGGATCTCCCGGGAGTCCGGTTGCACCCGGTCCTGCGGGAGATGGCCGGGTCAAGCCCGGCCATGACGGCGGGACAGCGATGCCTATCTGGCATCCCGCGCATAGACGATCACCGACAGATACGTCATCGGCCGCACGATCAGCTCCTCTGGCCCGTGCGCCGCGCCGGAATCGAACATGAGGGAATCGCCGGGCCGCAAATGGTAGGCGCGGTCGGCATGGCGATACATGACCTCGCCGGAGAGCATGTAGATGAACTCAACGCCCGCATGGCGGAACTCGGTATAGGGCACCGCCTCTTCGGTCAGCGTGATGAGATAGGGCTCCACCACGATGTCGCCGCCGAGCCCGTGGCCCAGCAACTCATATTGATGCCCCACCTTGGTCCCGCGCCGCTCGATGACCACGCCCTGGCCTGAGCGCACGAAAGAGCAGTCCCGCCGCTCCTCGAAAGCAGAGAAGAGCGTGGTGATGGGCACGTTCAGCGCCTTGGAGATGGCCTGGAGCGTGGCGAGGGAAGGGGAGATCTGCCCGTTCTCGATCTTGGACAGCATGCCCACCGAGATGCCGGCTGCGCCCGCGAGGTCCGAGACGGTGAGGTCGAGCTGCCGGCGGATGGAGCGGACCTGGACGCCGAGCGCATCCTCCAGTGTTCCGGCGCGGGCGGCGGGGGCGCCGGAGCCGGTGATGTACTCGGCCGGATCGCCGCTCTCCGCTGGTGCCGCCTTCGGTTTGCGCTCGGCCAAGTGCTTTCGCCTCTTCCTGCGTCCGGCCGTGCCGGTTTCTTCACAGGAAAAAGGTTATCGCCGTTCGGTCTTTGTGCAAAGCGAAACGAAGGCCGCGGCCTTACTCAGAGGCCGGCGAGGGCCTTCTGGTAATAGGAGAGGTCCACATAAGTCTCCACCGGGCCGGTGGGCTGGCCGGTCCAGTCGGTGCGGAGCTTCAGCACGTTCTTGAAGCCCTCGATGTCGAAGGCGGCGTCCTTGGTGAGGCCGGTCTTTGGATCGGCGACGATGGCATAGCCGGCGGCGGCCACGTCAGGCGGGAGCTTGAGGCCGTCCGCGAGGAGCGTCGTCGTCTCCTCCGCATTGGCCGGGTCGAGGCCCCAGCGCAGGCCCTCGATATAGGCCTGGAGATACCTCACCAGGGTGTCCTCATTCTCCTTCGCCCAGGTGCGCAGGACCATGCCGGCGGTCGCCTGATAGGGGCCGATCATCTTCACAATGGAGCCCGTGTCCTTCAGGCCCGCTTTGTCGGCGCGGATGGAGAAGGGCGGGTTGAGGGTGGAGGCCTTGTCCTCCTTGTCCTGCTCCATGGCTTCCAGGCGCTTGAAGGTAGCGCCCACGGGCTTCACGCCATAGTCGCCCTTGGCGAGGCCGTTGCGCTTCATCACCTCATAGACCTGGAAGGCATAAGCGGTGTTGAGCGCGTCCACGATCACCGTCTTGCCCTTGAGGTCGGCGATCGAGGCGATGTCGGGCTGGACATAGAAATGGTTGAAGCTGTCATCGCCGCCGATCACCGCCGCGATGTCCACCTTCGCCATGTCCGACATGGCGACCCCGTTGTCCACCGCCGTGTGGACGATCTGGTAGCGGCCCTCGGCGAGCCCGTTGCGCAGTTCATCGGAATTGGGGGCGATCTTCACGTCCACGACGAGGTTGCGCCTGGCGAAGAAGCCCTTCGCCTGCGCCGCGAACAACGGCAGGTTCTGCATCCCCTGGAACACCATCAGGTTCAGCCGGGTCTCCACCTGGGCGTGACCTGAAGTGCCTTCAAAGGCCGGGGAGGCAAGGGCCATAGGGGCAATCTGGGATTTGAGCACGATCGATCATCCTCCCGTGACTCTGAATTGGGGCCCGCTTCTAGCGTGGCTTCACAGGCGGCACCATAAGAAATCGATTTTTATAATGGTCGGAAATGCGGGAGCCTCCGGCCCTTCCCAAGCGTTATGGAGGTGAGGGCCGGGAAGAGGAGAGGCGCCTATGGGATTGCGCTGGCGCGATCAGGCGGGTGGAGTTTCGGCCGCATTGATCATCGGTATTATTTTTGGCGGCATCGTCGCGCTTGCGGTGGTGTGGTTCCTGGTGGGCGAGCGGGTCGGCGGGATGGGGGCGGGATAGCAGCGCTCAGTGGCCCGCCACCTTCTCCTCGCTGTCCTTCGCCAGCCGGTCGAGATGCATGCGGATGTGCGCTGCTTCCGCTGCCGTATTGGCCAAGGCGATGGCGCGGTCAAAGGCGGCACGGGCGTCCTCGCGGCGGCCGAGCTGGAGCAGGAGCCAGCCTTTCAGCCCGAAGAAATGGAAATAGCCGGAAAGCTGCGGGGCAAGGGGCTCTATCAAAGCGAGCGCCACTTCCGGCCCGCGCACCTTGGAGACGGCGACCGCCCGGTTAAGCGTGATGACGGGCGAGGGCTGGAAGCGCTCGAGCGCGCCGTAAAGGAGTTCGATCTGCGCCCAGTCCGTCTCGTCAGGCGTCCTGGCGCGGGCGTGGAGTGCCGCGATGGCCGCCTGGATCTGGTAGGGGCCGGGACGGCGGTGGCGCATGGCCTTGTCGATGAGCGCCAGCCCTTCCGTGATCATCTTGGCGTTCCAGAGGCCCCTGTCCTGGTCTTCCAGCAGGATGATCTCGCCGGCCTTGTCAAACCGGGCGGGCAGGCGCGCGTGCTGGAGCAGCATCAAGGCGGCGAGGCCGAACATTTCGGGCTCCGCCGGGAACAGGCGCAGCAGCAGGCGGGAGAGGCGGATGGCCTCGTCGCACAAGGGCGCGCGGGCCTCGGTCTCACTGCTGCCGGCGGAATAACCCTCGTTGAATATAAGGTAGATGACCGCCGCGACGGCCGCGAGCCGCTCCGCCCGCTCGATGGCCCCCGGCGCCTCGAACGGCACCTCGGCGCCGGCGATGCGGGCCTTGGCCCTGGTGATGCGCTGCTCCATGGCGCTCTCGCCCACCAGGAAGGCGCGGGCGATCTGCTTCACCGACAGGCCGCACACGATGCGCAGCGCCAGCGCCACCTGCTGGGTGGCCGGAAGTTCGGGGTGGCAGCAGATGAAGAGCAGGCGCAGGATGTCGTCGCGATAGTGGCCGTCATCCAGCCGTTCGGCCACCTGTGCTTCCGTGTCTTCGAGGTCGGAGAGCTTCTCCTCGTCCGGCAGTTCCACTTGGCGGGTGCGCCGCCGCGCGGCATCGAGCGCGGCGTTGCGGCCCACCAATATGAGCCAGGCGGCTGGGTCGCGCGGCGGGCCGTTCTTCGGCCAGTTGGAGAGGGCGCGAAGGCACGCGTCCTGGTACGCCTCCTCCGCCGTGTCGAGGTCCCGGAAATAGCGCAGCAGCGCGGCCACCACCTGGGGGCGGGCGGAGGTGAGCGCGGCGCTGATCCAGGCGACGTCGGTCACGCCCCCACGGCCTCCGCGGCCGGGGCGCCGAGCACGCCGGGGAACATCACCGAGATGGGACGGATCTCATAGGAGCCGCCGGGATTGGCGCGGCCCAGCTCGCGGGCGATGTCGAGGGCCTCTTCCAGGTCCTTGCAGTCCACCACGTAGAAGCCGAGGAACTGCTCCTTTGTCTCGGCGAACGGTCCGTCCAGCACCAGAGCCGGCTCGCTGTGCTTGCGCAGCGTGGTGGCGGTGGAGGTGGGCAGCAGCCGCGCCACGGGGCCGAGCTTGCCTTGCTTGATGAGCTTGTCCTGCACCACGGCGAGGCGGGCCATGACGGCATCGTCCTCTTCCTTGCTCCAGGCGCAGACCACGTCTTCGGAATGGTAGCAAAGTATGGCGTACTGCATGGATGCGCGCTCCTTGTCCGTTCTGAAGACGAACGAGTAACGCCAATGCCGACACCCCGTCGATGAAAAAGGTCAGAGGTCGAGCACCAGCCGGTCCTCGGCCGAGAAGGCGACGCAGGCCATCAGAGCATGCTGGCGCTCAGCGGGGGAGAGGACGCGGTCGCGATGCACCGGCCGGCCTTCCAGCCAGTCCACCCGGCAGGCGCCGCAGATGCCGCCGCAGCAGGAGTGGGGAATCTCGATGCCCGCATGGAGCAGCGCATCCAGCACGCTCACCGCGGGCCCCACATCCATCTCGCGGCCGGATCTGGCGAGCACGAGGCGGTAGGGCCGCGCATCCGGATCGGGTGGCAGCTCGGGCGCCACGAAGCGCTCCACATGGACGGCCTCGGGCGCCCAGTCCCGCGTCGCCTGCTCGAACGCCTCTGTCAAGGCGAGCGGCCCGCAGCAAGAGAGCGCCGTGCCGGTTGTGGCGGCGCCTAGCAGTGCGGAAAGATCGGGCCTGCGGGCTGTGGTGGTGTCGTAGAGCCGCGCATGGCCGGAGCGCAGGAAGGGTTCGAGCTCCGCCGCCAGGGGCGGCGGCCCGCGCGAGATCACATGAAGCTCGAAGTCGCCGCGCCCCTCACGCTGGAGCGATGCCGCCGCCGAGAGGAATGGCGTGACGCCGATGCCGCCGGCGACGAAGACATGCCGTCCGGCCGCGAGCGGCACGCCGCCGCGCGGCAGGGACACGCCGATCTCCATTCCCGCCGTCACGGTGTCGTGCAGCAGGATGGAGCCGCCCCGCCCATCCGCCTCGCGCTTCACCGCCACCACATAGCGGGTCTGCTCGGCGGGGTCGTTGCAGAGGGAGTAGGTGCGCAGGCTCCCGTCGGGAAGATGGAGGTCCACATGTCCGCCGGGCCTGAAGGGCGGCAGCTCCCAGCCGTCCGGGTCCTCCAGCACGAAGCGCTTCACGCCTGTGCCGGCAGCGGCGGCCTCCGCCACCCGCGTGCGGATCGCGCGCATCACGCGCTCCGCACCACGTCGCCCACACGCACCACGCCGCCCTCAAGGATGCGGCAATTGAGGCCGGAGCGGTTGATGAGCGGGTCGAAGATGGCCTTGCCGGTGATCTCCTCGATATGCCGGCAGGGGATGGAGAGGCGGGTCGCCTCCAGGAGCGTCGCGCCGAGCCAGAAGCGCCGGCCCACCAGATGGTTGAGCGGCACGCCCTCGGTGGTCACGTTGCGCCGGTGGTCCTGCGGGCCGAGCTCGATGCCGTGGTCGCGCTTCAGCGCCTCCAGGGTCTCGATCTCGAACAGGGTGATCTGGCGGCCGTCCTCCGGCTTCTGCGAATAGAAGCCCTCCTCCCGGCCGATCATATAGCGGTCGCCCTCGATCCCCTTGCCGGGGATGAGGGTGATTTCGGGCATGGCCCGCATGGGCAGGAAGGCCCGGGCGGTGATGTGCAGGTGGCGCACGATGCCGGTGAAGGCGAGGGCGGGCGCGTTGGGCGCCAGGGTTGCTTCGCTTGCAAGCATGGAGAACCTCGTGTGGGCGGTGAAACCGGCCCGGCGCGCGGCCGGGCCGGGGAGGGGATCAGGCCATTTCCTTCCGGGCCGTCTCCGGCGCCATGAAGGTTGCGAAGGTGGTGATGAGGGCGCAGCCGATGAGGTAGATCGAGATCGGCCAGGTGGCGCCGCCGCTCCACACCATGAGCGAGGCGGCGATGAAGGGGGTGAGCCCGCCCGATATGGCCGCGCCGATCTGGAAGCCCAGCGAGGCGCCGCTATAGCGCAGGCGGGCCGAGAACAGCTCCGAATAGAAGGGGGCACCCACCCCGAACATGACCATCTGCCCGAAGCTGATGGCCACCACCACGGTCGCGGCAACGATGACCGGGTCCTTGGTGTTGAGCAGCGCGAACATGGGGAAGGCGAAGCCCATGCAGAACAGGCAGCTCAGGTAGAACAGGGTCTTGCGGCCCCATTTGTCCGACAGCCAGCCGAACAGTGGGATCGAGAACAGCGCGATGAAGGAGGAGAGCATCACCCCGTTGAGGATGGTGCTGCGGGACATGCCCAGCGTCTGCGTCGCATAGGAGATGACGAACACGCCCGCGATGGAGGCATAGGAGATCTCGGCGATCTTCAGTCCCACCGCCGTGAAGAAGGCGCGGCGGTGGTGGGTGAAGATCTCCACGATGGGCATGGACGCCACTTCCTGCTTCGCCTTGATCTGGCGGAAAGCGGGCGTCTCCTCCAGGCGCAGACGGATGAACAGGCCGACGCCGATCAGCAGGATGGAGAGCAGGAACGGGATGCGCCATCCCCAGGAGAGGAAGTCGCTTTCCGGCAGCTGCGAGACCAAAGCGAAGATACCCAGCGCGCACAGATTGCCCACCGGATTGCCCACCTGGACGAGCGTTCCGAGGAAGCCGCGCTTCTGGGACGGGGCATTCTCCACCACCATCAGCACGGCGCCGCCCCATTCGCCGCCGAGGCCGATGCCCTGGAACAGGCGCAGCAGCACGAGGAGGATGGGCGCGGCGATGCCGATCTGCTCATAGGTGGGCAGGCAGCCGATGAGGAAGGTGCCGAGCCCCATGATGATGATGGTGGTGGCCAGCATGGCCTTGCGGCCGAGCTTGTCGCCGTAATGGCCGAAGATGGCGGCGCCGAGCGGGCGGGCGAGGAAGCCCACCGCATAGGTGCCGAAGGCGGCGATGGTGGCGAGGGCCGGGTCGATGGCCGGGAAGAACAGCTTGTTGAACACCAAAGCGGTCGCCACCGCATAGATCAGGAAGTCATACCATTCCACCGCCGTGCCGATGACGGACGACCAGACGATGCGGCGTAAGCTTGCGGTGCCGGCGGAGGCCGGCGACAGTGCCAATTGATCAGTGACAGCCATTGTTCAATCCCCATTGAAGCTCTGGATTTTTGGGTACGCGTCACCGCTCCCCGTCCGGCTTCTGCGTCCGGGCGTGGGTGCAATCGGGAATGTCCTTGGCGCGGCCGCAGCCGCTCGCGTCAGGCCGGAAGGGCGGCGATGACGGCGATCTCGACCTTGATGGCGGGGTTGGCGAGCCGGCTCTCGATGCAGGCGCGCGCGGGCGTGTCGCCGGGCGGCACCCAGGCGTCCCACACCGTGTTGAAGGCGCTGAAATCGGAAATGTCCGGCAGCCAGACGGTGGCGCTGAGGATCCGGGTCTTGTCTGTCCCGATCTCCGCTAGGATTGCGTCGATGGTCGCCAGAACGTCGGCCGCCTGCTCCTCGATGCCGCGGGAGAGGTCGTTCGGCACCTGGCCGGCGAGATAGGCGACGCCGTTATGGATGGCGGCTGCGCTGAGGCGGGGGCCGACCCCGATGCGGCGGATCATGACACGGCCTTCAGCAGAGCGGGGGTGCCGAGGGCGGCGGAGATCGTCCGGTCGAGATATTCGAGCCGGTCCTGGCCCCAGAACGCCTCGTCCCGGAAGAAATAGAACGGGGCGCCGAACATGCCGCGCTCGATGCCGCGGTTGGTGTTCTCGAAATAGCGCTTCTCCGCCGCCGGCTCCTTGGAACGCGCCAGGATCGCGGCGCCGTCGAGCCCGAGCCCGTCCGCGATGGCAACAAGGGTCGCCTCGTCCTCGATGTCGCGCTCCTCCGCCCACAAAGCGGTCATGACGGCGTGGATGAGGTCGTGCGGCGGGGTTCCCATCTGCTCGGCGGCGATGACGAAGCGGGAGGGGATCTCCACCGACTGGGTCATGTATTTCGGTTCGAGATTGATGGGCATGCCGAGAAGGTCGCGGAAGCGCCGCATCTCCAGCAGCCTATAGTCCTTCCGCTCCTTCGCGCGCAGCGGCAGCTTGATGCCGCCTGTGCGGGCATAAACGGCCCCGATATCGACGGGATAGTAGTTGATCTTCAGGCCATACCGCTCCGCCATCGCCTTGAGGCGCGGATTGCCGAAATAGGCCCAGTCGGAATTGATCCAGAAATAATAGTCGATGCTTTCGGACATGGGTTTCTCCTTGAAGCTCAGCGTTCGTTGAATTGTGGGGACCAGCGCAGCAGCCGCCGCTCGACCCGCTCGGCCAGGGAGACGAGGGCAATGCCCGCCACGCCGAGGACCGTGATGGCGGCGAACATCTCGCTGGCATTGAGGGTCGAGAGCGAGGAGACGATCAGGTAGCCCATCCCCGTGGTCGTCCCGACGAACTCGGCGATGACCACCCCCACCAGGGAGAAGGAGATGGCGTTGGGCAGCGCCGCGAAGGTCCAGGCCAGTGCGCTCGGCACCCGCACGCTCCACAGGATCTGCCGCGGCGAGGCGCCCAGCGTCCGGCAGAACTGGAGGATATGCTTCTCCACCGACAGGGAGCCCTTGAAGGTGTTGAAGAAGATGAGGAAGAAAACAACGAACCAGACCGTGACCACCTTCGCCAGCAGCCCGAGCCCGAACATCATGGTGATGAGCGGGACCATGGCGATGCGGGGCAGGGAGTTGAAGCAGACGATGAAAGGGTTCAGCGTCCGCGCGAGGATGGGGTTCTGGCTGAGCACGAGGCCGGCGGCGAAGCCGGTGATGCCCGCCACCGCAAGCCCCAGCAGCGTTGCGCCGAGGGTCGAGGCGAGGTGCGGGAACAGGAAGCCGGCCTGGGCGCCGAAGGTCCAGGACCACAATTGCTGGGCGATGAGCGAAGGGCGGCTGATGAAGAACGGGTCGAGGAAGGTGTTCTTGATCAAATAGGGCACCCGCGTCAGCCCTTCCCACAGGCCGAGGAAGACGGCGAGGAGGGCGAGCTGGTAGAGCCGCACGCGGGCGGTCTCGCTGAAGGAGAAGCGGCGCGCGCGCGCGGGGCGCGCGAGCGGCGCATCGAGGCTGTCCATGGTTTGGCTCATGCTGCGGCTCCGATCACGCTCTGCGTGCCGTCGGGCGTGCGTTGGTATTCGCGGCCCAGCACCGCCCATATGGCTTTGAGATGCTGGCCGAAGGCGTCGGTTTCCCGCACCACGTAGGGGTCTCGCGGATGGGGGATGTCGATGCGGTGGTCCAGCAGCACCCGGCTCGGCGGCCCCGACAGCACGATCACGCGGTCGGCCAGGGCCACCGCCTCGTCGAGGTCGTGGGTGACCATGACGATGGTCTGGCCGAGCTGCCGCCAGATGTCGTGCAACTCGCGGTGCAGGTTGATCTTGGTGTGGGAATCGAGCGCGCCGAAGGGCTCGTCCAGCAGCAGCACGCGGGGATCGCAGGCGAGCGTCATCAGCAGTGCGGTGCGCTGCCTCATGCCGCCGGAGATCTGATACGGGAAGTAGCCTGCATAGGGCTCCAGATTGGCGAGCTTCAGCAGGCTCCTGACCTTCTCGGCGATGCGGCCGGGCGGGACGCGCGCGAAGCGCAGGCCGAGGCCGACATTCTGCTCCACGGTGAGCCAGGGCAGCACCGTGTCCTTCTGGAACAGGTAGCCGAGCCCCTGGGGAACGGCCCCCGACTCGACCGCCGCGCCATCGACGGTGATGCTCCCGGCGGTCGCCGGCTGGAAGCCGGCGATCATGTTGAGCAAGGTGCTCTTGCCGCACCCGGACGGCCCGACCACGCAGACGAACTCGCCCTGCGCGATGTCGAGGGAGACGCTGCCGATGGCGGTGTGACGGGTCGTCCTGGAGCTGTAGGTCTTGCCCACCCCGTCAAGGCGGATCATGACGCGCATCAGGCCTTCCCCCGCGCCTTAAGGACGAAGGAATTGTCCACGAGGTCGCTAAACTTGGCGCGCGCGGTCAATTCCGCCGTGGGATACATGCGGCCGTCGCCCATCGCCGAGATGAGGTCGCCATATGCCTGCGCCGTATAGGTGTTCTCGTAATTCCAGGTGGATTTGAACTTCTTCACGGCGCTCACGAGGGCAGGAAGCGGCGTGTTGGGCAGGAAATCCGCCTTCACCATCTCCGCGATCTCCTCGTTGGAAGCGGACTTCAGGTAGTCCATTCCCTTGACGAGGCCCGTGACGAGCTTCTGGACCTCGCCGCGCTTCTCCTCCACCGTGTCCTTGAGCACGTAGACGCCAACGCCGGGAAGGTCGCCCTTGAAGGCGGAGTTCCAGTCGGCATCGTCATAGGCGCGGAAGATGGGTACCCCCCAGCCCTCCGCCTCCGCGGCATCGAGCATGGAGTAGGAGGCGATGCAGCCGTCCACCGAGCCGGCCTTCACGGCGCCAAGCATGGTGGTCAAGTCGCCCAAGGGACGGAAATCCACCTTGCCCTTCAGCCCGGCGGCTTCGGTGATGACGACGCCGAGCAGCCAGGTCAGCGCTTGCGGCTGGGTCACGCCGATCTTCTTGCCCGCGAGATCCTTCACGCTCCGCACGCCGGATTCATAGACCGCCTTGTTGACGATGATGTTCGCGAGCCCCGGCCGCCGGTCGAACGAGCACACGAGCACGGACGGCTTGCCCGCCATGGTGAGGGCGATGGAGTCGCTGGATCCGGTGCAGGTGGCGAAGATCTGCCCGGCGGAGAGCATCTGCTTGCTGCGCGGCCCGCTCTGGGAATTCAGGTGCTCCACATTGAGGCCTGCCTCGGCGAAGTAGCCCTTCTTCAGGGCCGCGTAGATGGCGGCATAGCTGACGTCGAGGCTCGCTACGCCGAAGGTGACGCTTTCCGCCGCGCTGAGGCGACCGGGGAAGGCGGCGGCGCCGAGGCCGATGGCTGCCGCGCCGAGGAAGGACCGGCGGTTCATGTGCGGGCCGAACATGGTGGAGGTTCCCCTGTTTTCTGGGCGCTATGGGCGCGGAAGAAGGCCAGGGAGATCGAAACAAGTTTACTGACAGAAATCAATAGCCCGATTTGAAGGCGGTTCCAGCCACTGCCTAATCAATGGGCGATAGAGTGAGGAGTGACCATGTTTTCTGCGGCTTTTGGCGCCCCTGCACAAACTTGGGAGGGTAGGCGGTGAAAATTTCCTCAAGTAAACTTGCAAGGCCGTGCATGTTCTCGAACCCACGCCTCACGCAGGCAGGATCGTGAACGGCGAGGGTGTGAGCGCGCCGTATTGTGACGGACTTGAAACGTGCGCTTGGGATATAGGATGACCGCAAAGGCAGGTTTCGGTCCGCGCCGCTGACGAGAAGGGAAAGTTCTGTGCTCGATATGTCCAGGGCGGATCGTCTCGGCCCCAATCTCCGGGTTCTCCGGCTGGAAAGAAGTCTCACACTCGACAAGCTCGCCACCCAGAGCGACCTCACGCGCGGCTATCTCTCGCTTGTGGAGCGGGGCCTCAAGACGCCCTCCATCGCCGCGCTGCTGCGCCTCGCCGAGGCGCTCGGCGTCAATGTCGCGCAATTGTTCGACCTCAATGCCGCGCCCGCTCCCTCGCAATATACGTTGCATCGCCGTGGGGAGGGGCCGCTGCCCCAGCCGGACGGCACGTTCGGCCTCCTCCCGCTGGCCCCGGGGCGCTCACGCAAGATGATGGAACCCTTCCTCATGATGCCGGCCACCAAGCCGGTCATGACCAAGGACCCCCGCTGGGCCCATGGCGGCGAGGAATTGCTGTTCGTGGTGAGCGGGAAGATCGCCGTGAAGCTCGGCGCCGACGAATTGGTGATGGAGCGCGGCGACTGCCTCTATTTCCCCGGCGAGATCAAGCACGAGGTCCGCAGCATCGGCCGGCAGAAGGCGGAAGTGCTGGTGGTGATCGCGCTTCCGGCGGAGGAAGAGCGGCACTAAGCCTTGAAATCCTTGCGTTAGGGAAGGTCGGCGGCGCCCGCCGCCCTGCGTTGCACATCCTTCATGGTCGGCTCATAGAAGAGGCAAGTTTTGCCGCAATGGGCTCGGCGGGGAAAAGCAATGCGTCGTCCTTTCTATAAAATCCTCTACGTCCAGGTCCTGTTCGCGGTGGTGCTGGGCGTGCTGCTCGGCACCTTCTTCCCCCATCTCGGCGAAGCCATGAAGCCGCTCGGCGACGGCTTCATCAAGCTGGTGAAGATGATCATCGCCCCCGTGGTGTTCTGCACCGTCGTGGTGGGCATCGCCGCCATGGGCGATGTGAAGAAGGTCGGCCGCATCGGGGGCAAGGCGCTCATCTATTTCGAGGTGGTGTCCACCTTCGCGCTGGTCATCGGCCTCATCGTGGGCAAGGTCGTGCAGCCGGGCGCGGGCTTCAACGTGGATCCGGCCAGCCTCGATCCCAAGGCCATCACCGCCTTCACCAATCAGGCGGCGCACGCCTCCTTCATGGATTTCGTCCTCCACATCATTCCCGAGACCCTGGTGGGGGCGCTCGCCACGGGCGAGATCCTGCAGGTGCTGTTCGTCGCCATCCTCACCGGCTTCGCGCTGACCGCCATGGGGAAGGCGGGCGAGCCCATCCTCAACGGCATCCGCGCCGTGGAGAAGCTGGTGTTCGGCATCGTCGCCATCGTCATGAAAGCCGCGCCGGTGGGCGCGTTCGGCGCCATGGCCTTCACCATCGGCGCCTATGGCCTCGCCTCCATAGGCAACCTGCTGGAGCTGATCGCCACCTTCTATTTCACGGCCATCCTGTTCGTGGTGCTGGTGCTTGGCCTCATCGCGCGCGTCGTGGGCTTCAACATCTTCAAGCTCATCCGCTTCATCCGCGAGGAGCTGCTGATCGTGCTGGGCACGTCCTCCTCCGAAAGCGCCCTGCCGGCGCTGATGCGCAAGCTGGAGGCGGCGGGGGCGCCGAAGTCCGTGGTCTCGCTGGTGGTGCCCACCGGCTATTCCTTCAACCTCGACGGCACCAACCTCTATATGACCCTGGCGACCCTATTCATCGCGCAGGCCACCAACACGCACCTCACCCTTGAGCACGAGCTGATCATCCTGGGCGTGGCCATGCTCACCTCCAAGGGCGCGGCGGCGGTGACCGGCGGCGGCTTCATCACGCTCGCGGCGACGCTGGCGGTGGTGCCGGAAATCCCCGTGGCGGGCATGGCCCTGATCCTGGGCGTCGACCGCTTCATGTCCGAGTGCCGCTCGCTCACCAACTTCATCGGCAATGCGGTGGCGACCCTGGTGGTGGCGCGCTGGGAGGGCGAACTGGACCTCGACCGCCTGCATGCGGTGCTGGACGGCGAGATCGACGTGGATGCGCCCGAGCCGGCTCCCGCCCGCGCCTGACGGCGGGCGCTTGAGCCCCGGGGACTGCTAGAGCGTTTCATGTTTAAACGGTGCCCCTGCGCCGCTCCTCTCCCCTCGCGGGACCGGTTTTCACCTCTCCCCGAGGGGGAGAGGTCGACGCCGCAGGCGGCGGGTGAGGGGGCTCCGGCGGTTCAGGATTGGAGAGGGTGGTTCCCCCTCACCCCAGCCCTCTCCCCCTCGGGGAGAGGGGGCACGGCGCCTGCTTTCAGGCCGTCCAACCGCTCTAAATATCGGTTTCGCCGCCCTTCCAGCGCTCCGCCGCCTGATCGTCCGTCTCTTTCGCGGCCACCCAGCCTCCCTCACCGGCGCGCTCTTCCTTCTTCCAGAAGGGGGCGCTGGTCTTCAGCCAGTCCATGAGGAAGGCGGCAGCGGAGAAGGCGGCTTCGCGGTGGGAGGAAGAGGTGACGACGAGCACGATCTGCTCGCCCGGCGCGATGCGCCCATAGCGATGGACGATGCGCGCGCCCAAAAGCGGCCAGCGCGCGCGGGCCTCTTTCATGAGGCGCTCCATCTCGGCCTCAGCCATGCCGGGATAATGCTCCAGCACCAATGCCGAGAGGGGGGCGTTGCCCCCGCCTTCATGCTTGTCGGCCCGGCAGAGGCCGGAGAAGGAGACCACCGCGCCCACATCCCCGTCACCGGACAAGGCAGCGATCTCGGTGGCGGTGTCGAACGGCTCCGCCTGGACCCGCACGGTGAAGGACGCGCCCACGGCTCAGCCCCCGGTCATGGGCGGGAAGAATGCCACTTCGTGGGCGCCGCCGAGCGGGGCGTCGGGCTTCACATGGCGGCGGTCGAGGGCGGCGCGCACCACCTTGGGGTCGGAGAAGGCATGAGCGTGGGCGGGGCCGCGCCCCGCGAGCCAACGTGCGAGATCAGCCACGGTGACAACGTCGGCCGGCGGCTCAACCTCTTCCTGGGCGAGGCCGACGCGCTCGCGCAGCCAGGCGAAATAGAGGACCTTCATCAAGGCTCCTCCACCAGATGCCGCGCGCCGGCACGGAAATAATCGTAGCCCGTGTAAAGCGTGAGAACCGCCGAGATCCAGAGCAGGGTGATGCCCACGAGCGTGATGCCGGGGATGATGCGGTCACCCGCCGGCCCGGCGAGGAGGAAGCCCACCGACACCAGCTGAAGGGTGGTCTTCCACTTGGCGAGGCGCGAAACCGGCACGCTGACGCGCAGCTCGGCCAGGAACTCCCGCAGGCCCGACACGAGGATCTCGCGGCACAGGATGACGATGGCCGCCCAGAGCGACCAGCCGCGGATGGTGCTGTCCGAGGCCAGCATGAGCAGGCTGGTGGAGACCAGAAGCTTGTCGGCGATGGGGTCCAGCATGCGGCCGATGGCCGATTGCTGCGACCAGGCACGGGCGAGATAGCCGTCGAAGAAATCCGTCACCGCGGCGGCGATGAAGAGGCCGAGCGCCACCCAGCGCAGCCAGATGCCGCCTTGCAGGATGTCGGCCCAGAACAGGCACCCCGCCACCAGCGGCACCGCGGCGCACCTGGAATAGGTGAGGATGTTCGGCAGCGACAAGGCGCGCCCGCGTCCGGCGCGGGTCGATGGGGAGGGTCTCGTCGCGGCTTCTGCCATGTCCATTAAGTCTTGCTCTTGAAGCCGGCCGGGGAGGCCGGAGGGTCAGGTCAAGAATGCACCTCGAAACGGGCAGGGTCGAGGCGGGTCAACCCTGAGGGTCAACGTGGTGGCTCAGCCCCCAATGTCAACGTGGCGGCTGCTCATGGAAATAGCCGTATATGGCCAGCGCCGTCGAGGCATTGATTCCATCGACCCGTTCAAGATCTGCCAGCGAGGCCCGCTCGATGGCCTTCAGCGTCCCGAAATGGCGCAGCAAGGCACGCTTGCGGGCGGGGCCGACGCCGGGAATGGCCTGGAGGCCCGCTTCGGTAATGTCCTTCTTGCGTCGCGCCCGGTGGGAGCCAATCGCGAAGCGGTGGGCCTCGTCGCGCAGGCGCTGGATGAAATAGAGCACAGGGTCGCGCGGTTCCAGCCGGAAGGGCGGGCGGCCGGGCAAATGAAACAGCTCGCGCCCTGCTTCGCGGTCGAGGCCCTTGGCGATGCCCACCAGGGGAACGTCGGTGACGCCCAGCTCGGCCGCGATCTCCCGCGCCGCATTGAGCTGGCCGAGGCCGCCATCGATGAGGACGAGGTCCGGCCAGGGCTGGGCGGTATCGGGGGCTTCCGCTGCGGCGTCCGGGGCGGCGTCGGTGTCGGGAGGGAGTGCTTCCGCGCGCGGCGCTTCTTTCAGCAGGCGCGCGAAGCGGCGGCGCAGCACCTCGCGCATCATGCCGTAATCGTCGCCCGGCGTGAGATCCGCCGACTTGATGTTGAACTTGCGGTACTGGCTCTTCAGGAAACCTTCCGGCCCCGCCACGATCATGCCGCCCACCGCATTGGTGCCCATGATGTGGGAATTGTCATAGACCTCGATGCGGCGCGGGGGCGCCGGAAGCTCGAACGTTTTCGCAAGGCCCTCCAGAAGCCGGGTCTGGGTGGCGCTTTCGGCGAGCTGGCGGCCGAGCGCCTCGCGGGCATTCTGGAGTGCGTGCTCCACAAGGTCGCGCTTCTCGCCCCGCCGGGGCACGGCGATCTCTACTTTATAATTGGAGCGCTCGGAAAGGGCTTCGGCGATCAGCTCCTGCTCCTCCACGTCGTGGCTCAGCAGGACGAGCCGGGGGCAGGGCTTGTCCTCGTAGAATTGCGAGAGGAAGGCGCCCAGCACCTCGGCCTCCGACAGCGAGCGGTCGGCGCGGGGATAATAGGCCCGGTTGCCCCAGTTCTGGCCGGTACGGAAGAAGAACACCTCGATGCAGGTGGCGCCGCCCTGCTGATAGCAGGCGAACACGTCCGCCTCCTCCACCGAGCGGGGATTGATGCCCTGGCTACCCTGCACGGCGGAAAGGGCGGCGAGGCGGTCGCGCAGGCGGGCGGCGCGCTCGAACTCCAATTCCTCGGAGGCGGCTTCCATTTCCTTCGCCAGTTCCTCCTTCACCGCCCGCGAGCGGCCGGACAGGAAGCTGCGCGCCTCGCGCACCAGCTCGGCATAGTCGGAATGGTTTACCTCGCCGGTGCAGGGGCCGGAGCAGCGCTTGATCTGGAACAGAAGGCAGGGGCGGGTGCGATTCTCATAATAGGAATCAGTGCAGGAGCGCAGCAGGAAGGCGCGCTGGAGCGCGTTGATGGTGCGGTCCACCGCCCAGACGCTGGCGAAGGGGCCATAATAATCCCCCGGCCGGTTGCGCGCGCCGCGATGCTTGATGATCTGTGGCGAGACATGGTCGGCGGTGATGAGGATGTAGGGAAAGGACTTGTCGTCCCGCAGCAGCACGTTGAAGCGGGGCTTCAGCTGCTTGATGAGGTTCGCCTCCAGCAAGAGCGCCTCGGCCTCGGTGCGGGTGGAGACGAATTCCATGGCCGTGGTCGCCGCGATCATGCGGGCGATGCGGTTCGTGTGGCCGATGGGGCGCGTATAGCTGAGGATGCGCTTCTTGATGCTCTTGGCCTTGCCCACATAGAGCACCGACCCGTCCGCCGCAATCATGCGGTAGACGCCGGGGGCCGAGGGCGCGTGCTTGGCCGCCTGCGCGATGGCGGCCCGCCCCGTGGCAAGCGGGCCTTCGGCGACGGCGATGTCCTCGTCCGATTCGAGGACGAGGGTGATCTCCTCCTCCACCGTTTCCTCAGCGGGAAGGTCCTGCGGCTCGAACGTATCTTCCGGGCTTGGGGGGAGGGGGACGCGGGCGCTCATGGGCGATAGTTAAGGCGTCGCACCGCCGAGGGCCAGAGGCGCCCGGCATCCTTCACCAGCGATTCACCACGCCTGCTCACGGTCGGTTCACCATGCCGATGCAATGCAGCGCACGCTCCCGCTTCAGCCAGACTTCATTTGCCATTTTGACCTAACGCTCCTCCCAGCCGCGCGGCCAACGCCGCCCGCAAGAGAGGAGTTGATGATGACGTACCGCTTCGTGGCGGGACTGGTCGCTCTGGGAGCATTCGCGCTTCCCGCTGCCGCCGCCGACATGAATGCCGGCTATGGCTACGGCTATGCGCCCGCGGCGCAGCCCATGTCGTGGACCGGCTTCTATATCGGCGCCAATGCCGGCTATAGCTGGGGCAGTTCCGGGCCGTATTCGCCCGGCGGTTTCCTGGGCGGCCTCCAGGCCGGCTACAACTGGCAGTTCGTCGGCTCTCCGTTCGTCGCGGGCGTCGAGACCGACTTCGACTGGGCGGGCATCAGCGACGGCGCCTACAGCCTGAACTATTTCGGCACGGTGCGCGCCCGCCTCGGCTTTGCCTTCGAGCGGATTCTCGCCTACGGCACCCTCGGCTTCGCGTATGGCGGCGGCCAATTTGAAGTCTTAGGTCTCAGTAATAACCAGACCCACGGCGGCTGGACCATCGGTGCAGGCGCAGAATTCGCGCTCGACCGCAACTGGAGCGCCCGGGCGGAATATCTCTACGTCGATCTTGGTAGTTCCACTTACAATTCTTTGATTGGACCTGCCACTTTGGGCTTCGACGGAAACATCCTTAGGGGAGGTGTAAACTATCGTTTCTGAATCGTTAAGCTCCGGAAGAGGGTGAAAGCGCCCGCCTGCAAAGGATTTGTGACCGGCCTTGATCTGATTTGTGTTCACACATAGGCTGTTAACCACATTCTTGCCTCGTTTTCTTATTCGGGGTGTTGCAGGTAGGTGACAGACGACCAAGCCGACCCGGTGTATATCCGGGTCATCGTGTTTCGTATCTGAACGAAGGGTGTAACCATGTTGAAGCGCGCTCTCGCCGGGGTCTCTGCCCTGGCTCTCCTCGGCGGTGCCGCCTCTGCGGCCGACCTCGCCACCAAGTACCCGGTTAAGGCTCCGGTGGTGGTCCCGGTCTTCTCCTGGACCGGTTTCTATCTCGGCGCCAACGTTGGTTGGGGCTGGCTGAACAACGACCTGAACGTGTCGCCGAGCTTCGGCATTCCCGCGACGGCGATCAACATCGGCAGCGCCAACGGCTTCATCGGCGGTCTGCAGGCTGGCTATAACTGGCAGTTCGCCAACAACGTCGTGCTCGGCCTCGAAGCCGACATCGACTGGGCCGACCTCGGCGGCAACAATGTGACGATCTCGGGCCCGGCTGGCATCGCCACCGGCAGCCTCGACTACTTCGGCACCATCCGCGCCCGCGCTGGTTATGCCTTCGACCGCGTGCTGCCGTACATCACCGGCGGCGTGGCTTACGGCAAGAGCGACTACGGCACCATCTACGGTGTCAGCACCTCTGAGACCACCTGGGGCTGGACCATCGGCGCTGGCGTCGAGTACGCCTTCACCAACAACATCACCGCCAAGCTCGAGTACCTGTACATCGACCTCGACGGCAAGACCTACACCATCCCGTCCACCCTGGGTTCCATCCAGACGGACAACGACATGAGCGTCCTCAAGGTCGGCGTGAACTACAAGTTCTGATCGCCGGTCCATCCGGACCTCGAGTTCGAGCCCCGGGCGAAAGCCCGGGGTTTTTCTTTTGCGGCACCTCCCATGCCAGCGCTTCCGCTGGAACATCCCGCTCGGGCAAGCGTTAGCAAAGGTCATCGAGAGACCTTGCCCTTGCCACGGCTTTGCCTTTTGCGGGCCATGGGCACGCCGGGGTATCCCGGCAAAGTTCTCGCTGGATGACCAGTGAGGTGCGTAGATGAAATCGGTTCTTCTTGCGGGCATCGCCCTTGGAGCGCTGGTGTCGGGTCCCGTCCTGGCGGCAGACCTTGCGCGCGCGCCCGTGGCGCCGGTCAAGGCGCCGGTGGTAGCTCCGCCCGCCTTTTCCTGGACCGGCTTCTATATCGGCGCCAATACCGGCTATAGCTGGGGCAGCGGCAAGGATGCCATCGACGGTGTCGATCCCGGCGGCTGGCTCGCCGGCGGCCAGGTCGGCTACAACTACCAGTTCCAGAACAATGTGCTGGTGGGCCTGGAAGCCGATATCCAGGGCGGCGACATCAACGGCAACGCCAATGGGCTGGACAGCAAGCTCGACTATTTCGGCACCGTGCGCGCCCGCCTCGGCTATGCGTTCGACCGCGTGCTGCCCTACGTGACGGGCGGCCTCGCCTACGGCCGCAACACCATCACCGAGTACGGGATTGATTCGTCCAACACCCATGTGGGCTGGGCGGCCGGCGCCGGCCTGGAGTACGCCCTGACCAACAATTGGACCGCGCGGGCCGAATATCTCTACATGGACCTCGGCTCCAAGACTTATGACAATATCGGTGCAGATGCCGGCATCACCTCGTCCACCGCGCGGCTGGGCGTGAACTATAAGTTCTGACACAGCCTGCATTTTTTAGGGCGCGCCTGTCCAAGGGCGCGCCCTTTTCTTGCCGGCTTCCCTGAGGGGACAGGCGGGCTCTGCCGGTAATATGCCGACGCAATTGTTGAACGCTCCGCACAACCTGACGCGGTGCCTTGTCTCGCGCGACACCCCGGTCCCGTGATAGAGCCGGGTCAAAGGGTTCAGGAGTGAGAATCATATGGCTCTCCAGTCGGCTGCGGAGGCCGCGCGCCCCGTGCGCGTGGGGGTGACGGGCATCGGCATCATGGGGTCGAACCACGCGCGGGTGCTCTCCGAGCTCCCCGGCGCGGAACTCGTCGCCATCGCCGACCCCGATATCGGCCAGGCGGAACGCGTCGCCGGGTTCCTGGGCTGCAAGGCGGTGGGCGACCACCGGGCGCTGCTCGACCTCGGGCTCGACGCCGTCGTGATCGCGGCGCCCACCCATCTGCACCATCCCATCGCCCTTGACGTGATCAATGCCGGCACGTCGGTGCTGGTGGAGAAGCCGGTCGCCTCAACGGTTGCGGAAGGCCGCGAGATCGTCGCCGCCGCCCGAGCGAAGAACGTGACCCTGATGATCGGTCATGTGGAGCGCTTCAATCCCGCGGTGCAGGCGGTCAAGGACGCCATTGCCGGGGAAGAGCTGCTCTCCATCGCCATCACCCGCGTCGGCCCGTTCCCGCCCCGCATGTCCAATGTGGGCGTGGTGATCGACCTCGCCGTGCACGACATCGACCTGATCCGCTGGTTCACCGGCTCTGACATCGTCGAGGTGCAGCCGCAGACCACCTCCGCCATGGCGGAGCGGGAGGACATCGCGCTGCTTCAGTTCCGCACGGCCTCCGGCGTGCTCGCCCACATCAACACCAACTGGCTGACGCCCTTCAAGGCGCGCACGGTGCATGTGGCGACCCGGAAGAAATACGTGATCGGCGATCTGCTGACCCGGCAGGTGACCGAGTGCTTCGACTACCGGCCCGACGGCTCCTATTCCATGCGCCACCGGCCCGTGGCCTATGCCGAGCCGTTGCGCAGCGAGCTGGAGCAGTTCCTCAACGCGGTGCGCAGCGGCAAGCCGCCGGCGGTGACGGGCGATGAAGGCGTCGCCAGCCTGGAGATCGCCATCTCCTGCCTCACCGAGCGCTCGGAAGGCAGCCACCGCTCTTCCGCCGACCGCCGCCGCGCGGTCGGCTGACCTTATCCCTGTCCAAGGCACGTTCATGACAACCCATGTGAAGATCCAGACCGCTCCCATCCCCTTCATCGACGTGGCGGCGCAGCGGGCACGCCTCGGCGCCCGCATCGACCGGGCGGTGAGTTCGGTCCTGGAGAGCTGCCGCTTCGTGAACGGGCCGGAAGTCGCCATCCTGGAAGAGCAGCTCGCCGCCTTCGCCGGTGCGAAGCATGCCATCGCCTGTGCCAGCGGCACCGATGCTCTGGCCATGATCCTCATGTCCTGGGGCATCAAGGCGGGCGATGCGGTCTTCTGCCCGGCCTTCACCTTCTGCGCCACCGCCGAAGTGGTGGCGTGGGTTGGCGCAACGCCGGTGTTCGTGGACGTGAAGGCGGACACCTTCAACATGGACGCCGAAAGCCTCGACCGCGCGGTGGCCGTGGCGAAGGCCAGCGGCCTCACCCCCAAGGCGGTGATGCCGGTGGACCTGTTCGGCCAGGCGGCGGACTATGACGCCCTCCTGCCTGTTGCCGAGAAGCATGGCCTGAAGGTGCTGTGCGACACGGCCCAGGGTTTCGGCGCGGCCTGGCGCGGCAAGCGCACGGGCAGCATCGGCGATGCCTCCGCCACCTCCTTCTTCCCGGCCAAGCCGCTCGGCTGCTATGGCGACGGCGGCGCGGTCTTCACCGAGGACGACGCCCTCGTGCCCATCCTGAAGAGCGTGCGCGAGCACGGGCAGGGGGTGGACAAGTATGAGAATGTCCGCATCGGCATGACCGGGCGCCTCGACACCATCCAGGCCGCCATCCTCCTGGAAAAGCTCGACATCTTCGAGGACGAGATCCGCGCGCGCGAAACCATCGCCGCGCGCTACAACGCGCTTCTGGGCGATGTGGCGACGGTGCCCGTGGTGGCGGAAGGGGCAACCTCCGTCTGGGCGCAATACACCATCCGCCTCGCTCCCGGCCGCCGCGATGCGCTGGCCGATGCGCTGAAGAATGAGGGCGTGCCGACCGCGGTTTATTACCGCCTGCCCATGCACAAGCAGCCGGCCTACAGCGCCTTCCCGGCGGATGCCCTGCCGGTCTCGGAAGCGCTCTGTGCCGAGGTCATCAGCCTGCCCATGCACGCTTATCTCGACGAGGCCACCCAGGACCGCATCATCGCGGCGGTGCGCAGGGCTCTGGCGGGGTGAGGTTTTAATAACTATTATTGCCGCAGGGGCCTTAGCCGGAAAACGGTGTTGCCATGGCTATCAGTGCGGATCTCGGACAGCAGCTTGAGAAGGTCGTAAGCGACCTTGTCTCGTCGGGCCGATACAATTCCAAGAGCGAAGTGCTCCGGGAGGGTGTGCGGCTGGTGCAGGAAAGAGAGGCGCGTCTCGCAGTCTTGGACCGTGCCTTGGCCGAGGGGCTTGCTGACGTCGCAGCGGGGCGTGTGATGCCGGCCGAAGACGTTTTCAATCGCTTGAAGTCCAAGTATCGCCAAGGCCCGGCATGAAGGTCGTCGTCACCGCTCATGCCGCGGCTGACCTTGAAAGCATTGCTGATCATATCGCCCGTCAAAGTCCCGGTCGGGCTGAATCCTTTATCGGTGAACTCGAAGGCGCCTGTTTGTCGCTCGCCGGCGCAGCTCAAGCGTACCCGCTGGTGCCATTCTATGAAAAGACGGGCATTCGGCGGCGCGTGTTCGGTAACTACCTGATTTTCTTCAAGCTCTCACCCGAGGCCGTGGAGATTCTGCGTGTTCTCCATGGGGCTATGGATTATGAGGCGGTCCTTTTCCCTCAAGTCTGACCGCGTGAACCACGCGCACTTTGCGCCATCGGCCATCGCCCACTAGCCTCGCCTCAACGCTCCGAATCGCTAGGCCCATGTTCCGTTCCATTCTCTCCGTCGGTGGACTGACGCTGCTGTCGCGCCTCGCCGGCTTCGTGCGGGACGTGGTGATGGCGGCCGTGCTGGGCGCGGGGCCGGTGGCGGATGCGTTCCTCATCGCGTTCCGCCTGCCCAACCATTTCCGCGCCATCTTCGCCGAGGGCGCCTTCAATGCCGCCTTCGTGCCCACCTATGCGCGGCTGAAGGAGCAGGGCGGCGTGCCGGCGGCGCGCGCCTTTGCGGACGAGATCCTGACCGCCATGGCGCTGGTGCACGGCGTGCTGCTGGCCCTCGCGCTCGCCTTCACGCCGCAATTCATCGGGCTTCTGGCCCCGGGCCTGTCGGATGATCCCGAGCGCTTCGCCCTGGCGGTGACGCTCACGCGTATCACCTTCCCCTATCTCGCGCTCATCTCGGTGGCGACGCTGATCTCCGGCGCCCTCAACGCCTCCGACCGCTTCGCCATGGCGGCGGCGTCCCCCATTCTGCTCAATGTCTGCATGATCGGCACGCTGCTGTGCGCCGCTGCCTTCCCCACCGCAGGGCACGCGGCGGCGTGGGGCGTGCTGATCTCCGGCGTCGCGCAGGTGATCCTGCTGCTGTGGGATTCGGAGCGCTCCGGCATCGGTCTCAGATTCGGCCGGCCGCGCCTCGATCCGGGGACGCGGCGGTTCCTGAAGGCCCTCGGCCCCGCCATCATCGGCTCGGCGGGGGTCCAGATCGCGCTGTTCGCGGACACCATTATCGCCACCTTCCTGCCCGCCGGGGCGCTCTCCGCGCTCTATTATGCCGACCGCATCAACCAGCTTCCCATCGGCGTGGTGGGGATCGCGGTCGGCACCGTGCTGCTGCCGGAAATGTCGCGGCGGCTGGCGGCGGGGGATGATGCCGGCGCGGCGCAGGCGCAGGCGCGCGCGGTGGAGTTCGCGGTGCTGCTGGCGGCCCCCTTCGTGGTGGCGTCCCTGCTCATTCCCGAGCTCACCATGCGCGCCTTGTTCGCGCGCGGCGCCTTCACGGCGGCGGACGCCGCGGCAGCGGCGGCGACCCTTCAGGCGTATGGAATCGGTCTTTTCGCCTTCGTGGTGCTGCGCGCCTTCATCGCCCCCTTCCATGCGCGCAGCGACACGACAACGCCCATGATCGCCTCGCTCTCGGCGGTTGCGGTGAATGTGGCGCTGAAGTTCGCCCTCATGGGCACGCTGGCACAGGTGGGGCTCGCGCTCGCCACGGCGATCGGCGGCTGGATCAATCTCGGGCTCCTCATTCTGTTTGCCTATCGCAAGGGCCTGCCCTTGGGCGATTCCCTCCTCGCCGGCCGCCTCGTGCGCCTTCTGGCATGCGCCCTGGCACTTGCCGCGACGCTATGGGTTGCAGATCCGGTGGCACGCGCGCTTGCCGCGCACTTGGCTTTCGGGCGAGAAGAGATCATCCTCGCCCTCGTGGTGGGTGCCGGCGGCATTGTGTATTTGATTGCCGTCGCGGCACTTTTGGGAAGAAGCGTTCTGGCGCCCTTGCTGCGCAGGCGCTCGCCCAAGCCTCCTGCAGCCCCAACGATTTGATCGGTGGGGGCATTTTGCATTGCGAAGAGCTGTGCTATGCGACCCGCAGCGGAAGCGGCTCGACAGTTGCGGGAGACGTCGATTTTCGCGCTGACACCCCTCGTGGCGCCAGCGGTGCCCGATCGGAGCCGAAAAGAATGTTGGTGAACCCGCGCCTGTCCGTCGCCCTCGCGTTGCTCGGGCCTTTCCTTCTCGCCGCTTGCGGACAGCCGCAACAGCAGCAGGCTGCCCCGCCGCCGCCGACAGTGACGGTCGCGAAGCCGCAGATCCGCACCATCACTGATTATGACGAGTATGTCGGCCGCTTCGTCGCCATCGACCACGTGTTCGTGAACGCGCGCATCTCCGGCTACCTCGAGAAGATCAGCTTCACGGACGGCCAGATGGTGAAGGAAGGCGACCTTCTCTTCACCCTCGACCAGCGCCCCTACAAGATCGCGCTCGACCAGGCGCAGGCAAACCTGACCGTTGCGAAGGCCAATCTCGACTTCGCCACCACGGATCTGGAACGCGCCCGCACCCTGATCGAGGACAAGACGTCCAACGCGATCTCCAAGCAGGCCTTCGATCAGCGCACCCAGACCCAGCGCACCGCCGCCGCCACCGTTCAGGCGCAGGAAGCCGCGGTTGCGCAGGCCAAGCTCGACCTCCAGTTCACGGAGCTCAGGGCCCCCGTCACCGGCCGCATCGGCGACCGGCGCGTTTCCGTGGGCAATTACGTGCTCGGCGGCACGGGCGCCTCGCCGACGCTGCTCGCGGTCATCGTCTCCCAGGACCCGATCTATTTCGAGTTCACCTTCGATGAGGCCTCGCTGCTGCGCTACAAGCGCCTGATGCAGGGCGCCGACGTCTCCGGCGCGCCGGTGGAGCTGAAGCTCATCGACGACAAGGGCTGGCCCAACAAGGGCAAGATGGACTTCCTCAACAACGTGGTGGACCGCGAGACCGGCACCATTCGCGGCCGCGCCATCTTCGACAACAAGAGCGACCTGTTCCGGCCCGGCATGTTCGGCCGCGTGCGCCTTGCGTCCTCCGCGCCCTACCAGGCGCTGACCGTGCCGGATACGGCCATCGGCAGCGAGCAGCTCCAGAAGTTCGTCTATGTGGTGGGGCCGGAGAACGCGATCCAGATCCACCCCGTGGTGCTGGGGCCGCTCGACGGCGACCGGCGGGTGATCAAGTCCGGGCTGAAAGCCGACGACGTGGTGGTGGTCAACGGCCTCATGCGCGTGCGGCCCGGCGTGAAAGTGACACCGCAGGAGGAGAAACCTCCGGCACCCGCGCCCGGCCCGGCAGAGGCCAGCGCAGGGTCCGGCGCGACCACGGTGAAGTGAGGAGATCAGCATCATGCGCTTCTCCCATTTCTTCATCGACCGCCCGATCTTCGCCTGGGTGGTCTCCATCGTCATCCTGATCCTCGGCGCCATCTCCTATCTGCGCCTGCCCGTGGCGCAGTATCCCGAGATCGCCCCGCCGGTGATCAACGTGACCGGCCAGTATCCCGGCGCCAGCGCCGAGACGGTGGCCGACACCGTCGTCGCGCCCATCGAGCAGCAGATCAACGGCGTGGAAGGGATGCTCTACATCTCCTCCAACTCCACTGCGGACGGCCGCTTCTCCATCTCGGTGACGTTCGACCTCGGCACTGATCTCGACATCGCCCAGGTGCAGGTCCAGAACCGCGTCGCCATCGCCCAGCCGCGCCTGCCGCAGGAGGTGCAGCAGATCGGCGTCATCACGGCCAAGAGCTCGCCCGATTTGATGCTGGTGGTGAGCCTCTATTCGCCCGACGGCTCGCGCGACCCTCTGTTCATCTCGAACATCGCCAACGTCCAGATCAAGGATGTGCTCTCGCGCATCGACGGCGTCGGCTCCATCACCGTGTTCGGCGGCCGCGACTATGCCATGCAGGTCTGGCTCGACCCGACCCGCCTCCAGGAGCTGAACCTCACCGCCGGCGACGTGCTGACCGCGCTCCAGGCGCAGAACGTGCAGGTGGCCTCCGGCGTGCTGAACCAGCCTCCGGTGCCCCAGCAGCGCGCCTTCCAGGTGGCGGTGCGCACGCTCGGGCGCCTCTCGGACCCGGCCCAGTTCGGCAATGTGGTGATCAAGCAGACGGAGACCGCGCTCGTCCGGCTGAAGGACGTGGCGCGGGTCGAGATCTCGGCGCAGGACTATTCCTCCACCTCCTATCTCGACAAGGACCTGTCCATCTCGCTCGGCGTGTTCCAGCGTCCGGGCTCCAACGCGCTCGCCACCGGCAATGCCGTGGTCGCGGCCATGAAGGAACTGGGTAAGGACCTGCCGCCGGGCGTCAAGTACGCCATCTATTACAACCCCACCGAATTCATCCAACAGTCGGTGGAGGCGGTGATCCACACCATCCTCGAAGCCATCGTTCTGGTGGTGATCGTGGTGATCCTGTTCCTCCAGACCTGGCGGGCGGCGATCATTCCCATCGTCGCGATCCCCATCTCGCTGGTGGGCACGTTCTTCTTCATGTCACTGTTCGGCTTCTCGCTGAACAACCTTTCGCTCTTCGGCCTGGTGCTCGCCATCGGCATCGTGGTGGACGACGCCATCGTCGTGGTGGAGAACGTGGAGCGCAACATCGAGGCCGGCATGTCGCCGCGCGATGCGGCCTACAGGACCATGGACGAGGTGGGCGGCGCGCTGGTCGCCATCTCCCTCGTGCTCGCCTCGGTGTTCATCCCGAGCGCCTTCATCACCGGCATCTCCGGCCAGTTCTACCGGCAGTTCGCGCTCACCATCGCGGGCTCCACCATCATCTCGCTGCTGGTCTCGCTGACCCTGTCGCCCGCCATGTGCGCGCTGCTCCTGAAGCCGCACCGCACGGGCCACAAGGTGCCGTGGTATGCCCGACCCATCACCGGCTTCTTCCGCATCTTCAACCGCGGCTTCGAAGGGCTCGGCAATGGCTATGCCTGGCTCACCGGCAGGCTGGTGCGCATCGTCGCCCTGATGCTCATCGTCTATGCGGGCATCGTGGCGTTCGGCGGCTATCTCTTCACCACCACGCCCCAAGGCTTCATCCCGCAGCAGGACCGCGGCTACCTCATCGTTGTCGCCCAGCTGCCGCCGGGCGCCTCCATGCAGCGCACGGAAGAGGTCATGCAGCGCGCGGCTGACCAGGTGCTCGGCACGCCGGGCGTCGGCCACATCGTCAACATCGCCGGCTTCTCGGGCGCCACCTTCACCAACGCGCCGAACGCCGGCGCCATGTTCGTGATCCTGGAGCCCTTCAGCGAGCGCGGCGGTGACCCGGCGCGCACGGCGGGGGCCGTCCAGGCGAAGCTGTTCGCTAAGCTCGCCTCCATCCAGGAGGCGCTGCTCATCGTGGTCCAGCCGCCGCCGGTGCAGGGCATCGGCAATGCCGGCGGCTTCCGCATGATGGTGGAGGACCGCGCCGGCGCCGGCTACGCCGCGCTCCAGAGCTCGGTCTATGCCATGATGGGCGCGGCGGCGCAGACGCCGGGCCTGATGCAGGTGTTCTCGCTGTTCGAGACCTCGACCCCGCAGATGTATCTCGACATCGACCGGGCCAAGGCGCAGCTCCTGCGGGTGGACATCGCCAATGTGTTCGGCGCGCTCCAGACCTATATCGGCTCCACCTATGTGAACGACTTCAACCTCTTCACCCGCACCTTCCGCGTGCAGGTGCAGGCGGATGCGGCGTTCCGCATGGATCCGAGCGACCTTCTGAAGATCCGCGTGCGCAATGCGGACGGGGGGACGGTGCCGCTCGGCTCGTTCACCACCATCCGCGACCTCACCGGCCCCTACCGCGTGCCGCGCTACAACCTCTATCCCGCAGCCGAGCTCGACGGCTCGCCGGCGCCCGGCTACTCGCAGGGGCAGGCCATGCAGATCATGCAGGGGCTCGCCTCCCGCATCCTGCCCCAGGGCTTCGCCTATGAATGGACCGCGCTCGCCTACCAGCAGCAGCGGGCCGGCAACACCGCCGTCTTCGCGTTCGCGCTGGGCGTGGTGTTCGTGTTCCTGGTGCTGGCGGCACAGTATGAGAGCCTGACCTTGCCTTTGGCGGTCATCCTCATCGTGCCCATGTGCCTCGTGGCGGCGCTCATCGGCGTGATATTGCGAGGTCAGGACAACAACATCCTGACCCAGGTGGGATTCATCGTGCTCATAGGCCTCGCGGCCAAGAACGCCATCCTCATCGTGGAGTTCGCCAAGCAGCTGGAAGACCAGGGGCAGGGGCGGCAGGCTGCGGCGGTGGAGGCGGCACGGCTGCGGCTGCGTCCCATCGTCATGACCTCGCTCGCCTTCATCCTCGGCGTCGTGCCGCTGGTCTGGGCCATCGGCGCGGGCGCCGAGCTGCGCCAGTCCCTCGGCACGGCGGTGTTCTCCGGCATGATCGGCGTGACGATCTTCGGCCTGATCTTCACCCCGGTCTTCTATGTGTTCGCGCGCTGGATCGCCTCCTTCAGCGAGAACCGGAGGGCGCGGCGCGAGGCGGCGGCGGCCGACGACGACCACACCCCACCGGGCAACCACCCGGCGCCGGCGGAGTAACGCAAGAACCGTCATGCCCGGGCTTGTCCCGGGCATCCACGGGGCTCCGCGAGGTCGGCACCTGGAGGATGGTCGTGGATGGCCGGGACAAGCCCGGCCATGACGTCTATTCAGGGCGGGGCGGTTCCCATTCCGCCGTTCCAAGCATCATCCTTGTCTGAGACCCCCATGCAGCCCACCGCCACCGGCCTTCCCTTCGACGACATCCGCCACCTGATCTCCACCATGCCCGGCCCCGATGTGGCCGCGCGGGAGGCGGCGCAGGAGCGGCAGGGGCAGCTTCTGAAGCCGCCGGGCGCTCTCGGGCGGCTGGAGGACATCGCGGTCCACCTCGCCGCCTGGCAGGGCAAGGCCATGCCCACCATCGACCGGCCCATGGTGGCGGTGTTCGCCGGCACCCATGGGGTGAGCGCGCGGGGCGTCTCGCCCTATCCCGCCTCGGTGACGAAGGAGATGCTCGCCGCCTTCACCGCGGGCAAGGCCGCCATCAACCAGATCTGTGCCGCCTTCGATGCCGGGCTGCGCGTGTTCGACCTCGCTCTCGACATCCCCACCGGCGACATCACATGCGAGGCGGCCCTCGACGAGCGCGCCTGCGCCGCCACCATGGCGTTCGGCATGCAGGCCATTGCCGGCGGCGCGGACGTTCTGGTGCTGGGCGAGATGGGCATCGGCAACACCACGGTGGCCGCCGCCGTCTGCCATGGGCTTTATGGTGGCGCAGCCGAGGACTGGGTGGGCGCCGGCACGGGCGCCACGGGCGATGTGATGGCGCGCAAGGTGGCCGCGGTGCGCGAGGCGGTGTTCTTCCACAAGGAGGGGCTGTCCGACCCGCTGGAAGTGCTGCGGCGCCTCGGCGGACGGGAGCTTGCGGCTATTGCCGGCGCCATCCTCTCGGCACGGCACGAAAAGGTGCCGGTGATCCTCGACGGCTATGTGGTGACCGCCGCCGCCGCGGTGCTGCACGCACTCGATCCATCCGCGCTCGACCATTGCCTCGCCGGCCACGTCTCCGCCGAGCAGGCGCATGGGCGGCTCCTGGAAAAGCTCGGGCTCAATCCGCTCCTGGATCTCGGCATGCGGCTCGGGGAAGGTTCCGGCGGCGGGCTCGCCATCGGCGTCGTGAAGGCGGCGGTGGCCTGCCACAAGGGCATGGCGACCTTCGCGGAGGCCGGCGTTTCAGGCGCGGGCTGACGCTTCGTCTGGCGCCGCCACGCGCTGTTCCGCAGGCGCCAGCAGGCGCGTCGCAGGAAACACCACGGACGCCCGCGTGCCGCCGCCCATGCGCGTCGCCAGCATCAGGTGCGCGCCGTGCAGCTCCGCAAGGCCGCGCACGATGGTGAGGCCAAGCCCGGCACCGCGCCCCGTGGTGGGGTCGAGGGTGCTCTCCCGGTGCCGCGCGGACAGATCGAGGGGCAGTTCGGCCTCGCCCAGTCCCGGCCCGGTATCCTCGACAGCAAGGAAAGGGGCGCCTTGCGAATCGGCGCCCACCGTAAGCCGCACCTCGCCGCCCTTGGGCGTGAACTTCACCGCATTGGCGAGGAGGTTGAGCGCCATCTGGCGCAGCGCGCGCTCGTCGGCCCACAGGCGGGGCGCGGCCGGCGCGGCATTGCACGTCAAAGTGATGGACCGCGCCGCCGCTGCCAGCCGCATCATGTGCGCGCAATCCTGCGCGAGATCCGAAAGCGGCACGGCGGTTTCCAGCAGCGCCCGGTGCCCGGTCTCGATGCGGGCGAGGTCGAGAATGTCGTCGGCAAGCGCCAGCAGGTGGCGGCCCGAGGCGTGGATGTCGCGGGCATAATCGCCATAGGTGGCGACCGCGTGAGGGCCGAACACCTCGTGCGCCATCATCTCGGAGAAGCCGATCACCGCATTGAGCGGGGTGCGCAGCTCGTGGCTCATCTCAGCCAGGAAGCGCGACTTGGCCGCGCTCTCCGCCTTCAGGCGGGCGATGGCCGCCCGTGCGGCCCGCGCCTCGGCCTCCGCCGCATCCGCCTCACGCCGCATCCGGCTGAAAAGGGGAAGCAAGGCGAGCATGCCCACGCCGGCCCCGCCGGCGAGCCCGGCGGCAATGCCCAGCGGCAGAGAGGAGAGGAGGGCAGCGGAAACGCCGAGAACCAGGGACGCCACCAGCGCCGCGGCGCCGCCGATACGCAGGTGGCGGAGCCGGAATCCCCTCTCGCGCGGTGCCGCCGACGAAGCGGGCAGGGCACCGGGTGCGCCAGAGTGGAGGGGGTGCTTCATGGCCCTCATATTCCGCGCCCCGGCGGCGAGTGAGTCTCGCCGCTAGAGGTTCGACATGGACTCCTGCGCCAATAGGGTTAGCGAAAGGTTAACGGTGCAAACCCGCGCACAGACTCAATTTCCCTAGGCCGCCATGGCCGCGATGAGCCCGTCCACGGCCTCCTCCAGAGCGTCGAAATGGGCGATCACGCGGTCGGCACCGAGCTGCTCGGCAGGGGTCTCCGTATAACCGAAGGTGACGGCGATGGAGGGCACGCCCGCCGCCTTGGCGGTGGCGATGTCGGTGGCGCTGTCGCCCACCATCACCGCGTGCGGCACGGCGCCCCCGCAGGCCGCGATGGTGGAGAGGAGGGGGAGGGGATTGGGCTTGGGGTGCGCATAGGTGTCCGCCCCCGTGATGACGGCGAATCGGCGGGTGAGATCGAGCTTGTCCAGCAGCAGCCGCGCAAGGCGCTCGGTCTTGTTGGTGCAGACGGCGAGCGACATGCCACGTGCCTCCAGCCGGTCCAGCGCCCGCAGCAGGCCGGGAAAGGGCCGGGAGGCGTCGGCGATGTGTGCGGCATAATGGTCGACGAAGCGCCGCGTCAGGGCATCCATCTCGGCCGGCGACGTCTCCACCCCGGCCCGTTCCAGCGCCCGCACCAGCAGCAGGCGCGCCCCGCCGCCGATCATGTTGCGGGTCTCCTGCCGGTCCACCGGGGCGACGCCGTTCTCCTTCAGGATAAGGTCGAGCGTGTCGAGGAGGTCCGGTGCGCTGTCCACCAGGGTGCCGTCGAGGTCGAAGGCGATCACGAGTGGGGACGCGGGCATCGGCATGTTCCTTTTCGCGATAAAAGTGCCGCGTGTTCGCGGTATATGTCCCGTGCCGGATTGCCTACAATCCAGCCGCTTTTGCTGTCCAGCCTGTTTTGCAACGCAAGGGTTTGGAGGAGGGGATGTCCATGGTGTCTCGTTATGGCCTTGTGCGGCATGCGCTGCCCGCCTGCTTCGTCGCCGGCCTGTGCGCCCTCGCTTCGATCGCGCCCGCTTCGGCGCAGACTGTATCGAACGGCGCCTACATGTTCGAGGCGCCGCCCTCTGCGCAGGCCAACCGGGTCTATTCCGTCAACCGGCAGACCGGCGAGGTGTCCGCCTGCCAGTTCGAGCGGCCGGATGCGTCCCAGGTGGGCATCACCCGCTGCTTCACGCGCGGCGAAGGCGCCGGCACCCAGGCCAATGGCAATTATTCCCTGGTGGCGACCCAGTATGGCGGGGAGACGGGCATCTTCCGCGTGAATGCCACCACCGGCGAAATGAGCGTGTGCTATGTGCGCGACATGCCCAAGACCGGCGGCGGCAATGAGCCGAAGGTGCTCTGCACCCCGCCCTCGAAGTAACCCGCCGCGCGCCCTTCACTGCGCGCCTTGCCGCGCACCGTGAAGGGCGCTAGCACCTTCCAGAGTTCCTCTCCTAAGCGCGGGATACCATGGCCGACGCCGAAGCCCTGAAACGCCAAGCTGCCGCGCGTGCACTCGAATTCGTCACCGACGGCATGCGCCTCGGCCTCGGCACCGGCTCCACGGCCAAGCATTTCGTGGACCTTCTGGCCGAGCGGGTGGCGGGTGGCCTCAAGGTGGTGGGCGTTCCCACCTCCGAGCGCACCCGCGATCAGGCGCTCGCCCTCGGCGTGCCGCTTGCGACGCTCGACGAGGTTCCCACGCTCGATTTGTGCATCGACGGCGCGGACGAGGTGGGGCCGAACCTTGCTCTGGTGAAGGGTGGCGGCGGGGCGCTGCTGCGCGAGAAGCTGGTGGCGAGCGCGGCGAAAGAGATGATCGTCATCGCCGACGCCACCAAGCATGTGGAAATGCTGGGGCACTTCCCCTTGCCCATCGAGGTGGTGGATTTTGGCATTCCGGCTTTGTTGCCGCGCCTTGAGGCGGCCATTGCCTCGGCGGGCTGTTCCGGCGCGCTGGACCTGCGCCGCGACGCCTCCGGCGCCCCGTTCCGCACCGACCAGGGCAATGTCATCCTGGATGCCCGCCTCGGGCGCATCCCCGATCCGGCCCGCCTGGCGGCCGCCCTCGACGGGGTGGTGGGCGTGGTGGAGCACGGCCTGTTCCTGGGCTTTGCCCGGCGCGTGGTGCTGGCGGGGACGGGCGGCATCCGGATCCTGGAGCGTGCCGGCTGACACGGCTTCCCAGACGCATCTTCCCGAACTAGAACCTTCCTAAACGGAGAACGCCATGCGCCGCACGATTGCCAGCCGCCTCGGATTTGGGGCCCTGTTCCTCACGCTTGCGCTCGGCCCTGCCGCCGCCCAGCAGCCACCGGTCGCCCCCGCTATGTCGCCCCCGCCCAGCGCCAGCGAGATGCAGGTTGCGCGGGAGCTGGTGCAGGTCAATGGCGAGGCGAACTCCTTCGTCGGCGTGATGCAGAACCTCGTGGACGGTGCCGCCCTCGCGTTCGTTCAGACCAATCCCGACCTCGCGCCGCAGCTTCGCGACGTCGCCGTCGCACTCCGGCCGGAATTCGAGAAGCGCCAGAGCGAGATCGTGGACATGCTCGCCCTCGCTTATGCCAACCATTTCACCGAGGACGAGCTGAAGCAGGCGCTGGCCTTCTTCAAGTCGCCGGTGGGCCAGAAGCTGGTCAGCGACCGTCCCGCCATCGTCCAGCAGGCGGTGCAGAGCATCCAGCAGTGGGGCGTCAAGATCAACGCCGAGGCCATGGAGCGCGTCCGCGCCGAGATGAAGAAGCGCGGCTACGACCTGTGATGTAAGGCGGGCGCGGATCGTCGCGCCTGCGGAAGGATAACCGTCATGCCCGGGCTTGACCCGGGCATCTATGACTATCCGTCAGCATGTACGTAGCGACGCCCCGTAGATGGCCGAGCCAAGTCCGGCCATGGCGAGTTGCGTGCCCGACCCTCTCACACCTCGTCGGTGCGCGAATCCCTTGGCCCTTCAGGTGCCGTCGCGAGCGCGGCGTGGAGGCTGGTGCGGGAGAGGTTGGGATTATAGTGCGGGTCCACCATGTCTCGGGTGCCCCACAGGTCCTCCATGCGTTTGCGCTGTTCCTTCAGCCGGTTGCGGTGCGCCTTGGTGCGGCGCCGGCCGCGCGAGGCGGATTCGTGGTGCAGTAGGCATGCGAAGGGGGTCCAGACCACTTCGAACCCGGCCCTGCGCGCCCTGAGGCAGAGATCGATATCGTTGCAGTCCTCGGCGAAGCGTTCGGCATCCAGCGGGCCGATCGTGTCCCAGCAATTGCGCCGGATCATGAGGCAGGCGCCGGTGACGGCGCTGACATTGGTGCGGCAGATGAGGCGGCCGAAGGGGCCGGGCGCATCGGCCGCCGCGTGCGAGAACCAGTGCGCGGCATAGCGGAACAGCCCGACGATCACGCCCACATGCTGCGCGGTGCGGTCCGGAAAGAGCAGCTTCGCCCCCACGATGCCCGTGCGCGGCTGCATCACCAGCGCCACCATCTCTTCCAGCCAATCGCCGTCCACCACCTCGATATCGTTGTTGAGGAGGCAGATGATGGAGCCCTTTGAGGCCGCAACCCCGCCATTGCAGATGCGGGGATAGTTGAAGGAGCCGTCGTCCCGCACCACCACCGTCTCCGGCCAGGCGGCCTTGGTCTCCTCGAACAAAGCGAAGGTCGCGGGCTCGACCGAGCCGTTGTCGACGATGACGATTTCGAAATTGCGATAGCGCGTGTGGGCGATGAGCGAGCGGAGCGCCATTCCCATCAGGTCGGCCCGGTCGCGGGTGGGAATGACGATGGAGACCAAGGGGGCAGGCTCCGGCACGCTCACGCGCGGGAGCAGCCGGCCGTCGACAAGGACCTCCACCGGCGTGCCGAGGGCCTCCTGGAGGGCGCGCGCCGCCTGTTCCGGGGCCGGCGCCGTGCCCGGCTCGCGCCCGGTCTCACGGGCGCTGAAGGCGATGCGGGGAATGTGGCGTACCGCGGTGGAAGGCAGGGTCTCCAGCGCCCGCAGCAGCAGGTCGTAGCGGGCGGCAGCGGCAAAGGACGGCCGCAGGCCGCCGAGGTCCTTCAGGAAATCCGCGCGCAAGGTGACGATGTTGCCGAGATAGTCGCCGGCCCGCAGCAGGTGGCGGTTGAAGGCGGGCTTGAAGAGGCCGGAAACGGGTGTGCCCTCACCATCCAGCCGCTCCTCGTCCGTATAGGTGACGCGGCAGTCGGGATGGGCGTTGAAGGCGGCGCGAATCATCGCCACCGCATCCCGCATCGGCCGGCCGGCCCGCGGCAGATAGGCGACGAGGCCGTCATCCACCATGGCCAGAGCCGCATTGAGGGCTTCCGCCCCGCTGGTCCCGGGCTCGATGAGATAGGTACGCGCACCGCCTGCGAGATTGGCCCGCGCCCAGGCGGCGAGGGCGGCGGGCGCCTCCGGCGGCAGGGCGGCGATCCAGGTCCAGTCCGGATCGGTCTGTGCATTCAGGGCGGCCAAGCGCGCGGCGGCGTCTTCAACCTCGCCGTCGAGCACGCTGAGGAAGGTGAGCCTCAGATCCGGTCGCGGGGGCACGACAGTGGCGAAGTCTTCCACGTAGGAGGCGCGGTAGCGCCGGTAGCGGACCGCCTGCTCCTGCTTCCGGGCGCTCGAGCCCTCCAGCAGGGTCGCATGGATGCCTCTGAGGTTGCGCGCTCCCGCCGCCGCCGTGCTCCAGCGCTTGTGGACCGGCTGGCGCGGAAACGAGCCGCGCAGGAAGGCGTGGAGCTTTAGCCCCACCTTGCTCCGCGGGAACACGCCGATCCGCAATCCGGGCGCGGCGCGGGCCGCGATCACGGCGGTGCCACGCGGAATGAACACCGCCGTCAGGGGGCCGATGATCTCGGTCCGGCCGATGACCTTGCCGCAGCTCTCCATGAATTGAAGGCTCACGGCATCGCCCGGTCCCCAGGCCTCCGAGATGTCGCCGGAGGCATCCTCTTTCGCAAGCTCGAGCGCGAAGACGTATCCGCCGGAAAGAAGCCGCAGCTTCAAGGGCAAAGGCAGCGTGAACCGGCGCATCCCGTCCGCCTGCGGACGCGTGCGCAGCCACAGAGGGGAGATCTCGCGGGGAGGTCCCTGCGCAGGTGACGGCGTATCGGTCCGGGTGCCTTTGGCCATTTGGGGGTTGAAGCATTCCGGGCTGCATCCCGCAAGCGCGCCACGCGCCCGGTGCCTCCGGCCGCTTGACGCAGCCCCCGGCTGGGGCTTGAACGTGTGCGACCTGCAAATGGATGAGGCCCTTCCATGTCCGGAACCGAGGTGGACCTGTTCGTGATCGGCGGCGGTTCGGCGGGCGTGCGGGCGGCGCGCATTGCCGCGCGCCATGGCGCCAAGGTGATGATGGCGGAGGAGTACCGGGTCGGGGGCACCTGCGTGATCCGCGGCTGCGTGCCGAAGAAGCTGTTCGTCTATGCGGCGCGCTTCGCCCACGATCTGGAGGATATGGCCGGATTCGGCTGGAACGTGGAGGGCGCCACGTTCGACTGGCCGACACTGATCGCCAACAAGGACCGGGAGATCGCCCGGCTGGAATCCATCTACCGCGCCAATGCGCAGGCGGCGGGCGCCGAGATCGTCAATTCCCGCGCCGTCCTGGACGGGCCGGAGGCTGTGCGCATCCTCGCCACCGGCGAGGTGGTGAAGGCCCGCCATGTCCTGGTGGCCACCGGCGCGCACCCGGCCCTGGGGCCGGCCATTCCCGGCTGCGAGCTCGCCATCACCTCCAATGATGCGTTCCACCTGAAGACGCTGCCCAAGCGCATCCTGGTGCAGGGCGGGGGCTATATCGCGGTAGAGTTCGCCTGCATGTTCCGGGCGCTCGGCTGCGAGGTGTCGCTGGTGCAGCGGGCGGACGTGATCCTGCGCGGCTTCGACGACGAGGTGCGCTCGCACCTCGCCACCGAGATGGAGCATTCCGGCATCCGCATGCTGTGCGGGCGCACGCTCTCCTCCATTGAGAAGACGGCAGGCGGCAAGAAGGTGCACCTCTCGGACGGAACCGAGCTGGAGGTGGACGAGGTGATGCTGGCCATCGGCCGCATCCCCAATACCCGCGACATGGGGCTCGAGGCGGCCGGCGTCGCGCTGGACGACGTGGGCGCCGTCAAGGTGGATGCGACCTCGCAGACCAGCGTGCCGTCCATCTATGCCGTGGGCGACGTGACCAATCGGGTGAACCTCACCCCCATCGCCATCCGCGAGGGCCATGCGGTGGCCGACAGCCTGTTCGGCGGAAAGCCCTGGACGGTGGACCATGCCTTGGTCGCCACGGCGGTCTTCTCGGACCCCGAAGTGGGCACGGTGGGCCTCACGGAGGCCGCCGCCCGCAAGCAGGGCCGGGCGCTCGACATCTACAAGACCTCGTTTCGCCCCCTGAAAGCGACGCTCTCGGGCCGGCAGTCGCGAATGTTCATGAAGCTCGTGGTGGAGCAGGGCAGCGAGAAGGTGCTCGGTGTCCACATCGTCGGACCGGATGCGGGTGAGATGATCCAGCTCGCCGCCGTCGCGGTGGGCATGGGGGCCACCAAGGCGGATTTCGACCGTACGGTCGCGGTGCATCCCACTTCCGCCGAGGAACTTGTCACCCTGCGCGAAAAGGCCGCGTAGCACTTGATTTTTTGGGGGATTCCGGCAGGGAGAGGAGCGGCAACTTAGCCGTTCTTCTCCCTGCCTCCGGAGGCATCCGTGCCGACCCTGCTCCTGGTTCTCGCCGGCCTCATTCTCTCGTTCTCCACCGCCAGTGCCGACCCCATCCTTCCTGCACAGGACAAGGCCGGGTCGCTGATGAAGTACCAGGCGCTCATCGCCTCCGACCGGCGCGCGACGCTGGAAGCCTTCACCGGCAAGTCCATGAAGAACGAGACGGCGTTCGAGAATCTCGACGCCTGCACGCTGCGCCAGACCACGGAGGACGGCGCGGCCTCCATGCGCCTGTCCAAGGCGGTCACCGGCTGCGTCAAGGAACTCGGCCTGTAGTGCACAGCCGCGCGGGGGCGACGGATGTCTCTTAGAACCTTCAACCAGGGCTCGGCCCTGGCGTGCGGCTTCGCGGCTGCAGGCAAGCGGGGGCGGCCGTGATGGACGCCAAGGTCGCAACAGCTGTGCCCGCGCCTGTCCACATAACGGTGCCGTGGATCGCGCGCCGCCACGGCCGCATCCTTGCGGCGTTGGTGGCGGGGGCTGGCACGGCGCTCGCCACGCTGACCCTGCCTTTGCCGCTTCAGATCGTCGCCACGTTCGATGTGGCGGCGCTGACCTATGTGGCGCTGTTCTTCTGCATGGCCAACATGGCCTCGCCCGAGGAGGCGGCGGAGCTTTCCCGCCAGAGGGAGTCGATCGGGCGGCAGATGCTGGTCCTGGCGGTTCTCATGTCCTTGATCAGCCTGCTTGCGGTTCCAGCCCTTCAGATCAGCCTGAAGGACACCAACGGCTGGCTGGAGTTCGTCCACCTGACCGCTTCGCTGCTCGCCTTGTTCCTCAGCTGGACGCTGATGCAGATCTTCTTCTGCCTGGAATATATGTGCCTGCACTATGACGATGACGATCCCGCGGCGGGGGAAAGAGGGGTCCGTCGCCTGGATTTTCCATCGCGTCCGGTGCCCGATTTCTGGGACTTCATGTATTTCTCGTTCACCGTCGCCATGTGTTACGCAACATCGGACGTGACGATCAATGGCCACAGCTTGCGGCGATTGACGACGCTGCACGCGATCTTTTCGTTCTTCTACGTCATCATGATCATCGGTCTCGTCGTTAGCATCCTCGACGACGCCGTGTGATCCTCGCAGGGCCGCGATGGGGCGGGGCTCAATGCCCCGCGCCCTCGTTCTGGGTCCCGAACAGGCGGCCCCCTTCCGCCCAGAGCACCAGCACCACCGCCGCCGCCCCGAGCAGGAAATAGCCGAGCCCCAGCGGCAGCACCGTTCCATCAAACGAGCGGCCGACGATCATCCCCAGCGCCGCGCCCAGCAGCGTCGTGTAGAAGCCGATGAAGGACGAGGCGGTGCCCGCCACCGCCCCCAAAGGCTCCATGGCGATGGAATTGAAGTTCGGAACGGTGAGCGCGAACAGCGCCTGCGCCAATGCCAGCAGCGCGCAATAGAGGATGACGGGCGGCGGCCCGTCAAAGGCCAACGCGGCCACCACCTGGGCAAGGCCCAGCAGAGTGAAGCCGCACACGCCGAAATGCGACAGCCGCCGCATGCCGACGCTGCGCACCAGCTTGGCATTGATGAAGGAGGCCACCCCCATCACACCGGCAATGGCGGCAAAGGCGAGGGGAAACAGCAGGCCGAGATGGTAGACGCCGTCTTCGAAGATCTGCTGGCACATGGCGATATAGGCCATGAGGCACCCCATCATGAGGCCCATGGCGCTGGAATAGCCGAAGGTACGCCGGTTGGAGACAGTGCGCCTCACGCCGGCGAGGATCGCCTTCACCGAGAAGGGCACGCGGTATTCCGGATGGAGCGTCTCCGGCATGCGCAGGCCGAACCAGACCGCCAGGATCAGGCACAGCGTCAGCATGGCGCCGAAGATCATGTGCCATTCCCCGACCTGCAGGATGCCGCTGCCGATGCTTGGGGCGATCACGGGGATGATGAGGAACACCATCATGCAGAAGGACATGACGCGGGCCATCTCCCGCCCCTGGAAGCGGTCGCGCACGATGGCGATGGAGAGCACGCGGCCGGCGGCCGAGCCAAGCCCTTGGATCCCCCGCGCGATCAGGAGGGTGGTGAAGCTGTCCGCCATCATGGCCATGAGGCAGCCCACCGCATAGATGACGAGCCCCGCCATCAGCGCCTTCTTGCGCCCGATCACGTCGGAAATGGTGCCGAACACGATCTGCATGACGCCGAAGCCGACCATGTAGGCCGTGATGAGAAGCTGGAGGTCGTTGGCCTCGACCACCGAGAAATGCGCGCGGATGGGCCCGAAGGCCGGCAGCAGATTGTCGATGGAGAACGCCGTGATCCCCATCATGAGGGCGACGATGGCAACGAATTCGGCGAAGCCCGGCGCGGCGGTCTCCGCCTCCCCAGGCCGTCTATGAACATTCATCATGGAAGCTCGAAGAATGCCCGCGCAAGGCAGCGGGCCGTGAACATGGGTGTCTTCTAGACCCCGGCCTTGACGATTTGAAGGCTGTTTTCTGCAATTCTCGCTTCGACTTATGCGGGTCTGGCGCATGTCTTCGCGAGCGCTCCGCTTTTCCTCCCCTCCATGGGAACGGGTGCTTCACACGGACGTTGCCGGCAAAAAGGAAACGCAAGAGGCTGCTCATGGGTTCGGGACTGACGCACGGCGTGCCGCGCCATGCGGTGCATCTGTGCGTGGACATGCAGCGCCTGTTCTCTCCCGAGGGCCCATGGCCGACGCCCTGGATGCCGCGCGTGCTGCCAGTGGTGCGGCGCATCGCCGAGCGCCATGCGGCGCGCACCATCTTCACCCGCTTCGTGCCGCCGGAGCGGCCGGAGGACATGCCGGGCATGTGGCGGATCTACTACGAGCGCTGGCGGGAGGCGACGCGGGAGATTGTCGATCCAGCCCTCATCGGCCTCATGCCGGAGCTGGCTGCGCTCTCTCCGCCGGCCCCCACGCTGGACAAGCTCGGCTATTCCGCCTTCACGGCGCCGGACCTTCTGCCGGCGCTGCGCGGGCTCAGGGCGGGCTGCGTGATCGTGACGGGAGCGGAGACGGACGTGTGCGTCCTCTCATCGGTGATGGCGGCCATCGATCTCGGCCTGCGGGTGATCGTGGTGTCGGACGGGGTGTGCTCGTCATCCGACCAGGGGCACGATTTCCTCATCACCCTGTTCCGCGAGCGCTTCTCGTCCCAGGTGGAGACGGTGATGTCGGAGGAGCTTCTGGAGGCGTGGGCGGAGTAGTCCGAAAAAATGGCCGTCATGCCCGGGCTTGACCCGGGCATCTCCCGAAGCAGCGAGAGATCCCCGGATCAAGTCCGGGGATGACTGTCTCTTGGGGCCGTGAATCTCAGCGCGCCGCCACGGGCTGCGGGCGGCTGATGCCGAAGCGCACCTGATAGACCATGTAGTTCTCCATCACGCGCTGCACGTAATTGCGCGTCTCGGAGAAGGGGATGCACTCCACCCAGTCCACCGGGTCTACATCCTTGTCCCGCGGGTCGCCGTAGCGCTCGAACCATTTGCGCACGCTGCCGCGCCCCGCATTGTAGGCGGCGAAGACCAAAACGGGGTTGCCGCCGTAATTCTCCACCAGCTCGCCCAGCTCGGCCGCGCCGAACTGCACGTTGTAGGACTGGTCGCTCATGAGGCGGGCTTCATTATAGGGCGCGCCGGTCTGCTTGGAGACCTCGCGGCCCGCCGCCGGCGTCACCTGCATCAGGCCCATGGCCTTGGCGCTGGAGAGGGTGCGCGGGTTGAACTGGCTCTCCTGCCGCGCCACCGCATAGATCATGGCCTTGTCCACCGGATTGCCGATGGCGGTGTAGGAGGGGAGGCCGAAGGTGGGGAAGGCCTGAGCGTCGAGCGGGTGGCCCTCGAACACGCTCTCCTTGCCCACCACGAGCGCGCCGCGCGCGTCATTGTTGGCCTCGGCGAGCTGGGCGAGGAGGGCCAAATGCGAGCTGTCCTCCATGCGCCAGGCGAGGTCGTAATAGATGGTCATGGGCGTGTCGCGGTCGCCGATGGCATAGAGCAGCTTGATGGCGCGCACCGCCTCGATGCGGTCGAAGGTGGAGCGGGAGCCCGAGGTCTCCGGCGCGTGCCGCAGTGCCACCGGCGCGAGGCCGAGGCGGGTGCGGGCAAGCTGGCCGTAATAGGTGGTGGAATAGCGGGCCGCATTCTCATAGCGCGCCCGCGCCGTGCCGGTGTCGCCCATGGCCTCCGCCGCGCGGCCCTGCCAGTAGCCGGCGCGCGACAAGGTGATGGGGTTGGTCTGCTCGTCCGCGATATGGGCGAAATGGGCGGCGGCGGTGCGCGGATCCTTCAGGAAGCGCAACGCGATCCAGCCGGCGGTGAAGTGGGATTCCGCCCGGTAATTGTCGGCTGAGGGCGTCGCGGCGTCGGCGGCGACCTTGTAGGCGGTGCGCGCATCGCCCTCGTCCAGCAGCTCGCGAGCGACGAGGCGGCGCTCGATCCACCATTCGTCCGTGTCCACCTGGGCGGACGCCTTGTCGGAGGCGGCGAGCAGCGCCTGGGCGGCTTCCTGCGTGCGGTCGGCGCGGCGGGCGAGCTGAGATTTCGCAAACAGATAGGCCGGGTCGTTGGCGAGCGTCATGGGCACGTCCGCCAGGAGCTTCGCGCCGTCGGCATCCTTGCGGGCGATGGCGAGGCGCGCCTTGGTGAGGGCGACGATGTCCGAGCCCGCGCGGGCAGCGGCGCGCATGGCGCGCTCGGTGTCCGGCTTGTAGCTGAACTTGTCGGCGCGCGCCTTGTGGTCGGCGCGCGAGAGCAGCGTGCCGAATTCGCTCATCACCGTCTGCTCGGAGCTTTCCGAGAGATCATCGCTGCGCCACGCGTCGCGCACCAGCGCTGCGGTCATCTCGCGGTCGCCGGACGCGGCAAAGGCGCGGGCGAGGGCGATCTTGCCCGGGCCGGTGAGGGGCGCCTGGTCGCCGAAATAGGCCCGCACCACCGAGGGCGAGCGCTTCTCGGCGAAGAGGACCGCCTCGGCCTTCCGGCGCAGGGTGTTCTGGGTGGGCCAGCCCGGCTTGTCGCGCATGAAGCCGACAATGCCGTCGAAGCCGAGATCGTTGGCGGCGTTGCGGATCACCAGCCACGTCACCAGCGAGCGCGCCACCGGGTCGTCCAGCCCTTCGGCGGCGGCGAGCGCCTCCGAGCCCCGGGCATTCTTCGCGAGGGTGACGGCATTGCGCAGGGTGGACATGTCGCCGGTGAGCGCCGGGCCTGATGTGGCGGCCAGCGTCGGCGCCGGGCCCTTGGAGGCGGTCGCCTTGGAGGAGGGCTTTGCCGTGGATTTGGCGGCCGCCTTGCTGTCGGGCTTCTTCGCGTCAGTCTTCTTGGCATCGGCCTTCTTGCCGTCGCTCTTCTTGTCAGAGGTGCTGGCTGTGGGCTTCGACGTGGGCTTGGGCGCCGGCGTCGTGGATTTCGTCTTGCTGTCCTGAGGATCGGACGCGGCCATTGCCGGCACGGCGCAGGCGAGGGCGATCGCCAAAGCAGTGCGGGAAATCAGGCTGGTGGCAGACGGCATTCCGGATCCTCACGCCAGTGGAAGCTGGTTCGCTGCTATTTGTCCGCGATCGCGATTGACGAAACCCTAAAGCCTCGTCGAAACAGCGATGCGCGGCTCGGGCGGCTGCATCTGTCGCGCGACGTGTCTCTACTAGATTTTGGCAGGCGCCCCGCGCCCCCAACTCAAGCGTGGCCTTGCGTTTGTTCCGCAATCCCGCTCCCTCGACCGTGAACATCCAAAACGGGCGAAAACAGGGCCAGCTTCCTATCTTTGAAAGGTGCGCCCTTCCCGAGGGGGCCGCAACAGTTTATCTGATGCGGTCCGCCGGGGCGCATTGCCCTGGGGCACATCGTGAATCAGAACAAGGCACAGGCCATGTCCACCCCCTCGTCCGTGGAGCGCTTCCGCGGTTCCTTTACCGCACTCGTCACACCTTTTCGCGACGGCGCGCTGGACGAGAAAGCCTTCCGCGACCTCGTGGAATGGCAGATCGCCGAAGGCACCCACGGCCTCGTGCCCGTCGGCACCACCGGGGAAAGCCCCACGCTGACCCATGCCGAGCATGAGCAGGTGATCGAGTGGTGCGTGGACCAGGCGAAGGGCCGCGTGCCGGTCATCGCCGGCGCCGGCTCCAACAGCACGGTGGATGCGGTGGCCTTCTCCAGGCACGCCGAGAAGGTGGGCGCGGACGCGGTGCTGATCGTGACGCCCTATTACAACAAGCCGACCCAGGAAGGGCTCTTCCAGCACTTTAAGGCGGTGAACGATGCCATCGGGCTGCCGATCTTCATCTACAACATCCCGAGCCGCTCGGTGATCGACATGTCGGTGGAGACCATGTCCCGGCTCTATGAGCTGGAGAACATCGCCGGCGTGAAGGATGCCACCGCCAACCTCGCCCGCGTCTCGCTCCAGAGGCAGGCGCTGGGGCCGGACTTCATCCAGCTCTCCGGCGAGGACGCGACCGCTCTGGGCTTCAACGCTCATGGCGGGCAGGGCTGCATCTCGGTGGCCGCGAACGTCGCCCCGCGCCTGTGCTCGGAGTTCCAGACCGCCTGCCTTGCGGGTGACTACAAGGCGGCACTGGCGATACAGGATCTGCTGATGCCGCTGCACACGTCGCTGTTCCTGGAAACCAATCCTGCGCCGACGAAGTTCGCCCTCGCGACCCTCGGCAAGATGGTCGAGGACGTGCGCCTGCCCATGGTGCCCGTCTCCGACACCACGCGCGCCGTGGTGAAGCGGGCCATGGTGCATGCGGGATTGATCAACTGAGGCACGCGGGGGCGCGTTGCCCCGCGGGTGAGACATGACCGAGAAAAAGAAAAAGGAACTGCCCCGCAAGGTGGTCGCCGACAACCGGCGGGCGCGGTTCGACTATGACATCGGCGAGATCTTCGAAGCGGGGATCACGCTGACCGGGACCGAGGTGAAGAGCCTGCGCAGCGGCAAGGCGACGGTTGGCGAAAGCTATGCCGCCGCCAAGGCCGGCGAGATGTGGCTCTACAACGCCTTCATCCCGGAATATCTGGAAGCCAACCGCTTCAACCACGAGACGCGCCGCCCGCGGAAGCTCCTGCTGCACAAGCGCCAGATCAACAAGCTGGCCAATGCGGTGGAGCGCGAGGGCATGACCGTGGTGGCGCTCAAGATCTATTTCAACGAGCAGGGCCGCGCCAAGGTGGAGCTCGCCCTCGCCAAGGGCCGGAAGGCCCACGACAAGCGCGAGGCTGTCAAGGAGCGCGACTGGGGTCGCGACAAGGCCCGGCTGATGCGCGAGCGGGGCTGAGGAATTCAGCGCTGCCTTTGCAGTAAACGTGCTCCTGGAAGAATTGCGGCTTTAAGTTCCGGCCATCATTCTACTATATTTGGCGGAACACGAAGGTCCTCATCCCGTTCTCATGGTCGAACAGCATGGAGATTCGACCATGAGGAAGTTTGGATTTGCTATTGCCGTTGCGGCGTTGCTCGCCGGGACCTCGGTATACGCTGGCGATGACGGTGCAATTGCCGGCGGCGCGGCTGGTGCCGCCGCCGGAGCGGCCGTCGGCGGTCCCGTGGGCGCTGCGGTAGGGGCCGGTGTCGGCGCCACTGCAGGCGATGCGGCCACAGGACCGGACCGTGAGCGTGTGATCATCGACCGTCGCGGCGATCCCGACACAACCGGGTCCGTCAATTGCTCGTCCCGCACCGTCCATCGCGAGAACGGCATGGGCGATTCCACCACGGTGAAGCAGCAGTCCTGCAACTGACGTCATGTGTCGCGAGTGGCCGCAGCGGTGCATCCGCTGCGGCCTTTTGCTGTCCGCCTTGCCGAGGCGGGGTCGCCCGTGAATGATGCACCGCCTGAAAAGGGGGGGGGATCATGCGCGCGGCTTTCTACACCAGCCAGGGGCCTGCCAGAGAGGTGCTGAAGGTCGGCGAGCTGCCGACGCCGCAGCCCGGGCCGGGAGAGGTGCGCGTGCATCTTTCGGTCAGCGGCGCGAACCCGTCCGACTGGAAGGCGCGCAAAGGCGGCTACCGGCCCATGCCCGCAGATCTCGTGATCCCCCACAGCGACGGCGCGGGCGTGATCGATGCCATCGGTCCCGGCGTTTCGCCCGCCCGCCTCGGCGAGCGCGTCTGGACCTGGAACGGCCAGTGGAAGCGGGCCTTCGGCACGGCCGCGGAATACATCACCTTGCCCTCCGCCCAGGCCGTCCAGCTGCCGGAAGCGGTGGATTTCGAGGTGGGCGCCTGCCTCGGCATTCCGGTCTTCACCGCCCTCCAGGCGATCCGCACGGCGGACCCGAAGCCGGGCGAGACGATACTGATTGCCGGCGGGGCCGGTTCGGTGGGCCATTATGCCATCCAGCTCGCCAAGCGCCGCGGCGCGCAGGTGCTGACCACGGTGAGCAGCGATGCGAAGGCCGCCCACGCTCTGGCGGCTGGCGCGGACGCGGTGATCAATTATCGCACGGAGGATGTGGGCGAGCGGGTGCGGGCCCTTGTGCCCGAGGGCGTGGACGCTGTGGTGGAGATGGATCTCACCCGCAACGTTTCTTACTACCCCAGGATTCTGAAGCCTCACGCCACCTGCGCCGTCTACGGCATGTCGGCCAACGAGAGCACGCTGCCCAGCCTCGCGCTGATGGCGAACAACACCAGGCTTATCTTCCTTTTCATCTACGAGCTCACGGCCGCCGACCGCGCCGCCGGCCTCGCCGAAATCAACCAGCTTCTGGAGGCCGGCGCGCTCACCCACACCATCGCCCGCCGCATGCCGCTCGCCGACATCGCCGAGGCCCACGAACTGATCGAAGAGGGCAAGGTCACCGGCAATATCGTGCTGGAGATCGGGTGAGGGGACGGATTGCGGACAGGTCCGCTTATGGGCAGACTTAGCCGGACAGTTATTCCCAGAGATTGGAAGACCGTGAGCGATTGGACCCAGCTTCCCGACAACCTGCCGGTGCCCGAGGACGATGGCGGCGCGGACCATCTGCCGGGCCTGGAACTGCCCATCGTGCGGCTCCAGGGCACCCACGGGCATGTGGTGGACCTTTCATCCCTGTCCGGGCGGGTGGTGGTCTATTGCTATCCCCGCACCGGCGAGCCCGGTGCACCCAATCCCGACGGGTGGGATGAGATCCCCGGCGCGCGGGGCTGCACGCCGCAATCCTGTGCGTTCCGCGACCACCATGCGGACCTCACCGCCAGCGGCGTCACCCACGTCTTCGGTCTTTCCACGCAGAATACGGACTATCAGCGCGAAGTGGCCGAGCGGCTGCATTTGCCGTTCCCGCTGCTGTCAGACCATACGCTGGACTTCACCCGGGCCATCAACCTGCCCACCTTCGAGGCGGGGGGCATGACGCTGCTGAAGCGGATCACGCTGATCATCGAGGACGGGGCCATCGGCCACGTCTTCTATCCGGTCTTCCCGCCGAACCAGAACGCGGCCGATGTGCTGAGCTTCTGCCAGCGTCACCCCAGATAGGCGCGCACCGCGGAGAAGACGGCGCGGAACATGTCCGGCGTGAGCACGCCCGTATTGGTGTTGTAGCGCGAGCAGTGATAGCTGGAGAACAGTTCGAGATGGCCGATGGCGGCCCGCGCGCCATGGCCGAAGCGGACATGGGCGGGCCGGGCGCCCAGCGCTGCCACGGTGGAATCGTGAGCGATCTTGCCCAGCGTCACGACAGCCTTCAGGTTCGGCATGGCCGCAATGGCCGAGGCGAGGAAGGCGCGGCAGGTGCGGATTTCCAGAGGCGTCGGCTTGTTCTCCGGCGGCACGCACCGCACGGCGTTGACGATGCGCGCGTCATTGAGCGTCAGCCCGTCGTCCGGGCGCGCCTCATAACTGCCGGTGGCGAAGCCGTATTCGCCTAGCGTCGCATAGAGCAGGTCGCCGGCATAATCCCCGGTGAAGGGGCGGCCGGTGCGGTTCGCGCCGCGCAGGCCCGGCGCGAGACCGACAATAAGCAGCCGTGCCCCGTGCGGGCCGAAGCCCGCCACGGGTGCGTTGAACCAGCCCGGCTCCGCGGCGCGCCAGGCGTCGCGGAAATCGGCTAAGCGAGGGCAAAGCGGGCAGTCATGCCCGGGTTCGTGCTCCACGCCTCAGGGCTCGCTGCCTTCAGGACCTCCGCGCCGCTCCAGGAAGCGGGGCGTCTCCTGCATGCGGCCCTGGCGCTCGGACGGGTCGCGTCCGATCTTGGGCTGCAGCTCGACGAGGTCGATGAAGATATCCGCCTGCCGGCGCAAATCGTCCGCGATCAGCGGCGGCTGCGTGGCAATGGTGGATACAACACTGACGCGCATGCCTTTGCGCTGGAGTGCCTCCACAAGCGAGCGGAAGTCGCCGTCGCCGGAGAACAGCACGATGTGGTCCACGTGGCCTGCGAGCTCCATGGCATCGACCGCAATTTCGATGTCCATATTGCCCCGCACGCGACGGCGTCCCTGCGCGTCGGTGAATTCGCGCGCAAGCTTGGTCACGACCGAATAACCGTTATAATCGAGCCAATCGAGCAGGGGCCGAATGGACGAATATTCCTGGTCTTCGATCAAGGTGGTGTAATAGAAAGCACGAAGAAGATATCCTCGAGACTGGAATTCCTTCAGCAATCTCTTGTAGTCGATATCAAATCCTAGTGCTTTAGTCGCAGAGTAGAGATTTGCGCCATCTATGAGGAGCGCAATTTTTTCATTTCCGATCATTCACAGGCCCGCAACTGGAAGCTGTCTTTCTTGTGGAAAGACTTTAAAGTGCCGCCCCCGGCGCGCCTTTCTCCTATTTTCCTATACAAAGTGCAAGAGAAAAGAAGAAATTCCGGCTTGCCACGCGATGTTTTTTGAGGTAGTAAGGCCGGCTTCCGAAATTACCGTCACAACCACCCTGCTCGAGGGAGTGCCGAGTCCATGGCCCGTGTTACCGTTGAGGACTGCATCGACAAGGTGGACAACCGCTTCGAGCTGGTTCTCCTCGCCGGCCATCGCGCCCGCATGATTTCGTCCGGTTCTCCGATCACGGTCGACCGCGACAACGACAAGAACCCCGTGGTCGCCCTGCGCGAGATCGCTGACGAGACGGTCAGCCCCGAGGATCTGAAGGAAGACCTGATCCACTCGCTCCAGAAGTACACCGAGGTGGACGAGCCGGAGCCCGAGACCGTTCCCATGATCGCATCCAGCGAGCAGAGCTCGGTGGACGATGCGGATATCGTCATGGATCGCATGACCGAGGAAGAGCTCCTCGCCGGCCTCCAGGGCCTGGTCCCGCCCGAGCATTCGGACGACGACGAGGGCTGAGCTTTCGGCGCGCTTCGCCGAGCTTCCTTTCCGATGTTAAATAAAAGCGCGGCTGAACGATTCAGCCGCGCTTTTATTTTGCCGCTGCCATGGCCAAGGTGCCGCCAGGTGTGGGCTTGGCCGCCTGCTCGGCGGGGGATTGTTGTGTCGCCTCCGCATGTTGGCGAGGCCGGAGCTCCATGTTAGAAAAGCCCTGAAGCGGGGGCTTTCCATGATTTCTTGTGTCCAGTCCATTTCGCGCGTGCGAGGTCAATTTCAGGTCGGCACGCACCTTCGGCCGGCGCTGGCTGCTATCCTGATCCTGTCCTCTCCAGCCGCGTTCGCGCAGAGCTGGAGCATGTATGACAATTATTCGCTCTCCTACACCATCCCATTCGCGGCGGGAAAAGGGCCGGACTATAGCTCCGGATCCACGAGCATGTGGCTCGATCTGGCCGTCGGGCTTCCAGGCACGCAAGGGCATCTCATCGCGCCGTTCCAGGTGGATACGGGCTCCGTGGGGATGGTGGTTCCATCCTATATGGTGCCCCATTACGTGCCCCCGAGCCAGCTTGAGAAGCTGAGCTTTTCGTCCAGCAACAACTACGCCATGGGAAGCTGGGCGACCATGGCCGTCACCTTCACCGACGGCATCCCGGTGAATGGTGTGCTGCCCACGGCGCAAGTCCCTGTATTCATTGAGCAATCAGCCTACTATGCTAAAACCGGCGACACCGTCGAATGCTCCAGAGAAGTCACCGGCCGCGGGTGCATCTATCAGCTGGGCGTCGGCTATGGGCGTTCCGGGAAGGGCGATTCGTTCACGCCGAGCCCGAGCCTTAATCCCCTCCTGAACATTGCCGGGATGACCGGTGCGAACCCCACCATACGCGCCGGCTACATGATTACGGCGGACGGCATCGTCGCGGGTCTGACGAAGGAGAATGCGGGCAGCGGTTTCGCTTATGTGAAGCTTCAGCCCAGCACCGCCATCCCCGGGGACTGGCAGACGCTGCCCGGCCAGTTCTATGTCAACCAGCAGCAAGTGACCGTCAACAACACCATGCTGTTGGATTCCGGCCTGTCCTATCTCTGGTCGACATTCGGCGGGCAGGTGAGGCCGGTCACGTGCCCGGAGGACTCCGCCTTTACGTGCGCGCCCTCCGGCACCGCCTTCACCATTGTGCTTGGCGCGGCCGGCAACCCGAACCAGATCCGCTACTCCTACGTGGAGGGCGACGCCGGCAACAGCGAGCTCGCGCCCTGGTATAGCCGCGTGAATACAGTGCCGGGCGAGGTGAACACCGGCGTCCACGCCTTCGCCGGCTTCACGTATTTCTATGATGCGGCGGGGGGCTATGTGGGCTTCCAGCCGGCGCCGGGGATGGAAGACAGCATCGTCTTCAACGCCTCCCTGGCGGTGACCGGGACGGTCGCCCTTAACAGCGGCTTCTCCTCCGACATCCCGGTCTTCGTGGCCGACGCGACGACGCTCCTGACGCCGGATGCCGCGCTGTTCGCCGGCGATGTGACGGGCAATGGCGCCCTCAATATCGGCGGGCCGGGCACCGTCATGTTCACCGGCAATGTGACCCTGCCGTCGGGCATCCTGGTCTCCAGCGGCGGCCTCTCCCTCGGCGGCGCCACCGCTGCAAACATCCAGGTCTCCGCCCAGACGAGCCTTGCGAACAGCGGCACCCTGACGGGCGCCGTCACCAATGCCGGCATGTTCGCGAATTCGGGCACCATGATTGGCGCGCTCACGTCCAGCGGAAGCGTGCAGAATACCGGCCAGATCCAGGGGAGCGTGGTCAATTCCGGCAGCTTCGCCAACAGCGCCAGCGGCGTTCTGTCCGGCAATTTCAGCAACACCGGATTTTTTGGCAATGACGGGACCCTGACGGGCACGCTCACCAACAGCGCCACCGTGCAGAGCACCGGCCAGATTCAAGGCAGCGTCATCAATTCCGGCGTCTTCACCAATAGCGGCACGCAGACCGGCGGGGTGCAGAATTCCGGGACGCTCACCAATAGCGGAACCCTGGCCGGGCCCCTTTCCAATAGCGGCAGTGTTCAAAATGGCGGGCAGATCCAGGGCAACGTGGTGAACGGCGGGACATTCGCCAACACCGGAACCCTGGCGGGCACCCTCACCAACACCGCCAACGCGCAGAATATCGGCCTGATCCAGGGCGGCGCCGTCAACTCCGGCAGCTTCGCGAACGGTGGCACCCTGACGGGCGGTCTCACCAACACGGCCACCGCGCAGAATGCCGGGCGGATCGAAGGCGGGGTGGTCAATTCCTCTACCTTCTTCACTTCCGGCGTCGTCGTCGGTGCGTTCAGCAACAGCGCGAACGCGCAAAGCACCGGCCAGATCCAGGGCGATGTCCTCAATACCGGCACGTTCTCCAATGACGGCACCGTCACCGGCACGGTGACGAACCGCGCACTGCTCATCGGCAACGGCATCATCAAAGGGGACCTCGTCTCCTCCGGCCGTGTCTCGCCCGGCCACTCCATTGGCACCATCCAGGTGAACGGCAATGTTTCGCTGGCCTCGACCGCGGTCTATACGGCGGAGATCGGGCCCAACGGCACTAGCGATCTCTTGTCGGCCACGGGCGTGCTGGCGAGCGACGGGGCGACACTCCAGGTCCTGGCGCTGCCGGGCTTCAACCCCACCCTCGGCTCCAGCTACACCCTGATGACCGCCGGCGGCGGGGTGGTGGGCAGCTTCGTGCTCGACCCCGTGCATTTCGGCACCACCTCGTCCCTCTATCCCTTCCTGGCGATCGAGGTTTCCACCAACAATGGCGTCAGCATTGGTCTGGCGCGCAGCCCGGTGCCGTTCGCCGCCTTCGCCATCACGCCCAACCAGATGGCGGTGGCGGCGGCCGCCGATCAATTGTCCAGCACGACGCCTCTCGCCGCCGCGCTTGCCGGCGTCACCGCCACCGGAGCACCCGTCGCTTTTGCGCAGCTCGACGGTGACGTCTACGCCTCGGCCCAGAGCGTGCTCCAGCAGCAGTCGGCCTATGTCCGCAACGCGGTGACGGGCCGCCTCCTCCAGGGGACGGCCAGCGCGCCGGCGGGTGCCGGGCCGAAGGCCGTGGACATGCCGGGCATCAGCGGCGCGACCTTGTGGGGACAGGCTTATGCCGGCTGGGGCGCCAATGACGGCAACTTCAACGCCTCGGGCACTTCCAGCTCCATCGGAGGCTTCATCATGGGCCTCGATACCCTGATGGCGGACTGGCGGGTGGGACTTGCGGCGGGCTTCAGCCAGTCGCAATACGATCTCAACAGCGCCACTTCGAGCGGCGAATCCGACAATTACGATCTCGCGCTCTATGCCGGCCGCAGCTTCGGCGCGTTCAATCTGAGGTTCGGCGCCGCTTATTCCTGGCACGACATGTCGTCCCAGCGCACCGTGGCCCTTCCCAATCTCGTCCAGTCCTACAGCGCGGGCTATGACGGCGACACGGCGCAGGCGTTCGGCGAGGTGGGATACGGTTTCCTCTTCTCCGGGTTTGGGGTTCCGGTCGGCATCGAGCCCTTTGCAGGCCTGTCCTATGTGGCGCTGTCCACCGATGGCTTCTCGGAAGGCGTGGGCGCGGCGGCGCTCACGGGCACGGGGAGCGATTTCGACACGCTCTCCACCACGCTTGGCGTGCGCGGCGCCATGACCGTGGCGGCAGGCGCGATGCCGGTGACGCTGACGGGAACGCTCGGCTGGCAGCACGACTTCGGCGATCTCACGCCCGCAAGCACGCTCGCCTTCACGGCTGGCGCCTCGCCCTTCACCATCTATGGTGCCCCGCTTGCCTCGGACGCGCTGATCGCCGCGGCGGGCCTGTCCGCCCAGGTGAGCCAGAACCTCAGCGTGGGCGTCAGCTATAGCGGGCAGATCTCGTCGGACGTGACGGAAAATGCCGTGAAGGGCAGCGTCCTCTGGGCGTTTTGATGTCTCTGACAGCCGACCGCGCACGCTTGTTCCGGGTGCTGCGCGCTCCCTCTCCCGCTTGCGGGGGAGGGCTGGGGAGGGGGAAATGCCGCGCCCTCCCAGATTCCCAGCTTAACTCTGCTTGAGATGCCCCCTCCCTAACCCTCCCCCGCAAGCGGGAGAGGGGACTATGGCCCGCCGGTGAGATGCCCGGGTCAAAGCCCGGGCATGACGGCTAAAGGGCGGAAGGACGTGTGGCGCGCCGGCTCAGAACCCGACGGCCGTTCCCCGCAAATCGTAGGCATCCGCCCCGTCGATCTTCACGCTGGCGATCTCGCCCACGCGCAGCGGACGGCGCGAAGCCACGTGCACGCGCCCGTCGATCTCCGGTGCGTCGCCCTTGGTGCGGCCGATGGCGCCGGTCGGCGTCACGCTGTCGATGATCACCTGCTGGCGCGTGCCCACCTTCTTCTTCAGGCGGCGCGCCGAGATGGCCTGCTGGGTGCGCATGAAGCGGTCATAGCGCTCGGCCTTCACCTCGTCCGGGACGGGGAGGGCGATGTCGTTGGCGGGCGCGCCGGCCACCGGCTCGAACTTGAAGCAGCCGACCCGGTCCAGCTCCGCCTCTTCGAGGAAGGAGAGAAGCTCCTGGAACTCCGCCTCGGTCTCGCCGGGGAAGCCGACGATGAAGGTGGAGCGCAGCGTCAGGTCCGGCACGGCCGCCCGCCATGCCTGGACGCGCGCCAGGGTCTTTTCCTGGGAGGCCGGACGCTTCATACGGCGCAGCACGTCCGGGCTCGCATGCTGGAAGGGGATGTCGAGATAGGGCAGCACCTTGCCGGCCGACATCAGCTCCATCACCCGGTCCACGTGCGGGTAGGGATAGACATAGTGCAGCCGGATCCAGGCGCCGAGCTCGCCCAGGGCCTCGGCGAGGTCGTAGAAGCGGGCTTGGCGCTCCTTCTCCCGCCATGTGCTGGCGGCATATTTGATGTCGACGCCATAGGCCGAGGTGTCCTGGGAAATCACCAGGAGTTCCTTGACCCCTGCGTTCACCAGCCGCTCGGCCTCGCGCATCACGTCCGCGAGCGGGCGGCTGACGAGGTCGCCGCGGAGCTTCGGGATGATGCAGAAGGTGCAGCGATTGTTGCAGCCTTCGGAAATCTTCAGATAGGCATAGTGGCGCGGGGTGAGCTTGATGCCGTGCTCGGGCACCAGATCAAGGAAGGGATCGTGCTGCGGCGGCACCGCCTCGTGGACGGCGGCAAGCACGCTCTCATATTGCTGCGGGCCGGTGACGGCGAGCACGCCGGGATGCACCTGCCGGATCTGCTCGGGCTCGGCGCCCATGCAGCCGGTGACCACCACCTTGCCGTTTTCCGCCAGCGCATCGCCGATGGCCGCTAAGCTTTCCGCCTTGGCGCTGTCGAGGAAGCCGCAGGTGTTGACGATGACGAGGTCGGCGCCGTCATGGTTGCGCGACAGCTCGTACCCCTCCGCCCGCAGGCGCGTGATGATGCGCTCGCTGTCCACCAGCGCCTTGGGGCAGCCGAGGGAGACGAACGAAATACGGGGTGCATCCTTCGACGCGGCTTTGGGCGCGAGTTCGGCCATGAGGCGGGCTGAAGCCATTCATGTTGATAAGACTAGAGCGGTTAAGGGAGGAGTGCGCCCGCGTCAATCCCGCGACGGCATTTGGGGGCCGCGGCGCATCAAAATGCGGAGAGCGCGCGAGGCGCACTCCGCTGCAGGGGCGGGAGAGAGACCGCCGCTCAGGTTCAGAAAGTCATCTTCGTGCCGACATACACCGCCCGCCCGTTGCCCGGCTCGAACAAGGCCTGGTTCGGCGCGGCCAGAGCGGTCACGCTGGCGCTGGCGATATAGTTCACGTTGAAGAGGTTGCGGGCGTCCACATAGACCGAGAAGCGCCCGCCCGGCGGCTCGTAGCCCGCCTTGAAGTTCAACAGGGCATAGGGCGAGGAGTTCAGCGTGTTGGCGTCGTCCACATAATAGGCGACGGGCACCCATTCCACGTTCGGCCCGGCATAGAAGCCGCTGGGATGCTTGTAGAGCATCTCCGCCCGCAGATAATGCCGCGGGATGCCGGGAAGCTGGTTGTTGCCCCAGACCGGGTCGTTGTCGAAATAGAAGTCGTTATAGGTGTAGGCGAGGTTCAGCCACACGCTGTCCTGTGCCGGGCCGTGGGTGAAGAGGCCCTGGAACATGGACCAGTTGGCGCCCACTTCCATGCCCTGATGGATGGTGTTGGAGAGGTTCACCACCGTGCAGGTGAGCCCCATCAGCACGCCGGTATCCTGGCACTGCAATTCGTTCTCGACCCAGGAGCGATAGAGCGAGACGTCCCAGTTGAAGGTGGGGCTGCGGCCCCGCGAGCCCATCTCCACCGTGGTCGCGGTCTGCGCCTTGAGGTTGGCGATGTCGCCCACCGCGAAATTGGTCAGCTCGGAGAAGGTTGGCGCCTCGCCGGAGCGGGAGACGTTGCCGTAGAGCTGGGAGTCCGGCCCCAGCTCCCAGACGAAGCCGCCCTTGGGAAGGAAGAGCTGATAGTCGTTGCCGCCGGATGTCGTGCCGAGATAGGCGACGCGGCCGAGGCTGGCATCGAGATACTGGAACGCACCCACCAAGGCGAAGTCCGGCAGGACGTAGAAATTGTCCTCGGCATAGAAAGTGGTGGTCGTTGCCTCGTCATTGGACATGTAGACGAGCTGGGCCGGGTTGCCGAAGACGTTGGTGTAGCGCTGCGCATCCACCGTGCCGGTGCCGTAGTTCACGCCCATGACGAGACGGTTCTTGAAGCCGCCGATGCTCCGCTCGTCCACGAGGCGGGTGAAGGCGCCATATTCCTGGTAGCCGTAATCCAGCACCTGGAAGATGGGGTGGAACAGGGACTTGTCCGTATAGAACACGCCCACGTCCAGTTTCGTGGTGTCGGAGATCAGGAAGCTGGTCTTGTTGGCCACCCGGATGGCCTGGATGTCCCGCTCATAGTCGAGGGCCACATTGGTGGGGTTGGCGCTCTGGGGGGAATGGAGCGCCACATATTTCGAGACGGAGCCGGGAATGTCCTGCTGCACGTCGGTGGCATTGAAATAGAAACGCGTCTCCACGTTCTCGGTGGGCTGCCAGCCGAAATTGCCGCTGCCGCGTGTGTTGGTGCCGGAGGAATGGTTTCGGAAGCCGTCCTGCGAAAGGTAGGAGCCGGTGATGTAGCCGTCGAAGGCGCCGTTCACCCCGCCCACATTGGCCTGGAAGCGGGCAAAGCCGAAGCTGCCGGCATCGAGCCTGATGCCGGCGCCGGGATTGCTGCGGCCGGTGGGGGTGACGAAATTGATGGCGCCGCCCAGCGCGTTCGCGCCGTACTGGTAGCCGTTGGCGCCCTTGAACACCTCCACATATTGGTAGGCGGTGGGGTCGATCTCCTGGAAGTCGCCGCCGCCGTCCACGGAGGAGAGCGGGATGCCGTCCTGGTAAAGCAGGACGCCCCGCAGATGGGCGCTGCGCGAGATGCCCGAGCCGCGGATGGAGAGGCGCGTGTCCTCGCCCCATTTCGGCTGGACGAACACCCCGGGCACGTAGTCCAGCATGTCCTTGATGGTGGTGGCAGGTGTGTTCTGCCACTGCTGGGCGGTCACCAAAGCGACGCCGCCGGGGATCAGGTCCAGCGCCGCACGCGCTTCAGCGACGGAGCGGACGGTGATGCTTCCCCCCTGGCCGTCGCTGACGGAGATGGTGGGAAGATCGACGCTGGCCTCCTGCGCATGAGCGGAGAGGGGGCAGGCGAGGGCGGTGGTGGCGAGCAATAGACAGGCGAGAGGCCGCGTCTGCGGCGTGAAATGACGCAAAGGCATGGAAATGTCCCGCGATCGCGCCCGCACGGGAGCGGCGATCGAGCCGGATGAAGCGTGCTGCCGGGGCAGCGGCGAAAAGCTTCAGGCGGGAACGGGTGGGGCGCGGGGGCGGGCGCTTTCATGGACCGCCGGGGCCGGCGGCGCGGGGAGCGTGACCGCCGGGGCCTCGGCCACATGAGGCGCGGCGAGGGGGGCGGTGAAGGCGGCAGGCTCGGGCACCAGCGGCGTCGCGCCGCTGAGCGGGCAGAGCACGCAATGGGGCGCGTGGTCGTCCGAGGCGCCGCCGTCGGGCTGTCCGCCATCCACATGGGTGGTGCAGAGCAGCCCGCCATCGCCCATGGGCGCGGCCATGACCCCGGCCGCGACGCCGCCGAGAATCAGGTTGACCAGAAGAAGGTAGGAGAGGAGCCAGCCGGTGAGGCGGAAGCCGGCCGGCAACAGGCGGCGCGGCGCGTCTGAACGCGCAACTCCCCGTTTCCGCTTCGCGGCCATCTCCGTCATCAGTCCCCAGCTCCGGCCTGCGGCACAGGCGTATCCCGGCTACATATTGCGCAGCTTCGCAGCAAGCGGCAACGTGCGTGCGCAAGTGCTGATTGTCGCTGCGTCACGGCGGCGCGTTGTCTCGTGCACTGCAAAAAGACTTAACGCGGCGCCCTCTTGGGCGTAATAAGCGGGTCAGCCAGCCATTCCGCCCCGCGGATCGCCAGCCAAGCCAGCTCCCATATTTGACGCCGGTGAAGCGCGATGACGATACGCGAATCTTTGGGCATGCCTCCGGTATGCGTCCGTAGGCTTTCCCATTCTGCCCTGGTGCTCGTGGCGGCGCTCGCCATGGGCGGGGCTGCGCTCGCGCAACAGCCCGCAGCCGTGCCGGCCCATCCGGCACCGGCCGCAGCGTCTCCCGCTCCGCCCGCGCCCGCTGCTGCGAGGCCAGCCCCGGCGCCCGCTCCGGCCGTGTCCGCCCCGTCCTTCTCACCGGCGCCCACGGCGACGACGCCGCCTCCGGCAGTGCAGCCCGCAGCTGTGCCGGCGCCCGTTCCGGCCGCTGCGGCTCCTTCCGCCCCTGCGAACCCCTCTGATCCCGCGAACGCCGCCGCTCCCGCGAGCGCGGCTCCGGCCCTGCCCGAGGCCCTGCCGCCCGCCGCCAACGGCGTCCTGCCCCACGATCTGTCCCCCTGGGGCATGTTCATGGCGGCGGACCTCGTGGTGAAGGCGGTGATGCTGGGCCTCGCCTTCGCCTCCGTGGTCACCTGGACCGTCTGGCTGGTGAAGACCTTTGAGCTGATCGCCGCGAACCGGGCCGTGCGCCGCACCCTCAAGATCCTGCGCCTTGCGCCGAGCCTCCTCGCCTCCGCGAAGGCCGTGCCGGGCAAGGAAGGCGGCGCCGCCGGCGCCGTGGTGCGCGCCGCGCTGGCCGAAGTGGAAGTCTCCCGTGCTTTGCCGGCCGAGGGCATCAAGGAGCGCGTCGCCGTTGCCCTGAACCGGATCGAGGCGCACGCCGCCCGGCGCATGGTGCTGGGCACCGGCCTGCTCGCCACCATCGGCTCCACCGCCCCGTTCGTCGGCCTGTTCGGCACGGTGTGGGGCATCATGAACAGCTTCATCGGCATCTCGAAGGCGAACACCACGAACCTCGCGGTCGTCGCCCCTGGCATCGCCGAGGCGCTGCTCGCCACCGCCATCGGCCTCGTGGCCGCCATCCCGGCGGTGATCATCTACAACGTGTTCGCCCGCGCCATCGCCAACTACAAGGCGTCGCTGGCCGACGCGTCCGCCGAGGTCATGCGACACCTGTCTCGCGATCTCGACCGCGAGGCGACGGCCCCCAGCGGCCGCCTGCGGGCTGCGGCGGAGTAGGACATGGCCGCCCACCTCGACCACGGCGGGGAAGACCTCTCCGAGAATCATGAGATCAACGTCACGCCCTTCATCGACGTGATCCTCGTTCTGCTCATCATCTTCATGGTGGCGGCGCCGCTCGCCACCGTGGACATCCAGGTGGAGCTGCCCACCTCCACGGCGCAGCAGCAGCAGCGGCCGGACAAGCCGGTGTTCCTCAGCGTCAACACGGCGCTGGAGCTTTCGCTCGGCAACGACCCCGTGCCGCGCGATGGCATCGGCCGGGTGCTGGACGCCGCCACCAACAATGACCGCCAGCAGCGCATCTTCGTGCGCGCCGACAAGGCGGTGTCCTATGGCGACGTGATGGAGGTGATGAACCTCCTGCGCAATTCCGGCTACCTGAAGGTCGCCCTGGTGGGTCTGGAGGGCACGCCCGGCCAGTCAGCCCCCGCTGCCCCTGCGCCCGGAGCCGCCCGTTGAGCGCGGTGGACTGGCATCACGAGCCGCACCATGGCGGCCATGGGAATTATGCCACGCGCTGGCTGATGGCCGGCGTGGTGATCCTCGCTCTGCATGTGGGCGCGGTCTATCTCTCGCTGCACTGGCCCTATGCGGCGGAAAGCGAGCCGGCGGCCGCGGCCATGATGATCGATCTTGCGCCGCTGCCCGTGGCGCCGCCCTCCGAGACCGAGGATGTGGCGCCCGGCCCGCAAATGGTTCAGGCGCCCGATCCCATGGACACGCCGGAGGAGCTGGAGGAGGCGACCCCGCCGCCCGAGCCCATCGTCGATCCTCTTCTCGAACTGCCGGAGCTGCCGCCGCCCCCGCCGCTGGCCGAGGCCCTCCTGCCCCCGCCGCGCCCGGTGGAAGAGGTGAAGGAGCCGCCGCCGCCCAAGCCGGTGGAGAAGCCGAAGCCCAAGCCGAAGGCAAGCCGCAAGCCGGCGGCGCCCACCACCAGCGCCGCCCCGCGCTCGGATGCCGCGCCCTCCAATGCCACCGCTGCGCCCAATTCAGGGGCGTCCGCCTCGAATTCCGCCGCGCCTGCTACCTGGCGCAGCATGCTGGTCGCGCACCTCAACCGCCACAAGCGCTACCCGGCCGAGGCACGGGCACGGCGCGAGGAGGGGACGGCGCGCCTGCGCTTCTCCATCGACCGCTCCGGGCGTGTCGTGGGGGCGAGTCTTGCGGGCTCGGCCGGCTCACCGGCGCTGGATGCCGAGGTGCTGGACCTGATCCGCCGCGCCTCGCCGGTGCCCGCGCCGCCGCCGGAAGTGGCGGGCGGCGTGATCACCCTGACCGTGCCGGTGAATTTCAGCGCCAAGTGAGGGTGCCATCAAAGGCGGCCGACATTGCGTGAAGTGTCGGATTTAAGTCATTGTTTAGGTTAATAAATTTTACTTCACTTAAAGTGACGCGTGAGCCGCCTCGGTTCGCTGTGTGCGCCCGATTCCCTGGTGCGCGAGCGTGGGGGTGAGGCGGCGGGTGGGTTGCCGCGCCCTCTGCAACCCAGCCCTGCGCTCGGGAATTGCTCCGGCTTTGGACTTGGCCGTCACCCTGTGATAAGCGAGCCGCCTGCCTGGGCCGACGCTGCGTTGCGGCAGGTCCGCGCCGGAACCTCGGAGATCGTCCATGGCATCGCACGATGCGCCCCGTTCCTCCGTCCGCGAGGAAAACAACCGCTTCTTCTCCGCCCCGCTCAGCGAGACGGACGGCGAGATCGCCGCTGCCATCAAAGCCGAGCTCGGTCGCCAGCGCGACGAGATCGAGTTGATCGCCTCGGAGAACATCGTCTCCCGCGCGGTGCTGGAAGCCCAGGGTTCGGTGCTCACCAACAAATATGCGGAAGGGTATCCGGGTCGGCGCTATTACGGCGGCTGCCAGTTCGTGGACGTGGCCGAGACGCTGGCCATCGAGCGCGCCAAGAAGCTGTTCAATTGCGGCTTCGCCAATGTGCAGCCCAATTCCGGCAGCCAGGCGAACCAGGCGGTGTTCTTCGCGCTGATGCAGCCGGGCGACACGTTCCTTGGGCTTAACCTCGCGGCCGGCGGGCACCTGACCCACGGCTCGCCCGTGAACATGTCCGGCAAGTGGTTCAAGCCGGTCTCCTATGGCGTGCGCCAGGACGACCAGCGCATGGACTATGAGGAGATCGCCAAGCTCGCGGACGAGCACAAGCCGAAGGTCATCGTGGCCGGCGGCTCCGCCTATCCGCGTGTGATCGACTTCGCCAAGATGCGCGCCATCGCCGACAGCGTGGGCGCCAAGCTCATGGTGGACATGGCCCACTTCGCCGGCCTCGTGGCGGGCGGGGCGCACCCGAGCCCGTTCCCCCACGCGCATGTGGTGACCACCACCACCCACAAGACCCTGCGCGGCCCGCGCGGTGGTATGATCCTGACCAATGACGAGGATCTGGCCAAGAAGATCAACTCGGCCATTTTCCCCGGAATCCAGGGCGGCCCGCTGATGCACGTGATCGCCGCCAAGGCGGTCGCGTTCGGCGAAGCGCTCCAGCCGGAATTCAAGCTTTACGCGAAGAACGTCGTGGAAAACGCTCGTGCGCTTGCAGAAACGCTCCGCGGCCACGGCTTCGCCATCGTCTCCGGCGGCACCGACACCCATGTGATGCTGGTGGACCTGCGCCCCAAGCGCCTGACCGGCAAGGTGTCCGAGGTGGCCCTCGGCCGCGCCCACATCACCACCAACAAGAACGGTATCCCGTTCGACCCCGAGAAGCCGGCCGTGACCTCCGGCATCCGCCTCGGCACGCCCGCCTGCACCACCCGCGGGTTCGGCGTGAAGGAGTTCCAGCAGGTGGGCGACATGATCGCCGAGGTTCTCGAGGTGCTCTCGCAAAAGGGCGTCGACGAAGATAGTCTGGTGGAGCAGGCGGTGCGGGAGAAGGTCTCGAGCCTTCTCGACCGCTTCCCCATCTACGGCTGAGCGGGGCGTCGGAAGGGCACAAGCATGCGCTGTCCCTATTGCGGGCATGAAGACACTCAGGTCCGGGACAGTCGCCCCACCGAGGAGGACACGGCCATCCGCCGCCGGCGGGTGTGCCCCAACTGCAATGGCCGCTTCACCACGTTCGAGCGCGTACAGCTGCGTGAGCTGACGGTGGTAAAGCGTTCCGGCCGGCGCGAGCGGTTCGACCGCGAGAAGCTCGCCCGGTCCGTGCAGACCGCGCTGCGCAAGCGCGTGGCCGAGCCGGACACGGTGGATGCACTCGTTTCGCGTGTGGTTCGCAACCTTGAGAAGATCGACACCGACATCCCCACCGAGTTTATCGGCGAGATGGTGATGCGCGAGCTGAAGCGCATCGACGATGTCGCTTATGTCCGCTTTGCCTCGGTCTATCGCAATTTCCGCGAGGCCAAGGATTTTGAGAGCGTGCTGGACGAGCTGGCCGCCGGCAAGCCGCCGTCAGAGGCCAAGGCGGCGCCGGGCGACGTGCCGCGCCGTCCGGAATGAGCGCGGTCTCTACCTTCGCCGTCACCACGCCCCAGGAGGATGAGCGCCTGATGGCGCGGGCGCTGGAAATAGGGCAGGCGGGCCTCGGCCGTACCTGGCCCAACCCGTCCGTGGGCGCCGTGGTGGTGGCTCAGTCCCCGTCCGGCCCCCGCATTCTCGGCGAGGCGGGCACTGCCCCCACGGGCCGCCCCCATGCGGAACCGATTGCGCTCGCCCAGGCCGGGGAGGCCGCGCGCGGCGCAACCCTCTATGTGACGCTGGAGCCCTGCTCGCACCATGGACGCACGCCGCCTTGCGCCGATGCGGTGATCGCCGCCGGCATCCGCCGGGTGGTGGCCGCCATCGACGATCCTGACCACCGGGTGCGCGGGCGCGGCATCGCGCGGCTCCGCGCAGCGGGCATCTGGGTGACGGTCGGGGTCGGCGCCGAGCAGGCTTTGGTGGACCATGCCGGCCATATCAGCCGCGTCACCCGCGGCCGGCCCCACGTGCTTTTGAAGATGGCGGTCTCCGCCGATGGAAAAGCGGGCCTTCCCGGCCCGGCTCCGGCCGCCATCACTGGCGAGGCGGCGCGTGAGCGGGCCCATCTCATGCGCGCCGCCTCCGACGCCATCATGGTGGGCATCGGCACGGCGCTGGCGGACGACCCGCGGCTCAATGTCCGCCTGCCGGGCCTGGAGAACCGCTCGCCGGTCCGCATCGTGCTGGACGGCGACCTGCGCCTGCCCGTGACGTCGCGGCTTGTGCGCACCGCCGCCGACGTGCCGGTCTGGGTAGTGGGCGCGGAAGATGCGCCGCTGGAGCGGGAAAAGGTGCTGGTGGATCTCGGCGTCGAGGTGCTGCGCGCCCCGCGCGGCGCCGATGGCCGGTTCGATCTGCAGGCGGTGCTGCATCTGCTGAGCCTTTTGGGCGTGACGCGGCTGATGGTAGAGGGCGGGCCGCAGCTCGCCGCCGCGCTGCTGGATGCCGGGCTCGCGGACGAGGTGGCGGTGTTCAAGAGCCCGCTCCTTTTGGGCGCGGGCGCGCTGGATGCGCTGGCCGGGCACCCGCTCCACCGCCTCACCGCGCCGGTGGGCTTCGCCGCGGTGGAGCAGGCGGAGCTGGGGGACGACACGCTCGTGCGCCTCTGGCGCCGGTAAGAGGGACGAAGGTTTCATGTTCACAGGCATTGTCACGGATCTCGGCCAGATCGCCGGGATCAAGGCGCACAACGATGTGCGCACCCTCACCATCGCCACGCGCTATGAGGCGTCCTCCATCGAGATCGGCGCCTCCATCTCCTGCTCCGGCGTGTGCCTCACCGTCACCTCGGTCCAGGAGGGCGGTCCGCTCGGCGCGCTGTTCACGGTGGATGCCGCGCCCGAGACGCTGGCCATCACCACCGCCGCGGTATGGACCGAAGGGCGCCGGCTGAACCTGGAGCGGGCGCTCGCCATGGGGGCGGAGCTGGGGGGACATCTCGTCACGGGGCACGTGGACGCGGCGATCCCCGTCGTGTCCCGCGAGGACCTGGGCGAGACAAGCCGCTATGTGTTCGAGGCGCCCGACGCGCTTGCCCGCTTCATCGCCGCCAAAGGCTCGGTGTGCCTGGACGGCACCTCGCTCACGGTGAATACGGTGGAGGGTGGGGCCTTCTCCTGCCTGCTCATTCCCCACACGCTGGCGGTGACCACCTGGGGCGATGTGGGGCGCGGGGACCGGGTCAATCTGGAGGTGGACCTGATGGCCCGCTACGCCGCGCGGCTTGCAGAGTTCCCCCGGGGCGAGTAACCCCTCGGCCGGGTTCAGGAGAAATCTCATGGTGAGCACGCGCAGCGACCGTGCGGGCGAGGAAGCCGAACTGGTTTCCGGCGCCCGCGTCCTGATCGTGGAAGGGCGCTATTACGAAGCGTTGGCGGACGAATTGCTGGCCGGCGCGCGCGCCGCGCTCGAAGCGGCCGGGGCCGAGGTGGACATCATCACCGTGCCCGGTGCGCTGGAGGTGCCGGTGGCCGCCGAGATCGCGCTGGATGGCGCGGAGCTGGCGGGCGAGCCTTACGAGGCCGTGGTGGGTCTCGGCTGCGTGATCCGGGGCGAGACCTATCATTTCGAGATCGTGGCGGGGGAATCCGCCCGCGGCCTCATGGATCTGGCGCTGGCCCACGGCCTGCCGCTGGGCAACGGCATCCTCACCGTGGACACGGAGGCGCAGGCCTGGGAGCGGGCGCGCGTGACCGAAGGCAATAAGGGCGGCGGCGCGGCCCAGGCGGCTCTGGCGCTGCTGCGCCTCAAGCGGCGGGTGGCGGCATGATCGATGTCCCCAAACCCATGAAGAAGAGCGCGGCGCGCCTCGGCGCCGTCCAGGCGCTCTACCAGATGGACGTGGCCGGAACGCCGCTCAACGAGATCCTCTCCCAGTTCGAGAGCCACTGGCTCGGCCAGGAGGTGGAGGGCACGCAGTATCCCGAGGCCGACCGGCGTCTGTTCCGCGACGTGGTGGAAGGCGTGCTGCGTGAGCAGCGGCAGATCGACCCCATGGTGGACAATGCGCTGTCTCAGGGCTGGCCGCTGCGCCGGGTGGAAGCGGTGCTGCGCGCTTCGCTCCGGGCCGGCGCCTATGAATTGCTCGCCCGCCCCGACGTGCCGGCGCGGGTGGTGATCACGGAATATGTGAACGTGGCCGCCGCCTTCCTCGACAATGACGAGACCGGCATGGTCAATGCCGTGCTGGATGCGCTGGCCCGCGACCTGCGCGCGCCCGAGTTCTCAAGGCCGGGGGCGGCCTGATATGGGGGATGGGGGTTCCGGCGAGGACCGCTTCATCGCCCGTTTCTTCCGGCCGCTCGCCACCGACCCCGCCGCGCTCCGCCTCATGGACGATGCGGCGCTCCTGTCCCCGCCCGAGGGCATGGACCTCGTCCTCACCAAGGATGCGCTGGTGGCGGGGGTCCATTTCTTTCCCGACGATCCGCCCGACGCCATCGCCCGCAAGGCGTTGCGGGTGAACCTCTCCGACCTTGCCGCCAAGGGCGCGGCGCCGCTCGGCGCGCTGCTGGCCATCGCTCTGCCCAGGGACATGCCGGAGAGCTGGATGGAAGCCTTCGCCATCGGTCTCGGCGCCGATGCGAGCCTCCATGGCTGTCCCATCCTCGGCGGCGACACGGTGAGGACGCCGGGGCCGCTCACCCTCTCCATCACCGCCTTCGGCACCGTGCCCAAGGGCGAGTTCGTGCCGCGCACGAGAGCCCGGCCGGGAGAGGCCATCGTGGTCTCCGGCACCATCGGGGATGCCGCGCTCGGCCTGAAGCTGCGGCTGGAACCGACGCGGGAGGGGTTTGCGGATCTTGTGGCGTTGCAGCGCGAGCATCTGGCGGATCGCTATCTCAATCCCCAGCCGCGCCTCGCCCTCGCCCCGGTGCTGCGCGCTTATGCCAGCGCCGCCATGGATGTCTCGGACGGGCTCGTGGGCGACATCGCAAAGATGCTGGATGCTTCCGGCTGCGGCGGCTGGATCAAGGCGGATGATGTGCCCCTGTCCCATGCGGCCGCCGCGGCGGCCGTGGCGGAGCCCGGCTTGCTGGCCGTCGCGCTCACCGGCGGCGACGATTATGAGATCGCCTGCACCGTGCCTCTGGAAAAGGTGCCGTCCTTCCTGACGGACGCTGCGGTGGCCGGCATTCCCGCGAGGGTGATCGGCGAGACGCGTCCGGGGACCGGCCTGGATGTGCTGGATGCCTCGGGCGGCACCCTCGATTTCGGCTCCGGCAGCTACAGCCATTTTTGAGCCGCCGCGGCGGCCTCGCCGGATGTGATCCGGGGATTTTCCCGCACAGCGAGAGATGCCCGGGTGAGACCAGGGCCTGCGGCGTTCGGAGCATCTCTCCGCGGGGAACCGATCCGCCACCCCACCGTTAAGCTGTGGCGCTGCGTCAGGCCCGTCGGTTGATGTATCCAATGGGCGGCGCGCCCATTCCTCCAGTGCGAGAGAGATGCATGCGCCGTCGTGAGTTCGTCCAGGCTGCCGCTTTCCTGCCCGCGCTTGGCTTTCCCTTCCTGAGCCAGTTCGTGGAGGCGGCACAGGCACAGGAGAAGTCCGCCCCGCCTGTGGCGCCGGCGACGGCGTTTGATTCCTTCACCGTGCGGCAGATGGCGCGGGAGCGGGCGCAGAAACCCTACAAGGCGCCCGACCAGAAGCTTCCCTCCCAGCTCGACAAGCTGAGCTACGACGATTACCGCAACATCCGCTTCAACTCGGAAAAAGCCGTCTGGCGCGGCGAGAAGCTGCCGTTCGAATTGCAGCTTCTCCATCGCGGCTTCCTGTTCCGCGACAAGGTGGACGTCTCCCTCGTCTCGGACGGGCAGGCGCGCCTGCTCGCCTATTCCCCCGACATGTTCCGCTTCGAGCATGGGGTCGCCGCGCCGGACCCGAAAGATACCGGCCTCGGCTTCTCCGGCTTCCGCCTCCACGCCCCCATGAACAGGCCGGACTATTACGACGAGGTCGCCGCCTTCCAGGGCGCGAGCTACTTCCGGGCGGTGGCGAAGGGGCAGGTCTACGGCTCCTCGGCGCGGGGCTTGTCCGTCAAGACCGGCGACCCGGCGGGCGAGGAATTTCCGCTCTTCGTCGCTTACTGGATCGAGAAGCCGGGCCCCGGCGTCGATTCCATCGTGCTGCACGCGCTGCTGGACAGCCAGAGCGCAGCGGCCGCGTTCCGCTTCACCGTCCGCCCCGGCGAGAGCACCGACATGGCGGTGGAGATGTCGCTCTATCCCCGCGTCGACATGGAGCAGGCCGGCATCGGCACGCTCACCTCCATGTTCTTCTTCGGCCCCAACGACCGTGACGGCGTGGACGATTTCCGCCCCATGGTGTGCGACGCGGACGCGCTCTCCATCGTCAACGGGCGCGGCGAGCGGCTGTGGCGGCCGCTGCAGAACCCGCGGCACCTGGAATTCTCGGTGTTCGTGGATACCAACACCCGCGGCTTCGGCCTGATGCAGCGCCAGCGCTCCTTCTTCGACTACCAGGATCTGGAGGCGCGCTACGAGAAGCGCCCGAGCATCTGGGTGGAGCCCATCGGCGATTGGGGGCAGGGGGCGGTGCACCTCATCGAGATCCCCACCCGTGAGGAGATCCACGACAATATCGTCGCCTTCTGGCGCCCGAAGGACCCGCTGCGGAAAGGCGGGGAATATTCCTACACCTACCGCCTCCACTGGGCCTGGGACCAGCCGGACGGCCAGAAGCTCGCCCGCTTCGGCACCACCCGTTCCGGCAGTGCCGGCCAGAGCCGCCTGTTCGTGGTGGATGTGGTGGGCGATGCGCTGAAGAACGGCGATGCCGCAAAGCTCAGGGCCGAGGTCTCCACCAGCGCCGGCGCAGTGCGCGACGTGGTGCTCCAGCCCAATCCCGAAATCCAGGGCGCGCGCCTCTCCTTCGTGCTCGACCCGCCGCAGGGCGAGGCGCCGGCCGAGATGCGCGCGCAGGTGATGCGCGACGATCAGGTGGTCTCGGAGGTTTGGGTCTATCGATGGAAGCCGTAGCCCGCACCCAGTCCCGCGCCGCCATCGCCCCCGCGCTGCCGGCGGAAGCCCCGCTCGCCATGCCGGTTCAGTCGCTGAGTTCGGCGCCCGAAGGGAGAGGCCGGCCCGCCACCTCGCCGCGCGGCGTCCTTGGCCGGCGCCTGTTCGTCGTCGGCGGGGCGGGGCTGATGGCCGTGGCGGCGGCGCGGGAGATGTATCTCGTGCTTTCGGTGGGCGGGCTGTCCTGGCCGGAAGGCGTGGTGCTGGTCCTGTTCGTCATGCTCTCGGCCTGGATCGCGTTTTCCTTCACCAGCGCGGTGGGCGGCGCCTTCTCCTTGCTGCGCCATGGGGGCGGACCTTTGGGCATCGACCCGGCCGACCCGCTCCCCACCTTGTCGAGCCGCACCGCACTCCTCATGCCCACCTATAACGAGCCGCCGGAGCGGGTTCTGGCGGGCCTCCAGGCCATCATCGAATCCCTTGAGACCACCGGGCGCATTGGCGATTTCGACGTCTTCATCCTCTCCGACACCACGGATGCCGACATCTGGGTGCGGGAGGAGGCGGGCTACCTCGCCTTGCGCGAGCGGGTCGGCGGTGAGGGCCGCATCTTCTACCGGCGGCGGGCGAAGAATATCGACCGCAAGGCGGGCAATATCGGCGAATGGGTGACGCGCTTCGGCGGCGCCTATGACAGCATGCTTGTGCTGGACGCGGACAGCCTCATGACCGGCGACAGCATCGTGCGCCTCGCCGCCGCCATGGAGCGCCACCCCGGCGTGGGGCTGATCCAGACCCTGCCGGCCATCATCGGCGGGCGCACTTTGTTTGCCCGCGTCCAGCAGTTCGCAGGACGGCTCTATGGCCCGCTTCTGGCCCATGGGCTCGCCTGGTGGCACGGTTCGGAAGGCAATTATTGGGGCCACAACGCCATCATCCGCACCCGCGCCTTCACGGAGCAGGCGGGCCTGCCGCATCTGAAGGGCCGCTCGCCCTTCGGCGGGCACATCCTGAGCCACGATTTCATCGAGGCCGCTCTCATCCGGCGCGGCGGCTGGGCGGTCCACATGGTTCCCTGGCTGGAGGGCAGCTACGAGGAAGGCCCGCCCTCGCTCACCGACCTTGCGGTGCGCGACCGGCGCTGGTGCCAGGGCAACCTCCAGCATGCGGCGGTGCTGCCGGCCAAGGGGCTCACTTTCGTGAGCCGCCTGCACCTGCTCACAGGCATCGGCTGCTACATCACCGCGCCGCTTTGGTTGGCCATGCTGTTCGTGGGCCTGCTCATCTCCGTGCAGGGGCGCTATGTGCCGCCGGACTATTTCCCGGAGGGCTTCGCGCTGTTCCCGAGCTGGCCGGCGCAGGACCCGGTGCGCGCCGCCTGGGTGTTCGCCGCCACCATGGGCGTGCTGCTGGCGCCGAAATTGATCTCCTATGTGCTCATGCTGTTCGACGGGCGGCGCCGGCGGGGTTTTGGCGCGGTGGCGGCCTTCTTCAGCATGCTGGTGGAGACGCTGATCTCCGGCCTGCTCGCGCCGGTGATGATGCTGGTCCAGTCGGGCGGCGTGGTGGGCATTCTTGCAGGGCGCGATGCCGGCTGGCAGCCGCAACGCCGCGACGATGGCTCGGTTCCGTTCATGGATCTTGTCAGCCGCTATGGCGGTCAGACGCTGCTGGGGGTCTTCCTCGGCGTCGTGGCCTATCTCATCGCGGCGCCGCTCTTCTGGTGGATGAGCCCGGTCATCCTCGGGCTTGTCCTCTCCGTGCCTCTGGCCGCGCTGACGGCGACGCGGAGTTGGGGCGCCGCCTTCCGCAAGGTCGGCCTGCTGGTCATTCCCGAGGAGCGGCACCCGCCCGAGGTGATGGTGCGTGCGGGTGAGCTGGTCCGGGAACTGGCCGGGGCGGCGCCCGCGCCTTCCGACGCCGTCGCGCGCCTCGCTTGCGAGCCGGGCCTTTTGGCCGCCCATCGCGCCTTCCTGCCGCTCGATGGGAACCGGCCACATGGGGATCACAGCCCCGAGCGGCTGGTGGCCCGCGCCAAGATCGAGGACGCGGCGGATCTTCAGAGCGCGCTGAAGGGGCTCACCCTGAAGGAGAAGGCCGCCGCGCTGGGGGATGCCGAGGCCTTGGAAAGGCTGATGAAGCTGGCGGGGTAGGTCACTGGTTTTCCAGTGAGGACGTCAGCGCTTCTTTAAGTGCCGTCATGCCCGGGTTTGTCCCGGGCATCCACGTCTCTCCTTTAAGTCCGCACCCGGCGGAACCCCGTGGATGGCCGGGACAAGCCCGGCCATGACATTTGCTCTTTAGGGGTGAGGGGGGACAGGCATTCTCCAAAGAAAAACCCCGCCCGGCAGAACCGGACGGGGCTTTTAGCGTCACAAGATGATGGTTGGACGATCACCAGCCCGGACGGCAGTGCAGGCCGCCATAGGGACCGCGCCAGCAATAGCCGCCGCCCCAGCCCCAACGCGGGCCCCAGCCCGGGCCGTACCACCAGTCGATGAACAGGCTGGCATTGGTGCCGCTCTGCGGCTTGTCGTTGCTGAGCACCTTGTAGTTGTAGACGAGCGTGTCGCCGGTCAGGACCGGGTTGGTCAGCTCGACCACCGCCGTCACGGGCTTGCCGTCAACCGTCACCGCGAGGGTGGCGTTCGGCGGATCGCGCTCGAAGTCGCCCTTGCCCTCGGTCCAGAACTTCACGAAGCCCGGGGTCGGGGCATCGCCGGTCATGCGCTCGGGGCGGTCCGAGAACATCAGGGTCTGAGGAGCAATGCCCTTCAGCGTGATGGTCTTGTCGTCCACGGTCACAGAATCGGCCACCTGAACGAACAGCCAGTTCGCCGGCTTCATTTCCTCGGCGTTCGCCGGCTTCGCCGGCGCCTGGGCATTGGCGACGCCGACAGCGCCGACCAAGGCGATGAGCGCGCCGTAAATCACTGATTTCATGGCTCTCTCTCCATGCGGGGGTCTCGTTCCTTACCGCGGCCTGAACATATCACCGACTTTGCCTATTTCCACCCCGGAACGGCAATTCAAACCAATTAGAACTCATTAAATTTAGGAAATATAGGTAGCCTTATAGAAAGCGATGGAGGTGCCGGGAAAGGAAGACTTCCTGATCTTAGTCGTCAAGCTTAACTGGAATACGAAATATTCGCCCGCTGAAGTAAAGTGAGCATCGGGCCAATTTGTAACGCAAAACCGGAACGCCGCCGCGCGCATACTTTCTCGCGCGGCGGAAGATGTGAGAGGCCGTGTGCGCGCAGCATGGTCACTCGTCGAGAAGGCCCGCCAGCTTCAGGGCGACACCTTGAGACCCTTCGACGCGCAGACGCCCGGTGGAGAAGGCGAGCATGGGGCCGATGCGTCCGGTGATGAGCTTGTCCAGCGTGTCCGTGGACAGCTTCAGCACCGCCTCGGCCTCGCCGTCGCTGGCGGAGATGTCGGCCTTCGGGCCGGTGGCGTCGAGCAGGATCGACTCGCTCGTGTCCGTGAGGTCGAAGCGCACGCGATGGCCGAGGGCCGAGAGCGCGTCCGCGCGCTCGGTCATGGCGTCGATGAGGGAGGAAAGATCGGCCACGCGGGCTCCTTTCAGGGGATGGGGAGGGATCAGAACATCGCTTCGTCGAGGGCCATCATCGCCGACTTGCCGGCCTTGATGGAGCCCCACAGCGCCGCGACCTCGGGCAGCAGCTTGTCCATGTAGAAGCGGGCGGTGACGATCTTGGCCTCGTAGAAGGCCGCGTCCGCGCCGGCCTCGCCGCGCTTCTCCACCGCCACCTTGGCCATGCGCGCCCACATATAGCCGAGCGCCACGAGGCCGAAGAGGCGGAGATACTCGGTGGCGGCGGCGCCCGCCTCGTCGGGGTCCCTCAGGCCCTTCTCGGCGATGAAGCCGGTGGCGAGCTGGAGTGCGCCGAACGCCTTGCCGAGCGGCCCCACCAAAGGCCCGATCTCCTCGTGGTCGAGATGGGCGTCGATGAATTCCAGCACGGGATGGAAGAAGGCCCGGAGGTAGCGCCCCGTATGGGCCGGCAGCTTGCGGCCCACGAGGTCGAGGGCCTGCACGCCGTTGGTGCCTTCATAGATCATGGCGATGCGCGCATCGCGCACATACTGCTCCATGCCGTGGTCGCGGATATAGCCGTGGCCGCCATAGACTTGCATGCCGAGCGAGGCGTTCGTGAAGCCGAGATCGGTGAACAGCGCCTTCACGATGGGGGTCATGAGGGCGGTGAAGTCCTCCGCCTTCTGGCGCTCCTCCTCATTCTCGGACCGCTCCATGAGGTCGAGATTGCGGGCCACCCAGCCGGCCAGCGCCCGGCAGCCTTCATTGTAGGCGCGCATGGTCATGAGGGTGCGCCGCACGTCCGGGTGGACGATGATGGGATCGGCGGGCAGCTCGGGATGCTTGGCGCCGGTGAGCGCACGGCCCTGGAGGCGTTCCTTGGCGTAGGCGACGGCGCTCTGATAGGCGGCCTCGCCCACGCCGAGACCCTGGGTGCCCACGGACAGGCGCTCGGAATTCATCATGGAGAACATGGCGCGCATGCCCTTATGGGGCTCGCCGACAAGCCACCCCTTCGCACCGTCGAACGACATCTGGCACGTGGAGGAGCCGTGGATGCCCATCTTGTGCTCGATGCCGGTGCACATGACGCCGTTGCGCATGCCCGGCGTGCCATCCTCCTTGGGCAGGAATTTCGGCACCAGGAACAGACTGATGCCCTTGATGCCCTTGGGCGCGTCGGGAAGGCGCGCCAGCACCAGGTGGATGATGTTCTCGGTGAGGTCCTGCTCGCCGGCGGAGATGAAGATCTTGTTGCCGGTGATGGCGTAGGAGCCGTCGCCATCGGGCTCGGCCTTGGTGCGCAGGAGGCCGAGATCGGTGCCGCAATGGGGCTCGGTGAGGCACATGGTGCCGGACCAGGTGCCCTCCACCATCTTCGGCAGGAAGCGTTCCTTCAGCTCCTGCGAGGCGTGGTGGGTGAGGGCCACGTAAGCACCGTGGGTGAGGCCGGGATAAAGGCCGAAGCCGAGATTGGCCGAGCACATCATCTCTTCGATGAGCTTGGTCACGCTCGCCGGCAGGCCCTGGCCGCCCCATTCCGGGTCGCAGGCGATGCCGTTCCAGCCGCCGTCCACATAGGTCTGGTAGGCGTCCTTGAAGCCCTTGGGCGTGCGCACCACGCCGTTCTCATAGGTGCAGCCTTCAAGATCGCCGGACTGGTTGATGGGGGCGAGCACTTCCGTGACCAGCTTGCCGGCTTCTTCCAGCACGGCGTCGATGAGGTCGGGCGTGACCTCTTCCAGGCCCTTCATCTCTTTCAGGGCGTCCGAGCCGTGCAGCTCGTGCAGCACGAACCGCATGTCGCGCAGCGGGGGCTGATAGACCTGCATGGTGGTGTCTCCCGTGTTCTTTTTCCGTTTGTGCAGCGATCTCCCTCCCCCCTTGCGGGGGAGGGTTGGGGAGGGGGGTATGGCGCCGCCAGGGCTGCTCGCGTCGGAGCAAAGTGGAGAGACACCCCCCTCCCTAGCCCTCCCCCGCAAGGGGGGAGGGGACTTTTCTCGGACTAATTCCTCAACGGCCGGCCGGTCTCCAGCGTGTGCTCGATGCGGGCCAGCGTCCCGTTGGTCTTGATGAGGCGCATGAAGCTTTCCAGCTCCAGCGCCAGCACCTGCGTCTCGCTCACCGGCGCGATATGGTCGGCTTTGCCGCCGGAGAGCACAGTGGCCAGCGCATCCGCCACGACGAGGTCGTGCTTGGTCGCGATGCCCCGGCGGTGGAAGCCCTCCGCCGCCATCACGAAGGCGACCTTCCCAGAGGGGCCGGGCAAGGTCAGCTCCAGCGGCACCGGCGGCTTGTAGTCCTCCGCCATCTTCAGCGCGCGGGCCTTGGCATCGGCCAAGAGGCGGTCGCGGTTCATGGTGATGCCGTCGCTCTCGCGCAGGAACAGAAGCTCCTTCGCCTCGGCGGCGGACTTGGAGACGGTGGCGACGCTCACCGTCTCGAACACCTTGGTGGGCGCCGGCATGGGGCCCTTGGGCAGGGACTTGTCCGCCTGCCAGCGGCCCAGCATCTCGGTGCAGCCGCCCCAGCCCGGGACGAGGCCGACGCCGCATTCCACGAGGCCGATATAGCTCTCCGCATGGGCCTGCACGGCGCTGGAATGCAGCAGCATCTCGCACCCGCCGCCGAGCGCCATGCCGGCCGGGGCCGAGACCACGGGGAAGGGGGCGTATTTCAGGTCCTGGTAGGTCTTCTGGCCGGAGGACACCAGCTTCTCCACTTCGCCGAAGGCGGCGATGTTGCAGGCGAAGAGGGCAAGACCCAGATTCGCGCCCACGGAGAAGTTGGAGCCCTCATTATAGATGACGAGGGCCTTGTGCTTGTCCTTCACCAGCTTGATGGCCCGGCCGAGCAAGGTGATGATGCCCTCGTCCAGCGAATTGCCCTTGCTGGTGAATTCCAGGCACAGCACGCCGTCGCCGATATCCCACAGCGCCGCCGAGCCGTTCTTCATTACCGGCTCGGTCTTCAGCTTGATGTCGGCCAGCAGCAGCACGCCCTCGGGCCGGACGATGTCGTGATAGGCGCCGTCCGTGCCGAGATATTGCCGCGTGCCGTTCTCCACCCGGTAGAAGGGCATCGTCTCGGCCTTTGCCAGCAGGTCCGGGATGGCCTCGCCGTCTGCCTTCAGGCGGGCGATGAGGTTGGCCGCGCCGATCCTGTCGATCAGCTCGAACGGGCCCCATTTCCAATTGTAGCCGAGCCGCATGGCCTCATCGACGGCGACGATGTCGTCCGCCGCCTCGGGCACGAGGCGCGCGGCATAAGCCAGCGTGCGGCCCATGACGCCCCAGGCATAGCGGCCCATCTCGCTCTGGTCCGCCAGGAGGGTGGAGACATCCTTGCCCGCCTCTTCGGGAAGCGATGCCTTCTCTTCCTTGCGGTACTGGCCGGTGGCGAGGTCGATGGCCTCCTTCACCTTGCCGCCGCCCTCGCGGTTCAGCCGGTAGAAGCCGCCCTTGCCCTTGCGGCCCGTGAGGCCGGTGCTGATCATTGTCTCGATCAGCGGCACGTCCTTCAGCAACGCATGGAACGGGTCGGAGGCGGGCAGAGCCCGCTTCAGGCTACCCTGGACGTGGGGCATGAGGTCGAGGCCGACCAGATCGAGGAGGCCGAACACGCCGGTCTTGGGGAAGCCGAAGGGCCGGCCCATGACCACGTCCGCTTCTTCCACCGTGAGGCCCAGATCGAACGCCTGCGTCACCGCCGCCTGCATCCAATAGGTGCCGAGGCGATTGGCGATGAAACCGGGCGTGTCCTTGCAGGTCACCACCGTCTTGCCGAGCTTCACGTCCGCGAAGCGCGAGACCCGGGCGACGGTTTCGGGATTCGTCTCCGGCCCCGACACCACCTCAAGCAGACGCATGTAGCGCGGCGGGTTGAAGAAATGGGTGATGAGGAAGTCGTGCCGGAAACCGTCCGACAAGCCCTTGGTCAGGTCCGCCAGGGGAATGGTGGAGGTGTTGGAGGAGACCGGCGTGCCGGGGCGGCGGGCGCTGTCGATCTTGGTATAGAGCGCCTGCTTGATGTCGAGGCGCTCCACCACGGCCTCGATGATCCAGTCGCATTCGGCGAGCTTTGCGAGGTCGTCCTCGATATTGCCGGGCGTGACCCGCTTCGCATTGCTCTTGGACATGAAGGCGGCGGGCTCCGCCTTCAAAAGCTTCTCGATGGCACCCTTGGCGATGGCGCTGCGGTCGCTCGCGCCCTCCGGCACGATGTCCAGCAGCAGCGCTTCGACGCCCGCATTGGCCACATGCGCCGCGATGCCGGCGCCCATGACGCCGGCGCCGATGACGGCGACCTTCTTGATTTCCGTCATGGTGCGCCTCACACCCGCTCGAGGACGGTGGCGATGCCCTGGCCGCCGCCGATGCACTGGGTGGCGAGTGCATAACGCCCGCCCTCGCGCTTCAGCAGCGAAGCGGCCTTGCCGACGATGCGCGCGCCGGTGGCGCCGAGCGGATGGCCGATGGCGATGGCGCCGCCATCGATGTTCAGCGTCTCGTTGGCGATGCCAAGCTCATGGGCGCAGGCGAGCGCCTGGGAGGCGAACGCTTCGTTCAGCTCCACCACGCTCACGTCGCCGATCTTGATGTCCGAGCGGGCGAGCGCCTTCTTCGTCGCCGCCACGGGGCCGATGCCCATGATCTCCGGCGCGCAGCCTGCCACCGCCACGCCGCGCAGGCGGGCGAGGGGCTCAAGGCCGTTCTTCTCCGCATAGGCCTCGGTGCAGACCAGCACGGCGGAGGCGCCGTCGGTCAAAGGCGAGGAGGTGCCGGCGGTCACCGAGCCGTTCTGGTCGAAGGCGGGCTTCAAATTGGCGAGGTCGTCGGCGGTGGTCTCGGCGCGGATGCAGCCGTCCTTGTCGATGGTCTTGCCGTTCGCCTTGATGGGAACGATCTCGGCGTCGAAGCGGCCTTCCGCCTGGGCCTTCGCCGCCTTCTTCTGGCTGGCGAGGGCGAAGGCGTCCTGGTCGGCGCGGGTGATCTGCCACTTGCGGGCGACATTCTCCGCCGTGTCGCCCATGCCCATATAGGCGGCATGGTTCTTGGCGTAGAGGTCGGGGTTCGGCATGGGGTTGAAGCCGGTCATGGGCACGCGGCTCATGCTCTCCACGCCCGCGCACACGAACACTTCACCCGCGCCGAGCTGGATCTGGCCGGCGGCCATGTGGATGGCCTGCATGGAGGAGCCGCAGAAGCGGTTGACCGTAACCCCCGCCACCGACTGGGGCAGGTCCGCGATCATGCCGATGAGGCGCGCCACGTTGAAGCCCTGCTCGGCCTCTGGGAAGGCGCAGCCGACGATCAGGTCCTCGATGTCCTCCGGCTTCACGCCGGTGCGCGCGATCAGCTCGCGCACCACCTGGGCTGCGAGGTCGTCGGGACGGACACGCGCCAGTTCACCGCGCTTGGCGGGGGCGAAAGGCGAGCGGGCATATCCCGCAATGACCACGTTCTGCATGGGCTCTCCTGCCATTTTGCTTGTTGTCGTTGGGCTTTTTGCCCGCTGTGTCGATCTTGCGCCGTTTCCTGCTGCGAAATGACGACGGTAGGATGATGGTCAGCCGGCGACCTTCTTGGTCGATCCCTTGTTCTCCAGGGCGGCCACCGTCTGGGCCTCGATCTCCTTCAGCTCGATGATCGATTCCTCGAGCGCGACACGCTGCTCCTCAAGCATGGCGAGGCGCGCGCGGACCTTGCCGACGAGCAGGCGGATCTGCTCCGTCTGGGAGGGATCGATATCGTAGAGGTCGAGATATTCCTTGATCTCGCGCAGGCTGAATCCCAGCCTTTTTCCACGCAGGATCAGGACCATGCGGGCGCGGTCGCGCTTGGTGTAGATGCGGATGTTGCCGGCGCGGCGTGGCGCGATGAGGCCCTTGTCTTCATAAAAGCGGATGGTGCGCGCAGTGACCGAAAGGTCGCGGGCCAGTTCCGTGACGGTGAAGAAGGTGTCCGTGAGCGCGCCGGGGACGCTTCGCTTGGCAGCCACGATGGTGACCTCACCTATACGTCATCTATCGGCACCAAAGATACATCCTTTGACGGGCGGCGCAAGCGGGCATGCGGGGCGACTCACCCAACCCGTTTCGAAAGTATTGCTGCGCCGCAAAAAATGGACGTGAAGTCTTCGACGTCAGTGCGGCGGTATGATTCGGCGGCCGACAGGTGAAGTCCGGCGACGCAAAACGCCCGGGCTATGCTTAATTCCGGCTTGAGCCTTTATTTGCCTGCGCCGCGCCGTGGCTTGGCAGCCACACTCCTTGTTCAACCATCAATCCACAGGGGAATGCCCGTTGACCGAGCGGGGAGATCGGGCATGCTGACGTATAGGAGATGGGATGTACCTTTAAGAGCGTCGTCAGGACGCCACGGAAAATCCGGTTTCTAGAGGAAACGCCAATCATAGGGGCTGATATGATCCAGGCCGGCAGACCGTCCCGCGTTACGCGGTTCCTTGTGCCTTCCATGCTTCTCGCCACCGCGGCGGTGCCCATGACCCTCGTGGAGGCATGGGCCGGCGGCTTCGGGCTGCGCGAGCAGAGCGCCTATTACCAGGGCTCGTCTTTTGCCGGTAACGCGGCCGGCGGCGCAGGCCTTGCCTCCATGTACTGGAACCCGGCGGCTCTCAGCTTCGTGCCGGGCATGCAGGTGGAAGGCAACGTCACCTATATCGCGCCTCACGCCTCCATCGACGTGCTCTCCGCCCGCAGCCCGCTCGGCACCAATCTCGGCGCCCTGGGCGTCGACAACATCGTCGACAGCGGCGTCCTGCCCACGGGCTATGCCAGCTATGCCTGGGACCGGATCGCGGTCGGGCTTTCCCTCAATTCGCCTTACGGCCTCGTCACCGACGCGACCTGCAACTGGTCCGGCCGCTATTACGGCTGCTACAATCGCATCTTCGACCTCAATCTCGGCGCCCAGATCGCTTACCGGGTCACGGACTGGCTCACCATCGGCGGCGGCGTGAACGCCAACTATATCGATGCGAAGCTGACGAATGCGCAGCTCCTGGGTGGCGCGCCCACCTTCCCGCAAGGCAATGCGGTGGTCGACGGGAGCGACATCGGCTACGGCTTCTCGCTCGGCGCGCTGCTGAACCTCTGGCCCGGTACCACGGTCGGCGTCGGCTATCGCTCCGCCACCAGCCAGACGCTCGAAGGCCTCACCAACCTCACCACCGTAGCCGGCGTTCCGGTGGCGACGCTCGGCACCTCGGCGGGGCTGACGCTGCCCGACCAGATCACGGCCTCCTTCCGCTCTCAGATCAATCCGCAATGGGCGGTGATGGGCTCGGTGGAATGGACCAACTGGTCCCAGGTCCAGGAACTCGTCATCCAGCCCTTCGGGGCAGCCCCGTCCGTGCTCAATCTGCAATGGCAGGACGGCTGGTTCTTCTCCGGCGGCGTGGAGTATCAGTGGACGTCTCAGCTCGCGGTGCGTGCGGGTCTTGCCTATGAGATGACCCCCGTCACGGACGCCTACCGCTCGCCGCGCCTGCCCGACACCGACCGCATCTGGGCGTCCGCCGGCCTCACCTATGCCTGGACGCCGAACCTCTCCATCGACCTCGCCTACACGCACATCTTCGGCCAGAACGGCACCATCACGCAGTTCCCGACCGAACTCGGCAACGCAACCCGCGGCTCGCTCGTCGCCGACGTGAGCGATGCCTATGTGGATATCATCTCGGTCGGCGTAAGATACCGCTTCGACGCGCCCCTTCCGAAAACCGTCCTCGTGACGAAGTAGGCGGCGCGCGGACGCGGTGGTTGCCTGATACAAGGCGGTCGCCGCGGCCGGAGGAAGATGGCCCGGTCAACGGGCTACATTTGCCGGAGCGGGAGGCCGAACATGCTCGCCGTGGACGAAACGGGCATCCAGACAGGGTCCGTGCAGGACTTGCTCGACGGGAGCGTCCGCAAGCATGGCACCCAGGTGTCCATGAACTTTATGGGCCGCAAGTGGTCCTATGCGGAGCTCGGCACTCTGGTGGATGCCGCCGCGGCGGGCCTCCAGCGCCTCGGCGTCGGCAAGGGCACCATGGTCGGGCTCTGTCTGCCCAATATGCCCTATTCGGTGATTCTCTACTTCGCCATCCTGAAGGCTGGCGGCACCGTGGTGAATTACAGCCCGCTCTATGTGGAGCGCGAGCTGGAGAACCAGATCAAGAATTCCGGAACCACCATCATGGTGGTGCCCGATCTGAAGCTGATCCATTCGCGCGTCGCCGCCATCGCTGACGCGGCGGGCCTGAAGAAGATCATCGTCTGCTCCATGCGCGGCGTGCTTCCCTTCTTGATGGGTCTCGGCTTCCAGCTCTTCAAGCGCAAGGAAATCGCCGTCTTCGACCGCAATGACGGACGCCACCTGACCTTTGACGACCTCACGCACGAGGGAGGCCGCCCGCGCCCGGTGGAGGTGGACCCCGACGTGGACATCGCGGTGCTGCAATATACCGGCGGCACCACCGGCATCCCCAAGGGCGCACAGCTCACCCACGCCAACATCACCGCCAATGCGGCCCAGGTGCGCGACCATGTCTGCAATCTGAGGGAAGGGCAGGAGAAGATCCTCGGGGTGCTGCCCCTGTTCCACGTCTTCGCCATGACGAACGTGATGAACATCCCGATCTCGCTCGGCTGCGAGATCGTGCTGGTGCCGCGCTTCAACCTGAAGGACCTGATCACCACCATCGCCAAGGAGAAGCCGACGGTCTTCCCCGGCGTGCCCACCATCTTCTCCGCCATCGCGAATTTCCCCGGCATCACGCGCGAGCAGCTTTCCTCTCTGAGGCTCGGCGTTTCCGGCGGCGCGCCGCTGCCGGCCGAGGTGCGCGAGCGGTTCGAGACGCTCACCGGCTGCCGGCTGATCGAGGGCTACGGCCTCAGCGAGACCTCGCCCGTGCTCACCGCCAATCCGCCCACGGGGGTCATCAAGGACGGCTCCGTCGGCCTGCCGGTGCCCGGCACGGTGATCGAGATCCGCGACCTTGCGGACCCGAGCCGCATCCTCGGCGTGGGCGAGAAGGGCGAGGTGTGCGCGCGCGGCCCGCAGGTGATGAGCGGCTATTGGCATGCCCCCGAGGCGACCGAGGCTGCCTTCATTGATGGTGCCTTCCGCACCGGGGACGTGGGCTATCTCGATGCCGACGGCTATCTCTTCCTCGTGGATCGCATCAAGGACGTGATCCTGTGCGGCGGCTACAACGTCTATCCACGCATGATCGAGGAAGCGCTCTATCTCCATCCCGCGGTGGCGGAGGCGGTGGCCATCGGCATTCCCGACCCCTATCGCGGCCAGGCCCCCAAGGCGTTCGTGACCCTACGGGCAGGGCACAGCGCGACGCCCGACGAACTCCTCGCCTTCCTGCGCACGCAGCTCTCCAAGGTGGAGGTGCCCAAGCAGGTGGAGATTCGCGAAAGCCTGCCGAAGACCCTGGTGGGCAAGCTCTCCAAGAAGGAGCTGGTGGAAGAAGAGAAGAAGAAGGCGGCCGCCAAGGCGGCGTGAGGAGGCTGGGGTCGCGGTTGTCCTGGACAAGTGAGAGCGCAGCTCGAACGCCGATCCGGGACCCAGCGCAAAAGATCGTCGAAGGCGCTTCACCCCATCTCCGACGCCGCGCGGCGGAGATGCTCTTTACGCTGGTCGCGGGGTGCCAGCTTCGCCGTGGCTTTGCGCTGGGTCCCGGATCTGCGCTCCGGCTCCGCCGTCGCTTGTCCAGGACAACCATCCTCAGCCTTCGCTATGCTGCGGCCGAGCTGCTCTAAGCCTGTCCCAACGTCAGATATGGAGCGGTTTGCGGCGGCCGCGCGGGCGTGTATGTTCCCGCGCCTTGTTCTTGAGCATGCGCGCGCCGGAGCTGCACCTTTCGCGCAGCCGCTTGCTTTCACGTAACTCATCGGCGCCGGTGCGCCGTCGAACGACTGGATATGAGCGGCGGTGCGCCGCCCGCTCGCAGGGGAAGACGCGCGCATGGCCCGCGACACGCTGGACGCAACGCCCATCCGCTCGCGCGACGAACTCGTCGCCTGGCTGGAAGAGGGCAACAAGCCCGAGAGTGCCTTCCGCATCGGCACCGAGCACGAGAAGATCCCGTTCACCCTCGGCCGCCACGAGCCCGTGTCCTATGAAGGGCCGAAGGGCATCCGCGCGGTGCTGGAGGGCATGAAGACGGCCACCGGCTGGGATCCGATCCTGGAAGGGGAGACCCTGATCGGTCTCGTCGACCCCCATGGCGGCGGGGCCATCTCGCTGGAGCCGGGCGGCCAGTTCGAGCTTTCCGGCGCGCCGCTCGCCTCGGTCCACGAGACCTGCTCGGAGATCAACACCCACCTTTCCCATCTGCGGGAGGTGGCGGACCCGCTGAGCCTGGGTTTCCTGGGTATCGGCATGAGCCCGAAATGGTCGCGGGCCGAGACGCCGGTGATGCCCAAGGGGCGCTACCGCATCATGGCGAACTATATGCCGAAGGTCGGCACCCTCGGCCTCGACATGATGTTCCGCACCTGCACGGTGCAGGTGAATCTCGATTTCTCTTCGGAATCCGACATGGTGCGCAAGCTGCGGGCGAGCCTTGCCTTGCAGCCGGTGGCGACCGCCCTGTTCGCCAATTCGCCTTTCACCGAAGGCAAGCCCAACGGCTTCCTCTCCTTCCGCTCGGAAATCTGGCGCCACACGGACGCGGACCGCTCCGGCATGCTGGCCTTCGCCTTCGAAGAGGGCATGGGCTTCGAGCGCTATGTGGACTATGCGCTTGATGTGCCGATGTATTTCGTCAAGCGCGGCGATGCTTATATTGACGTGGCCGGCTCCTCCTTCCGTGATTTGCTCGCCGGCCGCCATCCGGCGCTGCCGGGCGAGACAGCGACGCTGTCGGACTGGGTGAACCACCTTTCCACCATCTTCCCGGAAGTGCGCCTCAAGCGCTTCCTGGAGATGCGCGGCGCCGATGCTGGCCCTTGGGCGGAACTCTGCGCGCTGCCGGCCTTCTGGGTCGGGCTCCTCTATGATTCAGTGAGCCTTCAGGCAGCGCTCGACCTCGTGAAGGACTGGACCGCCGAGCAGCGCCAGAATCTGCGCGACGACGTGCCGAGGGTCGCCCTCGGCGCCGAGATCGCCGGCCGGCCGCTGCTGGAGGTGGCGAAGGAAGTGGTCGCTCTCTCCCGTGCCGGCCTCGTCCGTCGGCGCAAGCTGGACAGCCAGGGCCGCGACGAGACGCGCTTCCTCGCCCCGCTGGAAGAGGTGCTCGCCTCCGGCCGCACCCCGGCGGAAGTGCTTCTGGACCGCTATGCCGGCCCCTGGCACGGCTCGGTGGAGCCGGCGTTCAAGGAACTGGCGTATTAGGGCATTGTTGTCCTGGACAAGCGAAAGCAAAGCTTGAGCGCAGATCCGGGACCCAGCGCAAAGGACCGCCGAAGGCGCTTCACCCCATCTGCGACGCCGCGCGGCGGAGATGCCTTCACGCTGGTCGCGGGTTGACGGCTTCGCCGGACTTTTGCGCTGGGTCCCGGATCTGCGCTCAGCCTGCGGCTTCACTTGTACAGGACAAGGAAAGCCGCCATGCCGCCCGCGCATGGCGGCCATGTCCTCAACGCCGCTTACCCCGCGCGTCCGGGTGGGCGACACATGGGTCTCCCGCGAGATTCCCATCCATGTCCCCTCCGCCTGCCTCTCCAAGCGCCAGCCTCGGCCCGGCGGATCTGGGGCTTTACGCCGCCACGGTCCTGATCTTCTCTTCGGGCTGGCTGCCGCTGCGGTTTCAGCTCGGCATCGTGGACCCGGAAATCTCACTGGTCTGGCGCTTCCTCGCCGCCACGGCCTTCATGTTCGTGGTGGTTCTGGCTACCGGCAAGCGACTCTCCTTTCCCAAAAGGGATCATCTGCTGTTCGCGGTCCTGGGGGCGACCCTGTTCTCGCTGAACTTCCTCGCCTTCTATTATGCCGGCTTCCACCTCGCCTCCGGTCTCCTGTCGGTCTTGTTCTCGCTGGTGGCGGTGGCCATCCCCTTGCTGTCGGCGCTGGCCACCCGCACCTGGCCGCGGCCGCGCATCCTCATGGGGGCGTTGCTCGGGGTCGCCGGTGTCGCTTTGGTGTTCGGGCCAGTGCTTAGGGAGACGGGCCTTGGCTCCGGCATGCATCTCGGCCTCATGGCGGGGATGGCGGGAATGCTCCTCTTCTCCCTCGGCAGCTTGATGTCCGCCACCGTCGGCCGGCGCGGCCTGCCACAGGCCTCCGCCAACGCCTACTCAATGGCCTACGGCTTCCTGCTGCTGCTCGCCATCGCGCTGGTGAAGGGCGCGCCGTTCCAGGTGGAATGGACGCCGCGCTATCTGGGCGCGCTCGCCTTTCTCATCGCCTTTCCTACCCTGGCCGGCTATGCGGTCTATCTCCAGCTCATCAAGCGCATCGGGGCGAGCCGGGCGGGCTATGGCGCGGTCCTGATGCCCATCGTGGCGCTGTTCATCTCCTCCATGGTGGAGGATTTCCACTGGACCTGGGCGGCGGGCCTGGGAATCGCGCTGGTGCTGGTGGGCAATGTGATCGTTCTGGGCGCGCCGCGTCAGGCGGCGGCCTGATCACTCCGCCGCGTCCGCCTCGGTGACATTGTCGAGGCCCTGGATGATGTGCTGGGCTAGTGCGTCGGCGAGCAAAGACGGCTCGTGGCGGTTGCGCAGAAGGCCGATATCGCACGGGGGCAAAGGCGGGTAGCCGTCTGCCGGCCCCAGCACCCGCATGCCCGGCCGCAGCGCGGATTCGGGGAAGACCGACACCGCAAGGCCCGACAGGACGGCGGCGGAGACCGCGCCGGCATTGGGGCTGGTGTAAAGCACGCGATGGGCGCGGCCGAGGCCGGTGAGCCTAGTGATGGCGGCATCGCGCCAGAGGCAGGTGGGGCGTCCGAGGGCGAGCGGCACCGGCGTTTCCAGATGGGCCGAATGGCGCGCCGAAGTGACCCAGAGCAGGCGCTCGCGGCGGATGATCTGCGCGGCGCGGGCCGAATTCTCCGTATAGGTGATGATGGCGAGGTCGAGCGTGCCGTTCTTGATGCGCTCGGAGAGATCAATGCTCGGCTCGCAGATGACGGTGAGCTCGACGGAAGGGTGGGTGCGGGAGAATCGCGCCATGATCTCCGGCAGATAGCGGTCCGCATAATCGTCCGGCACGCCGAGGCAAACATGGCCGGACAGGGTCGTGTCCGCGAAGCTCGCCACCGCTTCCAGGTTCAGCTTCACGATGCGCCGAGCATAGTCCAGCAGCCGCTCGCCATCCTCGGTGAGCTTCGAGGCGCGCCCATCACGGGAAAAGATGGGCCGGCCGACCCGCTCCTCCAGACGCTTCATCTGCATGGAAACCGCCGACTGCGTCTTGTGAACCACCTCGGCGGCGCGGGTGAAGCTGCCCGTTTCCGCGATGGCCACAAAAGTCCGGAGCTGGTCGCCGTCGAGCAGAATGGTCATGGACGCACCCGATATATCAATGTTGATGATATTTCAGATTAAGAACATTCGCTAGTTTGATTCATCCAGCGGGTGCAAAACGCTCGTGACGCAGCGCGAGGAAATCGGGTGGATGGCCCGGTATCGGGGAGAGAAGCATCGCTGCGCGACGTGATGGAGAGCACAATGAGCGTCTATGGCGAGACCCGCACGACCAGCACCGCCCCTGTCGGCACCGCGCTGGCCCATTTCCTGCTCCAGGCCGCCGGCCTGGCAGTGAAAGCTGCGCGCGCCATCGAGCGCCGCCGCGCCCTCAATCAGCTCGGGCAGATGGAAGACCATATGCTGCGGGACATCGGCCTCACGCGCAGCGATGTGCGCGATGCCGCCTCCGAGCCCTTGTGGCGGGATGCCACCCAGGTACTCGTGACCCGCTCGGTGGAGCGGCGCGTGGCGGCACGGCTCAGGGCGCGCCCCGGCCGCATGGGTTGAGAGGATGATTCGCCGTCGCCGGCCAGTCCGGCGGGGCTGAAAAGTTGGGCGGTCCAGCCCCTCGAGACCGCCCACTGGGCCCGTGCCGACCGCAATCGGCGCGGGCCTTTTTTCATTTCCGGGGACGGCCCGGCCCGCTCTTGCCCTGCTGATGGCCCGAACTGCGATCCAGCATCTGGCTCCAGAAATCGGCCATGGGGAAGAAGGCGGCGAACTGGTCGAACGGCGCCGAATCGCGCCGGCCGCCGGCACCCGGCGGGAAGCCGGTGGCGAAGAGCTGGGCGAAATAATCCTGGAACGGCCACTGCCCCAAGGCCGGCGGGGCCGGCGGGGGAGGGGGCGGCGGCGGTAGGGCGGCCGGCGGCGCCTTCGGCATGGCGGCGCCCATGGCCGCCATGGTAGCGGAAATCATGTCCTGCCAGGGATTCGCGCCGGGTCTCATGCCGGCGCCGCCCCATGGGGACTGCACCATCATCTGGGCGAAGGCATCCACCCAGGGATTGCCGGTGGAGTGGGCGCCGCCGGGCGAGGCCATCATCATGGCGAGCCCGTCGATCCACGGATTGCCGCTGGGGACGGGCTGCCCGTTCGCCCGCGCGATCATGGCGGCGAGCATCTGGTTCATGGCGCCGGAGGCCGCGAGCGACTTGGTGAGGCCGCCCACCAGCAGGGCCGCGAAATCGGGCATCATCTGCTTGACCATGGCGATGCCGAGGCCTGTTGAGGCAGCAGCCTGATTCACCACGGCGCGGCTGACTTCGGGCGATCCAAACACCGCGTCGAGGGCATTGGAGCCGGGCTCGCGGAGCGCGGCAGGGGTGGCGGGGCCATGGTCATAGATCGCGCCATAGGGGCCGCGCATCATCAGCACCATGAGATTCGCAAGGCCCTCGGGCGACTGCATGGACCGCTGAAGGCCCATGGCGAACGCGGGCATCAGGGCTTCGGCGGCCGACTGGGCCTGCTGAACCGAAAGTCCGTAGAGCCGGGCGAGGTTGTCCAGCCCCTCCCCACCCTGCGCTGCACGCAACAACTGCACAAAAGGATCCATCGGGCCGCCTCCTGCCCGAAGTCTATGCCATCGTCCTGTCGAAATCACCGAAAGAAGGACCTGACGGTAAAAACATCCGGTGCGACAAGGTGCGGGAAGCGCTCCGGTGCGATCTCTCTCCCGCTTGCGGGGGAGGGAGCTTTTCAAGCAAGGCAACGCCTGAAAGCTTGGAGAGGCCGGCCTTCCCCCTCCCTAACAAGCGGGAGAGGAAATCTTGCACCAGTCCCCCAAGAGGGTGACCCTACCCCGAGAATTCGGTCTCGTGGCGCAGCACGTCCTGGGCTTCCGGATTGAGCGGCTTGGCCGGCTTTTCCGGTTCGGTGAGCGGTTCCGGCTCCAGCCTGCCGTTCGGCATGAGGTCGATGCCCGCATAGAGCCCTTCCTCCACCTGCCTTTGGAGCCGGGCCTTGTCGCGGGCGCGCACGTCGGCGACCAGCTCGGCCACGGCTTCCCGCTCCAGGCCCAGTGCTTCGAGGGTGCGCCCGCCGAAGGAGAATGCCGATTCGAGGGTCTCGCGCATCTCGAAGTCCACGCCCTTGCGCAGAAGGTCCATGGAATGAGCGCGGTCATAGCTGCGCACGTGCAGGTGCACGTGGGGCATGCTGGCCTGGACGATGTCGACGATTCGGTCCGCCGCCTCCCGGTCGTCCACGCACACGGCAATGACCTCCGCCTGCTCCGCGCCCGCGGCGCGCAGGACGTCCAGGCGGGTGCCGTCGCCATAATAGATATGGACGCCGAACCGGCCCGCGCTCTGGATCATCTCCACATCGTTGTCGATGATGGTGACGCCCACGCCTTCCGCCAGAAGGCATTGCGACACGATCTGCCCGAAGCGGCCGAAGCCGATGATGAGGACGCGCCCCTCGGCGTCGGAGAAATCGTCCGGCTCGGGCTCCGGCTCGCTCTTTCGGAAGCGGGGGAGGAGGTGGGTGATTCCCGCAAACACCAGCGGGCCGATCATCATGGTGATGGCGGCGGTGGCGGTGAGGAACTCTGTCTGCTCCTTGGAAAGGATGCCGTTCGCCAGAGCGAGCGGGAACAGCACGAAGGCGAACTCGCCCGCCGGCATCAGCACCGCACCAGCCCGCAGCGCGTCGGCCTTGGTGTTGTGGTCGGTGCGGTAGAGGGCGAACACCACGCCGAACTTGATTCCCGTGATCATCAAGGCGGCGGCGATCAGCGGCACGATGTGCGGCAGCAGCACGGCGAGATCCAGCGACATGCCGATGCCCATGAAGAAGAAGGACAGAAGCAGGCCGCGGAACGCGTCGATATTGGCCTCCAGCTCATGCCGGAACGTGCTTTCCGAGAGGAGCAGGCCGGCGATGAAGGCGCCGAGCGCCATGGAGAGGCCCACCGCCGCCATGAGCCCGGCCGCCCCCAGCACCACCAGCAGCGCCGCCGCCGTCATGGCTTCCCGCGCGCCCGAACGGGCGAGGAGGCGGAACAGCGGGTTCAGGAGGTAGCGGCCCGCCAGCACGATGCCGGCGACGGCGACGACCGCGGCGCCGGTCTGGAACGCGGCCGCCATGGGCTCGCTCGCCGCATGCGAATCGCTCGGCGCCAGGAGCGGCACCAGAGCGAGCAGCGGGACGATGGCGATGTCCTGGAACAGCAGGATGGAGAAGGCGCGCTGGCCGTAGCCGGAGGAGAGATCCCCCCGTTCAGTGAGCAATTGCAGGGCGATGGAGGTGGCGGACATGGCAAGCGCCATGCCGGCGATCACCGCCCCCGCAAGGCCCAGCCCCAGGCTCCAGCCCACAACGGCGATGACGAGCCCCGTGACCAGGAGCTGCGCCGTGCCCAGGCCGAAAATATACCGGCCCATGGACAGAAGGCGGGACGGCTGAAGCTCCATGCCGATGAGGAACAGCAGCAGGACCACGCCCAGTTCGGCGATGGCGATGACCACGCTGGGGTCGGCCACGTTGAAGCCCACGGGGCCGATGGCGATTCCCGCCGCCAGATAGCCGACCACCGGCGACAGCCCCAACCGCTTGGCGATCGGCACGGAAATGACCGCCGCCGCAAGGAAGGCAAGGCCGGCGATAAAGAGTGTGTGGTCGTCTCCGTGCATCCCGCTCCGTCTCCGCCACGCTTGCGCTCAAGTCTCCGGCGCCTTTTGCGCAGGGAGCATGGCCAAACCAAGCCCGCCTTATGGCAGGTCCGTGGACCGTCGCAGCAAGGCTATTTAAGCGCGTCGAAGCCCGGCCCGAAACCGTTGAGGCTCATCGGAATGCCGATGCCTTCTTCCGGCGTCTGGAAGATGATGAAAGTGGCCTGCTTGCCGGTCCGCAGGCGGCCGATGAGCGTGTCGTCCATCACCACCTCGGCGACGCAGCCATTGGGCAGGCAGCGCACGAAGCCGGCGCGGCCCACATCCACATCGTCGATCTTCAGGCCGAGGCCGGAGGGAATGAGCACGCCGAGCGGCGCGAGCACGCGCAAAAGGCGGCTTTTCTGGTCGGCGGTCTTCAGGATGATGACGGTGAGGCCCACATTGGGGCGGTCCTCGGCCTGCACGCTCTGGAGCAGCACGCACTGTTCAGCCTGCGCACCCGGAGGGGTGTCGCAGCGAATCTGCCAATCGTTGAACACCTGCTTCACCACACCCTGAGCGGCGGCGGGCGTCCCGGCGAGCGCGGCGAGGAGGAGAGCGGCAGCGAAGGCCAGCATGCCGGGCGCCAGGCCCGACCGTGAAGCGTTTGCGACCGACAACTTGAACCCCATGGATTCCGGCTCCGAAAAACTGGCGGCGACGCCGCTTGTGACGCGGGCGGGACGGATCGTTCAGGCCCAGCCTCCCCGCTTAAAAGGCTGACCGCCCATGTCAAGGATGGGGCCGAGGTTTTGGCGATAAAACGTTGTTTTCTGGCCTTCCGCACGGCAACGTCATAAATTCTCGCCCCCACGGCGGGGCGCCCGCACGGACGCCGCGGAAGGCGCGGCACGGCGTCGCGAGAGGGTGGTGCCGGGCCGACCTTCTGTCGCATCGTGCGCCTCCGGGACGCAATTGCGGGGCGGTACGATTTGTGTTTGATGTAACTTCAAGAAGGGCGTCCTCCACTCCAGAGGGCGCGTCCGGTCTTGGCCGGATGGGGTCGAACACAGTGTCCGGCAGCGGCGCCGCCGCTCAGGGAGAGAAAACCATCATGAGGTCGTTCGTTCGCACCGCCGCTCTCGCCGTGGCCGCGCTGGCCGCCGCGATCCTGTCGAGCGCGGCTGCGTGGGCCAGCATGGGTCAGCCCTCCGACTGGCAGATCAATCTCCAGGACGCCGCCACGCCGGTGATGGAGAGCATCCACTCCTTCAACATTTTCGTGCTCGTCATCATCACGGCCATCGTGCTGTTCGTGATGGTGCTGCTCGCCATCATCATGGTCCGGTTCAACGAGAAGGCGAACCCGGTCCCCTCGAAGACCTCCCACAATACCCTCATCGAGGTGATCTGGACGGTCGTGCCGGTGATGATCCTGGTGGCGATCGCCATCCCGTCCTTCCGGCTGCTGCACCTTGAGCTGCACCTTCCCGAGCCGGACATGACGCTGAAGGTGACCGGCCACCAGTGGTACTGGTCCTACGAATATCCGGATAATGGCGGCTTCGGCTTCGATTCCCTCATGATCCCGGAGAAGGACCTGAAGCCCGGCCAGCCGCGCCTGCTCGCGGTGGACAACGAGGTGGTGGTGCCGATCAACAAGACGGTGCGCGTCCAGGTGACCGCCGGCGACGTGATCCACTCCTTCGCCGTGCCCTCCTTCGGCATCAAGATCGACGCCCTTCCGGGCCGCCTGAACGAGACCTGGTTCAAGGCCACGAAGGAAGGCATCTATTACGGCCAGTGCTCCGAACTGTGCGGCCGTGACCATGCCTTCATGCCCATCGCCGTGCGGGTGGTGAGCCAGGCTGACTTCGACGCCTGGATCGCCCAGGCCAAGCAGAAATTCTCCGCCGCGCCCGCCGCGACGCAGACTGCGGAGGCGGTGCCCGCCTCCTCCTCGCTCCGGTTCGCCGAGGCGCAGTGACGATTTTCGTACGCCCGGCGGTTTGACCGGGCGCCCGCCCACCGGCGGGCGATCAAGGAACGAGACGGCGACGTCTTGATACTGAGGACGGTACCCATGGCCACCGACGCGCACGCGGCGCACGCCGAAGACCACCATGCTGCTGTGCCCCACGGCGATCCGACCGGGTGGCGGCGTTGGGTCTTCTCGACCAACAACAAAGACATCGGCATCATGTACCTGGTCTTCGCGATCGTCGCGGGGATCGTGGGCGGCGCCCTGTCCATCGGCATCCGCCTGGAGCTCATGGAGCCGGGGCTCCAGTACTTCAAGAATCCGCAGACCTTCAACGTGTTCACCACGGGCCACGGCCTCATCATGATCTTCTTCATGGTGATGCCCGCGCTGATCGGCGGCTTCGGCAACTATTTCGTGCCGCTGATGATCGGCGCGCCGGACACGGCCTTCCCGCGCATCAACAACATCGCCTTCTGGCTGATGCCGCCGGCCTTCGGCCTCGCCATCATCTCGCTGTTCGTGGAAGGCGCGGCCGGCTCCAACGGCTTCGGCGGCGGCTGGACTATTTATCCCCCGCTCTCGTCCAAGCTCGGCCATCCCGGCCCGTCCATGGACTTCCTGATCTTCGCGCTGCACATCGCCGGTGCGTCCTCGATCCTCGGCGCCATCAACCTCATCACCACCATCCTGAACATGCGCGCCCCGGGCATGACGCTGCACAAGATGCCGCTGTTCGCCTGGTCGCAGCTGATCACCGCCTTCCTGCTGCTTCTGTCGCTGCCGGTGCTCGCGGGCGCCATCACCATGCTGCTGACGGACCGCAACTTCGGTACCACCTTCTTCGACCCGGCCGGCGGCGGCGACCCGATCCTGTTCCAGCACCTGTTCTGGTTCTTCGGTCACCCCGAGGTGTACATCCTCATCCTGCCGGGCTTCGGCCTCGTGTCCCACATCGTGTCCACCTTCTCCCGCAAGCCCATCTTCGGCTATCTCGGCATGGCCTACGCCATGGTCGCTATCGGTGTGGTGGGCTTCGTGGTGTGGGCGCACCACATGTACACGGTGGGCCTCTCCGCCGCGACGCAGTCCTACTTCGTCGCCGCCACCATGATCATCGCGGTGCCCACGGGCGTGAAGATCTTCTCCTGGATCGCCACCATGTGGGGCGGCTCGGTGCAGTTCCGCACCCCCATGCTGTGGGCCATCGGCTTCATCTTCCTGTTCACCGTCGGCGGCGTGACCGGCGTCGTGCTCTCCAATGCGGGCATCGACCGCTCGCTGCACGACACCTATTACGTGGTGGCGCACTTCCACTACGTGCTCTCGCTGGGCGCCGTGTTCGCCATCTTTGCCGGCTGGTACTACTGGTTCCCGAAGATGAGCGGCTACATGATCCCGGAATTCTGGGGCAAGCTGCACTTCTGGGTCACGTTCATCGGCGTGAACATGGTGTTCTTCCCGCAGCACTTCCTCGGCCTCGCCGGCATGCCGCGCCGCTATGTGGACTATCCGGACGCGTTCGCGCACTGGAACTTCATCTCCTCCATCGGCTCCTACATCTCGGGCGTGGCGGTGCTGATCTTCATCACCGGCGTGGTCATCGCCTTCCGCCGCAAGGAAGTGGCCGGGGACAATCCCTGGGGTCCCGGCGCCACCACCCTGGAATGGACGCTGAGCTCGCCTCCGCCCTTCCATCACTTCGAGGTGCTGCCGCGCATCAAGTGATCATCCTCTGATCACGTAAGGTCAGCCCGGCGCGGAACTTCCGCGCCGGACTTGTTAGGGCAGGGCGGGCAAGCGCTGCGAAGCGGCGTGGTGTAGAATGGGCCGCAGCCCGCACAGGCGGACGCGGCTGGAGTGGGTGCGAAATGCCCCCTCGGGACAGGCAAGATATGAGCGACATCAGCGTGAGCATGGAGAAGCCGGGTCACGCCCCGGAGATCGCCGGGGGCATGGCTTCCCCCAGCGACTACATCGCCCTGCTCAAGCCGCGGGTCATGTCGCTGGTGGTGTTCACGGCCCTGGTGGGCCTCGTGCGCGCCCCGGACCATGTGCACCCGGTGATCGCCTTCACCGCCATCCTGTGCATCGCGGTGGGCGCCGGCGCGGCCGGCGCGCTGAACATGTGGTGGGACGCCGACATCGACGCCATCATGTCGCGCACCCGCAAGCGGCCCATCCCCGCCGGCCGCGTGACGCCCAAGGAGGCGCTCGCCTTCGGCATGACGCTCGCCTGCTTCTCGGTGGGCGTGCTCGGCCTCCTGGTGAACGCGCTCTCGGCTGCGCTCTTGGCCTTCACCATCTTCTTCTACGTGGTGATCTACACCATGTGGCTGAAGCGCTCGACGTCCCAGAACATCGTCATCGGCGGGCTTGCGGGCGCTCTTCCGCCCATGGTGGCCTGGGCGGCCGCCTCCGGCTCGGTGAGCCTGGAAAGCGTGCTTCTGGTGGCCATCATCTTCTTCTGGACCCCGCCGCACTTCTGGGCGCTCGCCCTCTACCGGGCCGACGATTACGCCCGCGCCGGGGTGCCCATGCTGCCGGTGACGGCCGGGCCCGACGAGACCCGCCGGCAGATCCTCCTCTACACCCTGTTCCTGGCGCCTTTGGCCTTCGTGCCGGTGCTGCTGGGCTATGCCGGCATCGCCTATGCCATCGTCTCCGCCGTCACCGGCGCGGGCATGATCTGGCTCGCGGTTGCGGTCTACCGGCAGCGCACCGGGGATGAGGCCGTGCGCGCGGCACGGCGCCTGTTCGGCTTCTCGATCCTCTATCTCTTCCTGCTCTTCGCCACGCTGCTGGTGGAAGCCGTGATTCCGGGGATCTGAGGCGTGGCTGATCAAAAGAACCCGCCCGAGCCCCCCAAGAGCGACGGCGTCGTCCTGAGCGACGAGCAGAAGCGGCGGCGGCGGGCGCGCTCCATCGCCATCGCCTCCGTGCTCGGCTTCCTGGTGCTGCTCTTCTACGTGGTGACCATCGTGAAGCTCGGGCCGAACGTGCTCAACCGGCCATTGTGAGACGTGACGTTGCGAGGCAGGACATGGACGAGATGAAGCCAGAGGGGGAGCAGAAGCCGCCGGCGCGGAAGGCTCCGCCCCACAAGCTTGTCGCCGCCGCCTGCGTCCTGTTCGTCGCCACCATGGTGGGCGCCGCTTACGCGGCCGTGCCGCTCTATGCCATGTTCTGCAGCCTTACCGGCTTTGGCGGCATCACCCGCGTGGGCACCGAGGCGCCGACCGAGACGCTGGAGCGCACCATCAATATACGCTTCGACGCCAATGTGGCGCCGGGCCTGCCCTGGATCTTCAAGCCTGAGCAGACGGCGGTGGACGTGAAGGTGGGCGAGACCAAGATGGTCTATTACTTCGCCCAGAATCAGTTCAACACGCCCACCTACGCCAACGCCACCTACAACGTGACGCCGGCGCAGGCAGGGTTCTATTTCGTGAAGATGCAGTGCTTCTGCTTCGACGAGCAGACGCTGAAGGGCGGCGAGAAGGCGGACATGCCCGTCGTGTTCTTCATCGATCCCGCCATCGAAAAGGACGAGGACCTGAAGGGTCTGAAGACCATCACTTTGTCCTACACCTTCTTCCCCGCCAAGCCGCCGGCGCCCAAGGCGGCGGCTGCGGAGAAGGCTGGCGGCAAGGGCGGGTGAGCGGCGAAGTTTTGAAGGGTTACAGGGCGGGACATTCCGCCGCCATTGCGGTGCGGCGCGCGCCCCGCTAGGACATACTGGAGCTGGAAGGGGAGGCCGTCTGCAATGGCCGAGGCACACGTCAAGCAGCACGACTATCACATGGTGGAGCCGAGCCCGTGGCCCATCGTGGGTTCGGTCGCGGCCTTCATCACGACCGTCGGCGCGGTGGTGTGGATGCACGGCGGCACCGCCATACCCTGGGTCATCGGCTTCATCGGCATTCTCTACACCATGTTCGGCTGGTGGCGGGACATGGTGCGGGAGGGCTTCAAGGGCTTCCACACCCCGGTGGTGATGATCGCCTTCCGCTATGGGATGATCCTGTTCATCGCCTCCGAGGTGATGTTCTTCGTCGCCTGGTTCTGGGCCTTCTTCGATGCCGCCTTGTTCGTGAACGAGGGCATCAACTATGCGCGCCTGGACTTCACCGGCGGCGTCTGGCCCCCCCACGGCATCGAGGCGCTGGACCCCTGGCACCTGCCGCTGCTCAACACGCTGATCCTGCTTACCTCCGGCACCACGGTCACCTGGGCGCACCATGCGCTGCTGGAGAATGACCGCCAGGGCCTGAAGTGGGGCCTCGTCTGCACCGTGCTGCTGGGCATCCTGTTCAGCGCCTGCCAGGCGTACGAGTATTCCCACGTCCATTTCGGCTTCTCGGGCAACATCTACGGCGCGACCTTCTTCATGGCGACCGGCTTCCACGGCTTCCATGTGCTGGTCGGCACCATCTTCCTCGCGGTCTGCCTGTTCCGCGCCATGGCGGGTCACTTCACCCCCGAGAAGCATTTCGGCTTCGAGGCGGCCGCCTGGTACTGGCACTTCGTGGACGTGGTGTGGCTGTTCCTGTTCACCTTCGTCTATGTCTGGGCCTCGAGCGGCGCGGCCGGCCACGGCTGATGGCATTCGATCTTCAGATCGGCACGGGGCGGCGAAGGCCGCCCCGTTTGCGTTGAGGAAGGCCGCTTCATGCCCTTGAGCCCTTATTACGCTCCGGTCTCGCCCCTCTCGGCGGGCCTGTCATGCCGCTGCCCGCGCTGCGGCAAGGGCAAACTGTTCAAGGGCTTTCTCGACATCGCGCCGCGGTGCGAGGCCTGCGGGCTGGACTACACCTTCATCGATGCCGGCGACGGGCCGGCGGTGTTCGTCATCCTGTTCGGCGGATTCGTGGTGGTGGCGCTGGCCTTCTTCGTGGAGGCCACGTGGCAGCCGCCCCTCTGGGTGCATGCCCTGCTCTGGATCCCCGCCATCCTCGTGGTCACGCTCGGCCTGCTGCGGCCGTTCAAGGGCGTGCTGGTGGCCATGCAGTACCGGAACAAGGCGGCCGAAGGGAAACTGGAGCGGCGCTCGGGCGAATGAACACGCGCGGGCTCGTCCTTCCCTCCCTTTTCGCGCTCGGGGCATTGATCGTCCTCGTGGGCCTCGGCACCTGGCAGATGGAGCGGCTCTCCTGGAAGACAGCGCTGGTCGCGCAGGTGGAGGCCCGCACGGCCGAGCGCCCGATGCCGGCGCCGAGCCCTTCCTTGTGGCCCGCGCTCAACCGCGAGGATGACGAATACCAGCCGGTGACCGCCACCGGGCGCTTCGATCACGGCCGCGAGACCCTCATCTACACCGTGCTGTCCGACCCCAAGGGGCCGTTCAAGGGACCCGGCTTCTGGGTGGTGACGCCGCTCATGCTGCCAAGCGGCGCGGCCATTCTGGTCAATCGCGGCTTCGTGCCGGAGGACCGGCGCGACCCGGCCACGCGCAAGGACGGCCAGGTGGCGGGCGACGTGACGGTGACCGGCCTCCTGCGCCTCGCGGAGGATGCGAGCTGGTTCGTGCCGGCCAATGATCCCACCCGCAATGCCTGGTATCGCCGTGACCCGGAGGAGATCGGCCGCGCGCGGGGCCTCAAGGAGGTGGCGCCGTTCGTCATCGACGCCAATGGCGCGCCCAATCCGGGCGGCCTGCCCCAGGCCGGCGAGACCCGCCTCAGCTTCCCGAACCGGCATTTGGAATATGCGCTCACCTGGTACGGCCTCGCGGCGACGTTGATCGGCGTCTACATCGCCTTCGTCATCACCCGCCTCAGGGGCGGGCGCGATCCAAAGCCCGATGGCGCGACGCCCGAAGACAGCTAGGATGGCCACTTCCTAACGGAGGCATGGCATGGCGCAGGCGGACGTTCTCGTGCTCGGTGCCGGCATGGTGGGGGTCTCCACCGCGCTCCATCTCCGGCGGCGCGGCCTCTCTGTGGTGCTGATGGACCGGCGCGGGCCCGGCGAGGAGACGTCCTTCGGCAATGCCGGCGTCATTGAGGGCAGCGCGCTCTTTCCGGTGTCCTTCCCGCGCGACGTGGGCGTTCTCGTCCGCCATGCCCTGAAGCTGGCGCCCCAGAGCAATTATCGCCTTGGCGCGCTGCCCGGCCTCGTGCCCTGGCTGCTCGCCTACTTCCAGGCGTCCGGCGATGCGGGCCTTGCCGCCAGCGCGCGGGACCTGCGCCCCCTCATGGCCCGCGCCCGCGCGGAGCACCGCATCTTCGCCGATGCGGCGGGGGCGGACGGCCTCCTGAACCCCACGGGGTGGGTGAAGATCTATCGCTCCGAGGCGGACTACGCCTCCGCCGAGCCGGAGCGGCTCTTGGCGCGTGAGCTCAACGTGGCGTGCGAGGAGTTGGACCCCCAGGGCGTCCTGAAGCTGGAGCCGCATCTGCGGCCGGATTTCGTGCGCGGTTCCTTCTGGCCCGAATGCGACAATTGCAGCGATCCCGGTGGCCTGGTGAAGGCCTATGCGGACCTGTTCGTGCGGGAGGGCGGCATTCTGCTGAAGGGCGACGCCCGCAGCCTCAAGCGCACCGGGGGACGCTGGCGGGTGGATAGCGACGCGGGGCCGGTGAGCGGCGAGCGCGCCGTCCTGTGCCTCGGCCCCTGGAGCATGGATTTGTTCGGCCGATTCGGCCTCAAGCTGCCGTTCGCGGTGAAGCGCGGCTATCACGTCCATCTCGCCCCCGAGCCGGGCGTCACGCTCTCACGCGCGGTCGTGGACCGGGCGGGCGGCTTCTGCCTGCAATGGACGAAATACGGGGTGCGGGCCACCACGGGCATCGAGTTCGCCGGTCGGGACGACCCGCCGGACCGGCGGCAGGCGGATCTCGTCGTGCCGCTCGCCCGCCGCCTTCTCCCGCTGGGCGCGGTGCGCGAGAGCGAACCCTGGCTCGGCCGCCGCCCGGCCTTCCCGGATTCGAAGCCGGTGGTGGGCGCAGCGCCGAGGCAGCCGGGCCTGTTCCTCAATTTCGGCCACAGCCATTGGGGCTTCACCCTCGGCCCCGTCACCGGCCTGCTGCTGGCGCAGATGATGACGGGCGAGGCGCCGTTCACCGACCCGGCGCCCTATGCGGCAGGGCGGTTCGGTTAGGTGCCGGCGCCTTATCCTCAATCGGCAGTTGCAATAGTTCATGGATGCCGGCGGCCGTGCCCCCTCTCCCCGCGGGGGAGAGGGCTGGGGTGAGGGGGAGCCACCCTCTCAAATCCTGAAACGCCGGAACCCCCTCACCCGGCTGCTGCGCAGCCGACCTCTCCCCCTCGGGGAGAGGTGGAAACCCAATCCATCCGAGTGATTGGACGAATATTTCGGCAGAGCTTATCTGGTGAAATAAGCCTTCGGCTGCTCGCCGCTGCGCATATAGGCCCAGAAGGCCGCGACCCCGACGCCCTGCGCCAGAAGGCCCGGCATCAGGGCGGCAAGGCCCTCGACCGACAGGCCGTCGGGCGAGATGGCATCGCGGATGGCGAACTGGCAGAAGGCCGTGACCACCAGCCAGACCGCAAAGATGCCCGGGGCGACCAAGAGCGTCACTTTGCGCCGCATCACGGTGAGCACCACGAAGCTCACGGCCCAGATGAACAGCACAAGCTGGGGCACGAGGCCGAAGCGCAGCACCCGCGTCTGCACCGTGTCGCCGGACAGTGCATCGACGATGGCGGAGAAGGCCGCGTGCGGTCCCATCTGGGAGATCAGCGTGAAGGGCCCCGCCAGATGCACCGCCGTGATGCCGCAGGCGCACCAGAAGATGATGGCGAGCAGGCCCCGCAGCCCGGAATCGGCAGGGTCGCGGCGCCGGCGGGCGGGCAAAACGGGGGGCAAAGCGGGCATGGTCTGAAATCCTCAGGTGAAAAGGTCGCGCCAGGCGGGCTGCGCGTTCGGGACGGGAAGGGTTGTTGCGGCGTGGACCGCCCGCGCCACCGCCCGCGCCATCACATGGGCGGCGGCCGCGCCGAGCAGGGCTTCGGCCCTGAAGCCGCCCTCCAGCGGCGCGCGGCCGGTGGAGAGGGCGAACACGCAGTCGCCGTCGAGCGGGGTGTGGATCGGGAAAAGGGAGAGGGCGAGGCCGTCCTGCGCCATCACGGCCAGCCGCCGCGCCCGCGCGCCGGTGAGGATGGCATCGGTGGCGATGATCCCGATGGTGGTGCTGGTGCGGGGTGCCGCCCCCTTCATCTGTGGCGCGAAGGCTTCCTCCGGCCAGACGGGCGGCAGCCCAAGCCCGCCGAACTCGCCGTTCCGTTCGTAGGGCGCGGCGCGGAAATGGGGGCCGGCGCCGATCAGCGGCGAGCCCACCGCATTCACCGCCACCAGCGCCCCCACCACATGGCCGGAGGCGGTGACCATGGAGGCGGAGCCGAGCCCGCCTTTCACGCCGGCGCATTGGGCGCCGATGCCCGCGCCTACGGTGCCGAGCGGGAAGGGGCCATCATTGGCGGCGGCAGCGGCCGCATGGCCGAAGGCGCGATAAGGCGGTGCCTCGCCCCAGTCCTTGTCGCCCCCGTTCAGGAGATCGAACAGGATGGCGGCGGGGACGATGGGGACGCGCGCCCCCCCCACTGCAAAGCCGTGGCCCTGGGCGGCGAGCCAGCTCATCACGCCGCCCGCCGCATCGAGCCCGAAGGCGGAGCCGCCGGACAGCACCACCGCATTCACGAGGTCGACGCTTGCGGCGGGGTCGAGAAGATCGGTCTCCCGCGTGCCGGGTCCGCCGCCGCGTACATCCACCGCACCGACGGCCGGCGGATCGCACAGGACCACGCTCGTGCCCGAGCCGAGCTTGAGGTCGCCCGCATGGCCGACGCTGATGCCCGGCACGTCCGTGATGAGATTGTGGCGCACCATGATGTCCGCGCGTTGTTCCGAGCGCCTGTGTGCACGATGGAGAGCCCTGCGATCAATGGCCTCGTCCGCCCCGTCTTCACATAAGGGGGAGGGCGGGGCTGCCGGGCTTGCCGCGCGGCGCCGCTCAGGCCATGAAGCCGGCAATGGCCGACGTCACCCTTCCCGCCGCCTTCCTGGCCGGCCTCGCGAGCTTCCTGTCACCCTGCGTCCTGCCGCTGGTGCCGCCTTATCTGTGCTTCATCGGCGGCACCACGCTGGAGGACCTGTCCAATGCGCGCCCACTGGAGCGGGTGGCGGCGCGCACCTTTGCCGGCGCGCTCCTGTTTGTGGCCGGCTTCACCGTGGTGTTCGTGTCGCTGGGGGCAGGGGCCTCGGCCATCGGCGAGGTGCTGCGTGCCCATCTCGAGGCGCTGTCCATCATCGCCGGCATCGCCATCATCGTGATGGGGCTGAACTTTCTCGGCGTATTCCGCATCAACCTCTTGTCGCGCACGGCGCGCAAGGAAGTGGCGCCGCCCACGGGCATCTGGGGCGCCTTCGTCATGGGCCTCGCCTTCGCGTTCGGTTGGACGCCGTGCCTGGGGCCGGTTTTGGGCGCCATCCTGGCGGTGGCCGGATCGGAGGCGACGGTGACCAAGGGGGCGCTGCTGCTGGCGGTCTATTCGGCCGGGCTCGGCGTGCCGTTCCTCCTGGCGGCGCTGGCGGTGCGGCCGTTCCTGAACGGACTGCGGCACGCGCGGCGCTTCCTGCCTTTGATGGAGAAGGTGATGGGCGGGCTCCTGGTGCTCACCGGCATCGCCTTCATGTCCGGCTGGATCGCCAACGCCTCCTACTGGCTGCTGGAGACCTTCCCGGCGCTGTCGACCATCGGGTGAAGCCTGCGCCTTTTCACCCTCCCCCCTTGCGGGGGAGGGATGGGGAGGGGGGTATGTTTCCGCTTGTCCCGGCGATGTTGGTCTCGGTGGAGGCGGTTTCACCCCCCTCCCTGGCCCTCCCCCGCAAGGGGGGAGGGGATAGAAACACCTCACGTCAGCGGCAGGGCCACCGCCTTCTGGAAGGCCGGGCGCTTGCTGATGCGGTCGTACCAGGCGGAGAGATGCGGCAGGTTCGGGCGCTCGATGGACATCTCGAACCAGCCATAGGCGAAGCAGCCCAGCGGGATGTCCCCCATCCGGAACGTGTCGCCGGAGAGGTACGGGTGGTCGGCCAGCGCCCGGTCGACGCGCGAGAACAGGGTGCCGCAGGCGGCCTTGCCGTGCTCGACGGCAGCATTGTCCCGGTTCTGGGGGGCGATGCGCACCATGTTCCAGAACACGTCACGGAACGGGCCGGCGAGGCTGGAGGTGGGCCAGTCCATCCATTTGTCGCCCATGGCGCGCTCCGCCGGGTCGTCGGCCCACAGGGTGCCCGCCCCATGCTTGGCGGCGAGGTAGCGCACGATGGCGTTGGATTCCCACACCACCACGTCGCCGTCCTTGATGAGGGGCACGAGACCGTTGGGGTTCATGGCACGGTAGGCGTCGTCATTGACCAGGCCGAAGGCGCCGCCGGCGTCGGTGCGCTCGTAGGGAATCCCGAGCTCCTCCACCGCCCACATCACCTTTTTCACATTCACCGAATTGGTGCGTCCCCAAATCTTGAGCATGTTGTTGTCCCTCCAAATACAAAGCCCGCGCCGAGGCGCGGGCTTCATAACACGTCGGCGCGGCGCTCAGATCTCGTTGTAGGCGCCGTCCTTCCAGACATAGACCACATAGTCCTTCTTGGTGATGTCGCCCTTCTTGTCGAAGGAGAGCGGCCCAAGAACCGTCTGGAAGGTGGCGCCCGAGTGCATGTACTCGGCCAGCTTCTTCGGGTCGGTGGACTTGGTGGCTTCCATGGCCTGCTTCATCACCTGAACGGCGGCGTAGGAATAAAGGACGTAGCCTTCGGGATCGACGCCCTTGGCCTTGAACTTCTCCACCACGTCCTTGGCGGCGGGGTTGCGGCGCGGGTCGGGGCCGAAGGTCATGAGCGTGCCGGCGGCGCCGGGGCCGGCAATGGTCCAGAACTCCTTGTCGGTGATGCCGTCGCCGGAGAACAGGATGCTCTGGAGGCCCTGGTCGCGCATCTGGCGCACGATGAGGCCGGCTTCAGGGTGCAGGCCGCCATAATAGACGAGGTCGACGCCCGCCGCCTTCAGCTTGGAGACGAGGGCGGAATAGTCCTTGTCGCCGGGATTGATGCCCTCGTAGATGACTTCCTTCACGCCGCCCTGGTTCATGGCCTTCTGGGTCTCGTCCGCAAGGCCCTTCCCGTAGGGGGTCTTGTCATGGACGATGGCGACCTTCTTGCCCTTGAAGTTCTTGGCGATGTAGTCGCCCGCCACCGCGCCCTGCTGGTCGTCGCGACCGCAGGTGCGGAACGTGTTCCACATCTTGCGCTCGGTGAAGGTGGGGTTGGTGGAGGCGGGGCTGATCTGGAGGACGCCGGCTTCCTCATAGTCGATGGAGGTCGGGATCGAGACGCCGGAGTTGAAGTGCCCGACCACGTATTTCACGCCGTCGGAGATGAACTTGTTGGCCGCCGCCTTGCCCTGCTCGGGCTTGGAGGCATCGTCGCCCACGAACAGCTCGACCTTCTGGCCGTTAATGCCGCCGGCGGCATTGATGTCCGCGACCGCCTGTTCCGCGCCGGTCTTGAGCTGCGCGCCGAAAGCCGCATTGTTGCCCGTCATGGGGCCGCCCACGCCCATCTTCAGGGTGGCCTGGGCGTTCGCCCCCGCCGTCAAGGCAAGGCTGGCGCTCAGCGCAAGGCCCGCCAGTAAGAGCTTTTTCATCCGGTTCTCCTCTGTCTGCCCGGGCGGGTCTGTTCTGTCCGCCCTACCCGGTGAAGGTGTGTCCTGGCCACATTCTGCCTGTTTTCAGGACCCTGTCGATGGCCGCCGCATCAATGCGGCGTGCCTTCCCCAGCATCGCCGCGGCTGCGCCAGGAGAGCGGGCCGGCCGGCTCGAACAGCCAGTCGTAGCGCTGCGTCATCTGCTGCTTGCGCACGGAGCGGAATCCGAGGCTCGCGATGGAAAAAAGTAGAACGAGTTCAAGCAGATAATAGTCGTAGGCACCGAGGGTGCCGTGGAACAGGGCGAAGTGGCAGAAGCGCACCGCCGCGGTGAGTAGCGCGGAATAGACCAGCACCTGCCAATAGGAGCTCCAGCCCTTCGCCACGGCGCGCCCGGTGAGCCAGGCGGCGCCGCCGCCGAGGAACAGGGTGACCAGCATGAAATCGCCGGTGGAGACCTCCACCACCGATTTCGGATGGACGATGAACAGCACCAGGATGGCGAGGAGCGCCAGCGCCGGGAACACCACCAGGGGCGCGGACATGCGGCCGGGATTGGACGGGGCGGCCATGGTCACGCGCCCCCTTCCAGATAGGCGGACTTCACCTCGGAGCTTTCCAGAAGCGCGCGCCCGGTGCCGGCCATGGTGATGGCGCCATTCACCAGCACGTAGCCGCGATGGGCGAGCTTCAGCGCGTGATAGGCGTTCTGCTCCACCAGGAACACGGTCAGTCCCTCGGTGGCGTTGAGGTCGCGGATCACGTCGAAGATCTGGCGCACCACCAGGGGGGCGAGGCCGAGGGAGGGCTCGTCCAGCAGCAGGAGGCGCGGCCGGCTCATGAGGGCACGGGCGATGGCCAGCATCTGCTGCTCGCCGCCGGAAAGGGTGCCGCCGCGCTGGTGCAGGCGCTCCTTCAGGCGCGGGAACAGGTCGAACATGCGCTCCAGGTCTTCGGCGAAATGGGCGTAGCCGTCCATGGCAGCGCCCATCTGCAGATTCTCGAACACGCTCATGCGCGGGAAGATGCGCCGGCCCTCGGGGGACTGGGCGATCTTGAGGCGCATGATGTCGTGGGTCGGCATCTGCGTGATGTCCTGCCCCTCGAAGGAGATCCGCCCCTCGCTGGCGCGCGGCGCGCCGCAGATGGTCATCATCAGCGTGGACTTGCCGGCCCCGTTGGCGCCGATGAGGGTGACGATCTCGCCTTCGTTCACGTCGAGGTCGACGCCGTGCAAAGCGATGATCTTGCCGTACTGGGTCTTCACGCCTTCGACGCGGAGCATGGGTTGGCTCATACGCCGACCTCCGCTTCAACCGCCATCACCGCTTCCTCGTCCACGCCCAGATAGGCGGCGATGACGCGCGGGTCGGTGCGCACCTCCTCCGGCGTGCCGTCGGCGATCTTGCGGCCGTATTCCAGCACGATGACGTGGTCGGAAATACCCATCACCACCGACATGTCGTGCTCGATGAGGAGGACCGACGTGGAGAAGTCCTTGCGGATGGAGAGAAGCAATTCGTTGAGCGCATGGGATTCGCGGGGATTGAGCCCGGCGGCCGGCTCGTCCAGGCAGAGCAGCACCGGCTGGGCGCACATGGCGCGGGCGATCTCCAGCCGCCGCTGGTCGCCATAGGGCAGGTCGCCTGCGGGATCATCGGCGCGGTCGATGAGGTGGATGCGCTCCAGCCACGACACCGCCCGCTCCACCGCCGCCTTCTCGCGGCGCCGCCAGCTCGGCAGGTTGAATAGAGCAGAAGGGGAGAGGAGCCCGGTCTCGGTGAGGCCCATATGCTGGGCCACCAGGAGGTTTTCCAGCACGGTCATGCCCGAGAACAGGCGGATGTTCTGGAAGGTGCGGGCGACCTTGGCCGCGGAGGCCACCTTGTGGTCCGGCAGGCGCTCCAGAAGGAACAGGCCGCCGGCGGCCGTGCGCGCGGAGGCGCGGCCCACGCGGGTCAGGTCGTCCAGCTCCGCGTGGGTCGGCGCGCCGCCATGGGAGAGCGCGAGGCGCCCCACGGTCGGCTTGTAGAAGCCGGTGATGCAGTTGAAGACCGTGGTCTTGCCCGCGCCATTGGGGCCGATGACCGCCGTCACCTCCCCGCGCCCGACATGGAAGGAAACGTCGCCCACGGCGACGAGGCCGCCGAAACGCATGCTCAGCCGGTCGACGGCAAGGATAGGATCACGTTCCCAGGACCTCATCCATGGCCCTCCCGGACCAGGTCTCCGGACACCTTCTTTCGCTCCTTCAGGAATATGGTGGCGAGCCGGCCGGATACGAGGCCCCGCGGCCGCCACGCCATCACCGCCACCATGGCGAAGCCGAAGATGAGCATGCGGTAGAGGCTCGGGTCGAAATCCGGGCCGAGCAGCCAGGGCTGCTTCAGGAAGGTGAGGTTGCGCAGCATCTCCATGCCGCCGATGAGCAATACCGCCGATGCCGCGACCCCAATCTGCGAGCCCATGCCGCCCAACACCACGATGGCGAGGATGACCGCCGATTCCATGAAGGTGAAGGATTCGGGCGAGACGAAGCGGATGCGCACCGCGAAGAAGGCGCCCGCGAAGCCGCCGAACATGGCGCCGATGGCGAAGGCGGTGAGCTTGGTCAGTGTCGTGTTGATGCCAAGCGAGCGGCAGGCGATCTCGTCCTCGCGCAATGCCTCCCAGGCGCGCCCCACCGGCATGCGGCGCAGGCGGATGGTGACGAGCGCCGTGATCCCGGCGAGGGCGAGGATGACGAAATAGAGGAAGATGTTGCGGTGCATGGTGTCGAAGGTGAGCCCGAACAGGCTCGCAAAGCCGCCATCCCCGCTGGTGAAGGGCACGCCGAAGAAGGTGATGGCCGGGATGGAGGAGATGCCCGCGCCGCCATTCGTCAGGTCCACCCAGTTGATGAGGACGAGGCGGATGATCTCGCCGAACGCGAGGGTGACGATGGCGAGATAGTCGCCCCTGAGCCGCAGCACGGGAAAGCCGAGGATCACGCCCCAGAGCCCCGCGATCAGCCCGGAGACCGGCAGGCAGACCCAGAAGCTCCACATCCTCCAGAAATCCGCGCCGAGGGTCCCGGCCAGGAAGTCGGAGATGGGCACGGAGGTGGAGAGGAGGGCGAAGGTGTAGGCGCCCATGGCGTAGAAGGCGACATAACCGAGGTCGAGGAGCCCGGCGAGGCCGACCACGATGTTGAGGCCCCAGCCGAGCATCACATAAGTGAGGATGTAGATGCCGAGGTCGATCCAGTAGCGGCTCGGCGCGAGCCCCCCGCTGCCGAGCACGGCGATTACCGGATAGAGGATGAGAACGGCGAAGAAGGCCGGCTTGAGCACGGAGCCCGCCGCCTCCGTGAGGCCAGCGACTGCCGGGGAGGCCGGCCCGCGCTTCTTCACCCGGCCGGGACGCCAGATGGTGAGGTGCAGCACCAGCCGCAGCACGCCGACGATGAGTGCGAACATGGCCACAAGGCCGAAGCGATAGGTGAGGATCAACGGCCCGGCGGAGGTTTCCGTCGCCCGCATGCCCACCAGCGGCACCAGCAGCAGCGCTGTGATGGCGGCGCTGATCACCGCATCCTTCAGGGCCGGCGCGAGCGAACCGGCCGGCGAAGCCGCCCCGGGGGCCGGAGCCATCACACCTTCTCCACTTCGGGCCGGCCCAAGAGGCCCTGCGGCATGAAGACGAGGGTGATGGCGAGGATGGAGAAGGCCGCCACGTCCTTGTATTCGATGGAGAAATAGGCGGACCAGAAGGTCTCGATGAGGCCGATGAGCAGCCCGCCCAGCACGGCGCCGGGCAGCGAGCCGATCCCGCCCAGGACCGCCGCCGTGAACGCCTTCACGCCCGGCACAAAGCCGTCGGCGAAATTCACCACGCCGTAATAGGTGAGGTACATGACGCCGGCCACCGCCGCGAGCGCCGCGCCGATGACGAAGGTGAGCGAGATGGTGCGGTCCACGTCCACGCCCAGGAGCGCGGCCATCTTCCGGTCCTGCTCACAGGCGCGCTGGGCACGGCCGAGCGGGGTCTTCTGCACCAGCCACCAGAAGGCGAAGAGCAGCACGGCGGTGACCACCATGATGAGGATCTGCTTATAGGCAAGCGTCACCTGATAGCTGCCGCTGTCCCAGACCACGAGCACGTCCGGCAGGATGGGCGGGAGCGCCTTGTTGCGCGGGCCCTGGGCCACCTGCACGAAATTGGAGAGCAGGATGGACATGCCGATGGCGGAGATCATGGGCGCGAGGCGGAACGAGCCGCGCAAGGGCCTGTAGGCCACCCGCTCGATGGCCCAGCTTACGAGGCCGGTGAACGCCATGGCCACCACCAGCACAATGGCGAGCACTAGGAAGATGGAGGTGATGCCCAGCACGGTGGTGAGCAGCAGGAAGAAGATGAAGGCGGTGAAGGTGCCCACCATGAACACGTCGCCGTGGGCGAAGTTCACCATGCCGATGATGCCGAACACCATCGTATAGCCGATGGCGATGAGGCCGTAGATGGAGCCGAGAGTCAGGCCGTTGATAAGCTGCTGGAGGAAAATATCCATGCGGCCTGAAACCCCTCTGTCTGGTAGCGCCTATTGCTTGACCGTGCCTCATGAATGGGCGACGCCTATGATCGAGTCATAGCGCGGGCCGGCACGGGTGACAAATGGATGTCACTGCTGCTTTGGACGAAGGCGCGGGGTTTCACGCACCTCCGTCATGGCGCAGGATGCCGCGCGATTTTGAGGAGAACAGGCATGGCCCTGGAGATGACCGGTTCGTACGAGTTGCCCGTGCCCCGCGAGAAGGTGTGGGCGGCGCTCAACGATCCCGAAATGCTGAAGCGCTGCATTCCCGGCTGCGAGGAACTGGAGCTTGTGGGGGAGAATGAGCTGAAGGCCGTGGTGGTGACGAAGGTCGGCCCCGTGAAGGCGAAGTTCAAGGGCAAGGTCACCCTTCAGGATCTCGAGCCGCCCGCCAGCTATCGCATCGTGGGTGAAGGCGATGGCGGCATTGCCGGCTTTGCCAAGGGCGGCGCGAAGGTGGACCTCGCCGAGACCGAGACCGGCACCACGCTGACCTACACGGCCGAGGCCCAGATCGGCGGCAAGCTCGCCCAGCTCGGCCAGCGCCTCGTCGCGGGGACCGCGAAGAAGACCGCGGACGAGTTCTTCCAGAATTTTGCCAATGCGATGACCGAGACGGCGGGCTGAGTCTCCTCACCATGCCGGCCATGCCCGGGCCATGACGGGCACGAGAGGCCTCTCCTTCGGCGTCATCCCCGGACTTGATCCGGGGATCTCTTGGAAATTCTGGCGCGATCGTTCCGACGGAGATGCCCGGGTCGAGCCCGGGCATGACGGCCCTCGTGAATTGTGCGGGTATCCGACACACCTCCTCAGGCGAAAGACGCACACGCCTGTGCCTTGACCGGGCCTCGACAGCGGCGCCACACTGGAACCGATAAAATGAAAATCAGGCGGCTGGCCCCGAGTGGCGCCAAGCCGTCGGTTTCGCGTGCCCCGTCGCCCGAAGGGAGGTCGCGTATGACGCAGATTTCAATGACCGTGAACGGCAAATCCGTTTCCGCCGATGTCGAGCCGAGAACGCTGCTGGTCCAGTTTCTCCGCGAAAAACTGCTCCTCACCGGCACCCATGTGGGCTGCGACACCAGCCAGTGCGGCGCCTGCGTCGTCCATGTGGATGGCGAAGCGGTGAAGTCCTGCACCATGCTCGCGGTGCAGGCAGACGGCGCTTCCGTGCTCACCATCGAGGGGCTCGCGCAGGGTGGCCGGCTCCACCCCATGCAGGAAGCCTTCCGCGAGCATCACGGGCTGCAATGCGGCTTCTGCACGCCCGGCATGATCATGACGGCGGTGGACCTTGCCGCCCGTCTGGGGCCGGAGCTCGACGAGAAGACCATCCGCGAGAATCTCGACGGAAATCTCTGCCGCTGTACCGGCTATCATAACATCGTGAAGGCGGTCGCCGCCGGCGCCCATGCCATGGGCGCGCAGCCCGTCAAGGCGGCGGCGGAATAGCTCCGCCGCATCTCCCGACAAAAAGACTTCTCGTCCTTCAGGGAGGACACGATGACCGCCAGCAACGTCACCCCCATCGGCGCCGCCGTCCGGCGCAAGGAAGACCACCGCTTCATCACCGGCAAGGGCCGCTACACCGACGACCTCTCCCGCCCCGGACAGGCCCAGGCCTATTTCCTGCGCTCGCCTTATGCCCACGCGAAGATCCGGTCCATCGACACCGGGGCGGCCGAGGCCATGCCCGGCGTGGTGGCGGTGCTCACGGGCAAGGATCTCGCAGAGGACGGCATTGGCGGCCTCATCTGCGGCTGGATGATCCATTCCAAGGACGGCTCGCCCATGAAGGCGGGCGCCCATCCCGCGCTGGCCTTGGATACGGTGCGCTATGTGGGTGACCACGTGGCGGTGGTGATCGCCGAGACCCTGAACCAGGCGAAGGACGCAGCTGCTGCGATGGAGGTGGACTACGAGGTGCTGCCCGCCGTCTCCGACCTCGCCCAGGCGCAGGCTCAAGGTGCGGCGCAGCTCCACGAGGTGGCGCCGCGCAATACGGTGTTCGAGTGGGAGCTGGGCGACAAGGCGGCCACAGAGGCGGCCTTCACCCGCGCCGCGCACGTGACGCAGATCGACATCGTCAACAACCGCCTCGCGCCGAATCCCATGGAGCCGCGCGCGGCCATCGGCGACTACGATGCGGGCGATGACAGCTTCACCCTCTGGACCACCAGCCAGAACCCGCACGTGGCCCGGCTCGTCCTGTCCGCTTTCGTCGGCCTCGCGCCGGAGCACAAGCTCCGGGTGATCGCGCCTGACGTGGGCGGCGGCTTCGGCTCCAAGATCTTCATCTATGCGGAGGAGACGGTCTGCGCGTGGGCCTCCAAGCGCGTGGGGCGGCCGGTGAAATGGACCTGCGAGCGGGGCGAAGCCTTCCTCTGCGATGCCCATGGCCGCGACCACATCACCCACGGCCAGCTTGCCTTGGACAAGGACGGGAAGATCCTCGGTTTCCGGGTGAAGACGGCGGCCAATATGGGGGCCTATCTCTCCACCTTTGCCTCATGCGTGCCGACTTATCTCTATGCGACCCTGCTGTCGGGCCAGTACGACATCCCGGCCATCTATTGCGAGGTGGATGCGGTCTACACCAACACTTCCCCCGTGGATGCCTATCGCGGCGCCGGGCGGCCGGAAGCCACCTTCCTGGTGGAGCGTATCGTCGACAAGGCGGCGCGGGAAATGGGCATCGACCCCGCCGAGATGCGCCGGCGCAATTTAATCGGCGCCTTCCCGCACCAGACGCCCGTCATCATGAATTACGATGCCGGCGATTACGGCGCCTCCCTCGATAAGGCGCTGGAGATCGCCGACTATAAGGGCTTCCCCGCCCGCAAGGCGGAGGCCGAGCGGCGCGGCAAGCTGCGGGGCATCGGCCTTTCCGCCTATATCGAAGCCTGCGGCATCGCCCCGTCCGCGGCGGTGGGCTCGCTGGGCGCGGGCGTCGGCCTCTGGGAGAGCGCCGAGGTGCGGGTGAACCCTACCGGAAACGTGGAGGTGCTCACCGGCTCCCACAGCCACGGTCAGGGCCACGAGACCACCTTCGCCCAGCTCGTCTCCGCCCGGCTCGGCATCCCTATCGAGCAGGTCAATGTGATCCATGGCGACACCGATAAGGTGCAGTTCGGCATGGGCACTTATGGCTCGCGCTCTGGGGCGGTGGGCATGTCCGCCATCGTGAAGGCGCTGGACAAGGTGGAGGCCAAGGCGAAGAAGATCGCCGCCCACGTGCTGGAGGCCAGCGAAGGCGATATCGAGTTCAAGGACGGCCGCTTCACGGTCGCCGGCACCGACCGGGGCCTCGCCTTCGCGGAAGTGGCGCTCAACGCCTATGTCGCCCACAAATTCCCGACCTCGGAGATCGAGCCGGGGCTGAAGGAGGGGGCGTTCTACGACCCCACCAACTTCACCTTTCCCGCCGGCTGCCACATTTGCGAGCTGGAAGTGGACCCGGAGACCGGCGTCACCGAGATCGTCAACTGGACGGCGGTGGACGATTTCGGCACCGTCATCAATCCCATGATCGTGGAGGGGCAGGTGCATGGCGGCATCGCCCAAGGGGTCGGGCAGGCGCTCATGGAGCACGTCGCCTACGACACTGACGGCCAGCTCGTGACCGGCTCCTACATGGACTACCAGATGCCGCGCGCAGAGGACCTGCCGGCCTTCAAGGTGGGCATGACCGAGACGCGCAGCCCCTCCAACCCACTGGGCATGAAGGGCTGCGGAGAGGCGGGGGCCATCGCTTCGCCGCCGGCGGTCATCAACGCGCTCACCGATGCGCTGGGCACGCAGGACATTTCCATGCCGGCGACGCCGGCCAAGGTCTGGGCCATCGCACAGGCGCGTCTCGCGCGCCGCGCCGCGGAATAAGGGGAGACATCCCATGTATGCCTTCGATTATCAGCGTCCTTCCGCCATCGACGAGGCGGTCTCGCTCCTGCGCTCCCTGGAGGAGCCCAAGCTCCTGGCCGGCGGCCAGACGCTTCTGCCCACGCTGAAGCAGCGCCTCGCCCAGCCGGGCACTTTGGTGGACCTCTCCCGCATTCCAGGCCTTGCCGCCATCGAGCGGGCGGGGGAGGGGGTGAAGATCGGCGCCATGGCGCGGCACGCAAGCGTCGCGACCTCGGAGGTGGTTCGCGCCCTGATTCCCGCTTTGGCGGATCTCGCCGCCATGATCGGCGATCCGGCGGTGCGGAACCGGGGCACCATTGGCGGGTCGCTCGCCAATAACGACCCCACGGCCGATTATCCGGCCGCCGCCCTCGCGCTAGGCGCGACCATCGTCACCAATGCCCGGCGCATCGCGGCCGAGGATTTCTTCACCGGCCTGTTCGAGACGGCTTTGGGTGAGGACGAGGTGATCCTGGGCGTGGAATTTCCCAAGCCCGAGCGCGCCGCCTATCGCAAGTTCCGCAACCCCGCCTCGCGCTATGCCATGGCCGGCGTGTTTGTCGCCCGGACGGTGGGCGGCGTTCGTGTGGCGGTGACGGGCGTCGGGCAGGAAGGTGTCTTCCGCTGGAGCGCGGCGGAGGCGGCGCTGGCCTCCTCCTTCACGCCGGCTGCGCTCGACGGCGTGGCCCTTGATGAGGGCAACCTCATGAGCGACCTGCATAGCAATGCGGCCTACCGGGCGCAGCTCGCCAAGGTGATGGCGAAGCGGGCGGTGGAAGCGGCGGCGGGGTAGGGTCTCGGCTCTCACCATCGTCATGCCCGGGCTTGTCCCGGGCATTTCCAAGGATTGGGGCGCCGATGCTCGTCCTGGACAAGAGAACGCGTAGCGCGAACGCCGATCCGGGACCCAGCGCAAAGCTTCGGCGAAGCCGGCAACCCGCGATCAGCGCCCTTGCGCCATCGCCGCGTGGCGGCGCCGGCGGGGTGAAGCGCCTTCGGCGGTCTTTTGCGCTGGGTCCCGGATCTACGCTCCGGCTGCGCCGTCGCTTGTCCAGGACAAGAGAAAGCGGCTTGGAACCGCCACCCCTCACGCCTCCGGCGTCGGCCCTTCCAGCGGCACCACGGGGGCGTTCTTCGCCTGTTTCAGCGTCAGCGCCGTGCGCACGTTGCGCACGTTCGGCGTGGCGGTGATTTCCAGCACGAAGGTCTGGAAGGTCCGCAGGTCCGGCGCCACGCACAGCATCAGATAGTCCACATCGCCCGAGAGCATCCACGCGCTGCGTACCAGCGGCCAGCGGTCGATGCGCTCCTGGAAGGCGGAAAGGTCCGCTTCCGCCTGGCTGATGAGATGCACCATGGCAAAACCCATGAGGTCGTAGCCAAGCCGCTTCTCATCCAGCAGCGCCCGGTAGCCCTGGATGAAGCCCTGCTCCTCCAGGTTCCGCACCCGCCGCAGGCAGGGCGGTGCCGAGATGCCGACGCGGCGGGAGAGCTCCACATTGGTCATCCGCCCGTCGCGCTGGAGCTCGGTGAGGATTTTCCAGTCCACGGCGTCGAGATGAACGGGCAAGGGAATCTCCGAAAGGCGCGCGAGCGCACCTTAGTGGAGCGTGTGGACGGCGCAACGAAATATTATTTCGCACAGGATTGGGGATTGCCGCACCGGAAGCCGTTCCGAGGCCCGCGCTGCCTTGTGACACGGGGCGCCAGTCCCTACATTGGCGCATGGCTCGCTACGGTAGGCGTATGAATTCTGCTTCCGTCCCATGCGCGCCGAGGCGCCGGATGCGCCATCTGTCTTGAGGGTTCCATGACTGCCCACCATGCCAAGGTCGTCATCATCGGGTCGGGTCCGGCCGGATATACGGCCGCCATCTATGCGGCTCGCGCCATGCTTGAGCCGGTGTTGTTCGAGGGCATCCAGCCCGGCGGCCAGCTCACCATCACCACCGATGTCGAGAATTATCCCGGCTTTGCCGACGTCATCCAGGGACCCTGGCTGATGGAGCAGATGCGCGCCCAGGCCGCCCATGTGGGCACGCGCATCATCACCGACCATGTGTCGAGCCTTGATGCTTCGCACCGGCCGTTCCGGCTGGTGACCGACAGCGGCGAGGTCTATCTCGCCGACACCGTGATTCTGGCGACCGGCGCACAGGCGCGCTGGCTCGAACTGCCCTCCGAGGAGGTCTATCGCGGCTTCGGCGTCTCCGCCTGCGCCACCTGCGATGGCTTCTTCTATCGCGGCAAGCAGGTCGTGGTGGCGGGTGGCGGCAATACCGCCGTCGAGGAGGCCCTCTTCCTCACCAATTTCGCCTCCAAGGTCACCCTGGTGCATCGCCGCGACAAGCTGCGCGCGGAACGCATCCTGCAGGACCGCCTCTTCGCCCATCCCAAGGTGAATGTGGTGTGGAACGCGGAAGTGGCCGAGGTGGTGGGCGCCGATGAACCGACACGCGTCACCGGGGTGAAGCTGCGCGACGTGCGCACCGGCATCGAGACCCTGATTCCGGCCGATGGCTTCTTCGTCGCCATCGGCCACGCTCCGGCCACCTCCCTGGTGGAAGGACAAGTGCGGCTGAAGCCCAACGGCTATGTCTGGACCGAGCCGGATTCCACGGCGACCTCGGTCGCGGGCCTGTTCGCGGCCGGCGATGTCGCGGACGATATCTACCGCCAGGCGGTCACTGCCGCCGGGCGCGGCTGCATGGCCGCCTTGGAGGCCGAGCGCTTCCTGGCGCTCAACGAGACGTCCGTGGCGGCGGAGTGATTTGCAGGGCCGGGATGTCCGGCTCCGGTTCAACGAGAACAAACGGGAGCGCCACGCGGCGCGTCCCTTCCGGGGGCGGGCAGAATGGATTGGGATAAACTTAAGGTTTTCCACGTCGCGGCAGAGGCAGGGTCCTTCACCCATGCCGGTGAAACGCTGGGCCTCTCCCAGTCCGCCGTGAGCCGGCAGGTCTCGGCGCTGGAGCAGGAGCTGAAGGTTCCCCTGTTCCACCGCCATGCGCGCGGCCTCATCCTCACCGAGCAGGGCGAGCTGCTCTATCGCACCGCCCATGAGGTGTTCCTGAAGCTGGAATCGGCGCGCGCCCAGCTCACCGACAGCCGCGAGAAGCCCAATGGCGAACTGCGGGTGACCACCACAATGGGCCTCGGCACCCATTGGCTGACCGCGCGGGTGGGCGAGTTCGTGGAGCTTTATCCCGACATCCGCATCCAGCTCATCCTCACGGACGAGGAGCTGGACCTTGCCATGCGCGAGGCGGACGTTGCCATCCGCATGCGCCAGCCGGTGCAGCCGGATCTAGTGCAGCGCAAGCTCTTCACCGTGCATTTCCACGCTTACGCCTCGGCTGACTACATCAAGCGCCATGGCCATCCCCGGACGCTGGACGAGTTGGACAAGCACCGCATCCTGCTCTTGGGCGGGCCGATCCCGAGCTATTTCCAGGGCCTGAACTGGCTGGAGCATGCGGGCCGCGACGGCGGCGCCCCGCGCGTGCCGGCGTTCGAAGTGAACAGCGTGCTCGGCCTCCGGCGCGCGGTGGAGCGGGGTGTCGGCATCGGCACGCTGCCCGACTATCTCACCGACGACGCCACCTCGCTGGTGCAGCTTTTCACCGACCGCGAAACGCCTCAGCTGGAGGCATATTTCACCTATGCCCAGGAAATGCGCTCGGTGGCCCGAATTCAGGTGTTCCGAGACTTCCTGATCTCCAAGGCTCAACGCTGGAATTACTGAAATATGACGATTTCCGAGCAATTCCGCGCGGTTGCGCGGAGGAGCTAAGCGTCAGGCACATGCCTGACATGCGGTCACCTTGCATTGCATTCTGCCCAAAGAGGGGGCATCTTCTCCTTGCACTGCTTGCACCTTGTGCGGTGCAGCAGCTGTTCCCCTCTGGAAGGTTCGCCGCTCTGCGGCGATACTTGCCGGGCCTCGCAAGAGGTCCGGCATTTTTCTTTTGTGCGGCACCTCCACCGTAGCCGATGACTTCGGCGGGGCCGCTGTTTTCGCGGCGCAGCAAACTGTGCTTGGGAACAAGGCAGTAGTTCCGGCGTTCCCTTGGATTGCAGATCCGGGGAAATTGACCATGGCCCGCAGCGTGTCGCGTCTCGTGCAGCAGAGGACTGCCGGTCCATTCCCAGGCACCGACCCGACCCGACCTCCGGAGCCGCCCGTGCTGCCGCCGGATCCTGTCGAAGACCCCGATGACGTGCCGGACCCCGGCCCGGATCTTCCCCCGCCGCCCGAAGGCGACCCCTCCCGCGAACCGCGGCGCGATCCCTATCCCGACCCCGAGCCCGTTGACGATCCCGTACCCGGCCGGCACGATCCCCTGCAGGTCTCCGCCGCTTTCCGGTCGGACCTTTGGATGGGCTGACGGCGCGCCGCGCCGGCGAATCGTTTCGGGGGGATCTGGATGGACCGTCAGACCGCGGGTGCGGCCTTTGCCGTGGGGCTGGCGAGCCTTTCCCCGACGCCTACTCTCAGCGAGATTCCCTCGGCCTTCGTGGACGTGGCGCAGGTGGTGCCCGATGCGCAGTTCGACGTGCGCTATTTCACCACCGACAATTTCGTAGGCGCGCGCGTCGACGGCTATGAGGCGCACCGCTGCTTCCTCACCTTGCCGGCCGCGCAGGCCCTGCGGGCGGTGGCGGAGGAAGCCGCCAGGAATGCGCTGCGCCTGCTCATATTCGATTGCTACCGGCCGGCGCGCGCGGTGGCGCATTTCGCGCGCTGGGCGGCGGACCTCTCCGACGAGAAGACGAAGCTGGCCTATTATCCGGACGTGGAGAAACGGGACCTCTTCGCGGAAGGCTATATCGCCGAGCACTCCGGCCATTCCCGCGGCTCCACGCTCGATCTCACGCTGGTGAACGCCGCGAGCGGACGGCAGCTGGACATGGGGACGCCGTTCGACCTGTTCGGCCCACGCTCCTGGCCCTCTGCGCCGGACGTCACCCCGGAACAGCGCGCCAACCGCCGGATGCTCGCCGGGCTGATGGAGCGAAACGGCTTCAAGGGATTCGACAAGGAGTGGTGGCACTTCACCTTGAAGAACGAGCCGTTCCCGGACACCTATTTCGATTTTCCGATCCGCTGAGGAGACTGCCGGCGCCCATCACTGCGTCGCGGGAGGGATTGGCTCGTCTCCCTCCGCCATCCAGGCATTCACCAGCGTGTAGGCGATGGCCAACACGGTGGGCCCGAGGAAGATGCCGAGGATGCCGAACGCGATGAGGCCGCCGATGACGCCGGCGAGGATCAGAAGCAGCGGCAGATCCGCGCCCGCGCGTATCAGGATCGGGCGCAGGACGTTGTCCATGGTGACCGCGACGATGGTGAAGCCCAGCAGCACCGTGGCCGAGACGTTCTCCCCCGCATAATACAGCCATCCCACCGCCGGGATCAGCACCAGGGTGGGGCCGATCTGAATAAGGCACATGACGAACATGAGCGCGGTGAGAACGGGCGCGAAGGGGACGCCGACGACGGCGAGGCCGATACCGCCCACCATGCCCTGCGCGAGCGCGGTCACCACCACGCCGAGGGCGACCCCGCGGATGGCCTGGGCGGCAAGGCGGACCGCCATCTCCCCCCGCTCGCCGCCGAGACGGCGCCCGAAGCGCAACGAGGCGGCCGAGGCCTGCTCGCCCGCGGCATACATGCCGGCGGCGATGGCGGTGGTGAGCAGGAACTGCACGAACATCCAGCCGATATTGCCGGCGGTGGAGGCGAGCCCCTGGGTGAAAGTCCCGATATAGGGCGTGAGCTTCGGCGTCAGGTCCATGATGCCGGCCGCGGTGAACTGACCCCACATGTCGACGATGCTCTCTCCGACCAGCGGGATCTCCCCCATCCAGGACGGCGGGGGCGGAATGCGCAGGGAAAGGGCGGCGCGCGCCAGTTCGGTGATCGCTTCGGTGTTGGCGATGATGGTGTTGATGGCAAGCCAGAACGGCACGATCAGCACAAGAAGCAGCATCGTCGTCATCGCCAGGACGGCGATGGTGCGGCGGTTGCCGGTGTGGCGCTGGACCCAGATCATCAGCGGCCATGTCGCCACCACCAGGGTCGCGGCCCAGATGATCGCCGGCAGGAAAGGCTGGAGGATCCAGAAGCTCGCGGCGATAAGGCCGGCGATGAACAGCACGGAAAGCGTGGCCCGGGCGAGATCTGGATGAGGAGCGGCCATATCAAATCCAGAGGAACGTTATTGCTCGCTTGGGACCTCGAGCATGTGCCCGGAGTGGACCGCCGGAAACATCGCTGCCGGCACGAGCAACACTATGCCTGCAGTTCACCGACATTCATATTTCTCGCCTCCCGCCGTCAAGCACAAGGCGGATGTGCCGCGCCCGACGGCCTAGGGCTCCGCGCCGCGTCACTTGCGGAAGGGAGAAGTCAGCTGACAATAGGCGGCAATCGGCGTATAGCTTAAGCACAGTAAAAGTCGCGGCACGCTCGTGACTGGATCATATCGGGGGGCCGGTTCCTGCGGCTGCTACTTCTCGGACAAAGCGTTCGGGAGGACCCGACATGACGATCCGAAACCCGGTGGAATGGAGTGCCGATCAGGTCAAGCTGGCGATTCACGCCGTGCGATCGGCCAACCATGAACTGCTGCATGTGGAGCAGGGTGCGAACGTGGCGCGCCCGCTGGTCCGGCGCATCACGGTGGCGGATCTGAAAGACGTCGTGGCCAAGGGCTTCGCCGATTTCGCAGCCTACCGCACGGACGTCCTCTTCATTTGCCTGATCTATCCCCTGGCAGGGTTGCTCCTGGCGCGGTTCGCGCTGGGCCAGGGCATGCTGCCGCTGCTGTTCCCGCTGGTGTCGGGCTTTGCGCTGATCGGCCCGTTCGCTGCCGCGGGCCTATATGAGATGAGCCGCAGGCGCGAGCAGGGCGCGGCCGTCACCTGGTTCGACGCCTTCGGCGTCTTCCAGTCTCCTGCGCTGGGCCGGATCCTGGAGCTGGGCCTGCTGCTCACCGCCATCTTCGTGGTCTGGCTGGTGGTGGCGATGGCCATCTATGTGGCGACCTTCGGCCTGACCATGCCGACTTCATACGCCACATTCGCGCAGGAGGTCTTCACGACGCGCGCGGGATGGACGCTGATCCTTGTCGGGGTCGGCGCCGGGTTCCTGTTCGCGCTGCTGGTCCTTGCCATCAGCGCCATATCGTTTCCGCTGCTGATCGATCGCCCGGTTGGCGTGTCGACCGCCATCCGGACCTCCATCCGCGCCTTCGTGGTCAATCCGGTTCCCATGCTGGCCTGGGGCCTGATCGTGGCCGGTAGCCTCGTGCTCGGGGCCATCCCGGCGCTGGTGGGGCTCATCGTGGTCATGCCGGTGCTCGGCCACGCCACATGGCATCTCTATCGCAGGCTGGTGTTCTGAAGGCCAGCCTAAGACCTGTTTCCACTATTAGGACATCGCCACGCAACGGGAACACCTGAAAGGCAAGGATCAAGGCAATGTATGTCGTCGTGATTCTCGTTCTCGTGGCGGCAGGATCGGTTCTGTTTCACCTCCTCAGTCCGTGGTGGTGGACGCCGATCGCGTCCAACTGGAAATATATCGACGACACCATCATCATCACCTTCTGGATTTCCGGCGTCGTCTTCGTCGCCATCCTGTTCTTTATGGCCTATTGCGTCCTGCGCTTCCGCCACCGGGAGGGGCAGAAGGCCATGTACGAGCCGGAGAACAAGCGGCTCGAATGGGCGCTCACCATCGTCACCGGCCTCGGGGTCGCGGCCATGCTGGCACCGGGCCTGTTCGTGTGGCGGCAGTTCGTCACCGTTCCTGACGATGCCGCCACCATCGAGGTGGTCGGCCAGCAATGGCAATGGGCCTTCCGCCTGCCGGGCAAGGACGGGAAGCTCGGCGCAGTCTCGGTCGAGAGCATCGGCGGCGACAATACGCTCGGGCTGAGCCGCACCGATCCCAACGGGCGGGACGACGTGGTGATCGAAGGGGCGGAACTGCACCTGCCGGTGGGAAAACCGGTGAAGATCCTGCTGCGCTCCATCGACGTCTTGCACGATTTCTACGTGCCGGAGTTCCGGGCCAAGATGGACATGGTGCCGGGCTCCATCACCTATATCTGGCTCACGCCCACCCGCACCGGAACCTTCGAGATCCTCTGTGCCGAACTCTGCGGCGTCGGGCACCCCTTCATGCGCGGTGCGGTGATCGTCGATGAGGAAACGGACTACCACGCCTGGCTTGAGGCGCAGCAGACGCGCGTGATGGCGCAGCAATGACGCCGGAAAAATAATCCGGCGCGCACGGGCTCGCGGGCCCGAGGAAGGGAGCAGGGAGGTTTGTGATGGTCGATCTTCCGTTCGGCGCCACCCCCGGTGCGGTCCCGCGGGCCGAAGTCGAGGATGTGGAACTCTACCATCCGAAAAGCTGGCTGACGAAGTATGTCTTCGCACAGGACGCCAAGGTTATCGCCATCCAGTATTCCATGACGGCATTGTCCATCGGGCTCTTCGCGCTGGCACTGTCCTGGCTGATGCGGCTGCAGCTCGCGTTTCCCGGCCTCATCCCCTTCGTCGATGCCAATGCTTATTACCAGTTCATCACCATGCACGGCATGATGATGGTGGTCTATGTGCTCACCGCTTTGTTCCTGGGCGGCTTCGGCAACTACCTGATCCCGCTGATGGTCGGCGCGCGGGACATGGTGTTCCCCTATGTGAACATGCTCAGCTTCTGGGTGTATTTCCTCGCCGTCCTGGTCCTGTTCGCGAGCTTCTTCGCCCCCGGTGGTCCCACCGGCGCCGGCTGGACTCTCTATCCGCCCCAGGCGGTGCTCTCCGGCACGCCTGGGCAGGAATGGGGCATCGTGCTGATGCTCGCCTCCCTGATGATCTTCATCATCGGCTTCACCATGGGCGGGCTGAACTATGTGGTGACGGTGCTCCAAGGGCGCACCCGCGGGATGACGCTCATGCGCATGCCGCTCACCGTGTGGGGCATCTTCACCGCCAGCGTGATGGCGCTGTTCGCCTTTCCCGCTTTGTTCGTGGGCGCGGTGATGATGCTGTTCGACCGGCTGCTCGGCACCAGCTTCTTCATGCCGGCCATCGTGGAGATGGGCACCCATCTCAAATATGGCGGCGGCAGCCCGCTTCTGTTCCAGCATCTGTTCTGGTTCTTCGGGCATCCCGAAGTCTACATCGTCGCTCTGCCGGCCTTCGGCATCGTCTCCGACCTCATCAGCACCCATGCGCGGCGGAACATCTTCGGCTATCGCATGATGGTGTGGGCGATCCTGGCCATCGGCGCCCTCTCGTTCGTGGTGTGGGCGCACCACATGTATGTGAGCGGCATGAACCCCTATTTCGGGTTCTTCTTCGCCACCACCACGCTCATCATCGCCATTCCCACCGCCATCAAGGTCTATAACTGGATCCTGACCCTCTGGCGCGGCGACATCCATCTCACCGTGCCCATGCTGTTCGCCCTCGCCTTCATCGTCACCTTCGTGAATGGCGGGCTCACCGGCCTCTTCCTCGGCAATGTGGTGGTGGACGTTCCCTTGTCCGACACCATGTTCGTGGTCGCCCATTTCCACATGGTGATGGGGATTGCGCCCGTCCTCGTCATCTTCGGGGCGATCTATCACTGGTATCCCAAGATCACCGGCCGGATGCTGAACGTGACGCTGGGCCAGATCCACTTCTGGGTCACCTTCCTCGGCGCCTACGCCATCTTCTTCCCCATGCATTATCTCGGCCTGCTGGGCATGCCGCGGCGCTATTACGAGATGGGCGAGAGCGTCATCTATCCGCCCTCCGCCCATACGCTCAACATGTTCATTACCGTGACCGCGCTCGTGGTGGGGGCGACGCAATTCACCTTCGTGTTCAACCTCATCTGGAGCCTGTTCAAGGGCCGGGAGGCCGGCGGCAATCCCTGGCGCGCCACGACGCTCGAATGGCAGACGCCAGAAACCCCGCCGCCCCACGGCAATTGGGGCAAGGACCTGCCGGTGGTCTATCGCTGGGCCTATGATTACAGCGTGCCGGGCTACCCTGAGGACTTCATCCCGCAGAACCAGCCGCCGCTCCGCCTTGCGGCCGCAGGGCCGGCCCCCTCGGGAGGCGGGCCATGACCATCGTCCTCGTCTTCCTTGGCCTCGCCGGCGCCTTCGGGGCGTGGTGGCTGTGGCGGCAGGGGCTGGCGTCCAAGCCCTGGCTCGAACAGGGCGTGATCGGGGATGCCGCCGGCATGGACGCGCCGTCTCCGCTGGCGGCAAAGGTTGGCCTCGGCTTCTTCCTGGTGGTCGCGGGTTCGCTCTTCACCCTGTCCATCAGCGCCTATTCCATGCGCCTCCAGGGGGCGGACTGGTGGCCGCTGCCGGTGCCGGCGCTGCTCTGGCTCAATACCGGCCTGCTCATCGCCTCCAGCTTTGCGCTCGAATGGGCGAAGGCGTTCGCGCGGCGGGCGGACATCCGGCAGGTCCGGGCCGGCCTTTTTGCCGGAGGTATCTTCGCGGCCGCCTTCCTCGCCGGACAGCTCCTGGCGTGGCGGGAGCTGTATGCCGACGGCTATTTTCTCGCCTCCAATCCCGCGAACTCGTTCTTCTATCTGATGACCGGACTGCACGGCCTGCACGTGTTGGGCGGCCTCGTCGCCCTCGGGCGGACCATCACTCACGCGCAGCGGACCCTTGATGCCCGCAAGGTGCGGCTCGGCGTCGAGCTTTGCGCCATCTACTGGCACTTCCTGCTTCTGGTGTGGCTCGTCCTGTTCGCGCTGCTCACCGGATGGGCCGGGGACGTCTTTGAAATATGCCGTCAGGCGCTCACCTGAGGAGAAGCGGATGGTTGAATCAACACTGCCCCGCGCATCAGCCCAGCCCCTCGGGCCGACCGGCCTGCGCAGCATCGCGGCGGACCTGTCGTCCGATCAGCGGGCGTTCAAGAACGTCTCGTGGGGCAAGGCCATGATGTGGATCTTCCTCCTGAGCGACACCTTCGTCTTCAGCTGCTTCCTGATCTCCTACATGACGGCGCGCATCTCCACGACCGTGCCCTGGCCGAACCCCAGCGAGGTCTTCTCCCTGGAGATTGCGGGCACGGAGTTTCCGCTTCTGCTGATCGCCATCATGACCTTCATCCTGATCTCCAGCAGCGGCACCATGGCCATGGCCGTGAACTTCGGCTACCGCCGCGACCGCGCGAAGACCGCCGTCCTCATGCTGGTGACCGCCGTTCTCGGGGCCACCTTCGTGGGCATGCAGGCATTCGAGTGGACCAAGCTGATCTCGGAGGGCGTGCGGCCCTGGGAGAATCCGTGGGGTGCCGCCCAGTTCGGGTCCACCTTCTTCATGATCACGGGCTTCCACGGCACCCACGTGACTTTCGGCGTGATCTTCCTCCTGATCATCGCGCGCAAGGTCTGGCGAGGGGACTTCGACACGGAAAGACGCGGCTTCTTCACCAGCCGGAAGGGCCGGTACGAGGCGGTCGAGATCATGGGCCTCTACTGGCACTTCGTGGATCTGGTCTGGGTGTTCATCTTCGCGCTCTTCTACCTCTGGTGACGGCCATGACACAGACGGCGACGACACAGACGGCGGCACACGGGCAGGCGCATACACAGCAGCATCCCATCAAGCTCTACATCGTAGTGTGGATCCTGCTGTTCGTCCTGAGCACGTTTTCCTATCTGGTCGACTATTTCAGCCTTCAGGGGGGCCTGAGATACGGGCTTATCCTGTTGTTCATGATGCTGAAGGCCGGATTGATCGTCGCCGTCTTCATGCATCTGGCCTGGGAGCGGTTGGCCTTGAGCTATGCCATCCTTGTTCCTTTGGGCGCGGTGCTGGTGTTCGTCGCGATCATGGTGTTCGAGGCCGACTATACCTTCCTCAACCGCATCCTCTATTTCAGCCCGCCGGCATAGGAGTGCCCGGAAATGCCCGCTCTTCACCTCAGGGGATTTGCGATGCGCACGATCTCCCTCATCGTCCTTCTGTTCCTCCCCTCCTTGCTGGCGCCGCCTGCTGAGGCCCAGGACGTCGCCGCCGGCGAGCGCGTCTGGAACAAGTGCAAGCCGTGCCATCAGGTGGGCGAGAACGCCAAGAATATGGTCGGCCCCGTACTGAATGGGCTGTTCGGGCGCCACTCCGGCAGCATCCCGAGCTTCAGCTATACGGATGCCAACAAGAATTCGGGGATCGTCTGGGACGAGGCCGTATTCGCGGAATACATCAAGGACCCCAAGGCGAAGATCCCCGGCACCAAGATGACTTTCGTGGGGCTGAAGAGCGACCAGGAAATCAAGGATGTGACGGCTTTCCTGAAGCAGTACGGAGCGGACGGGAAGAAGCAGTAGGCGCTCCAATCCCACTCGTCCCGCGCTGGCGCGGCCTTGGCATCACATGGGCGTCGCCGCTTCCACCTTCAGCCGGCGGCCCCAGGCATCGAAGAATTCGCCATCATTCAGCGTCAGCCGGTTCTCCTGCACGCGGGTTTCAAGTGCGCGAAGGCGGGCGCGGGCCTCTGCGTTCAGAAGCAGGCCGCCCGCATCCAGCACGGGGAAGAAAGCCGCCCCGTCCCACGCCTTTCCCGAGCCCGCGAACAGGCCGACAATCTCCGCCCACCGCACCTCGTCGCCGATGATGTTGAGGAAAGTGGAGGCCAGCGGCGTCACTTCCAGCGCGCCGATGCGCACCAGCACCACCAAGGCAGTGAAGGCGCCTTCCGCGGCGAAGGTTTCCGAGAGCCAGGCGTCGAACTCCACGCCCGCTCCGGGCCCGCCGGCCTTGTCCTTCTTGAACCGGGGCTTGTCCGGCTTGCGCTTAGAAGTCGACAAGCGGCGTCTCCCGCATGTAGTGCTCAAACAGGTACCAGAACGAGCTTTCCCGCGTCTGCGCGTACCAGTCCTCGAAGGTCGCCATGGCGGCGGGGGCATCCTCGGTGCCTTCGGGCGGCTCGCCCTCCGCCAGGGCGAAATGGATCGCCAGCGCCACCGGTGCGAAGCGGGTCAGCACCTCCTCGCGCGCAGGCGTCGTCTCGTCCCAGCCCAGCCGGGTGCGCAGATAGGCTTGCGCATGGAGAACGGCCACGTCCGGGCTCTCCGCGCCGCCCACCATCTCCGCCAGCGGCCGCAGGAAATTGATGCGCCGGTAAGCCTCCGACCGCGCGGCGGCGAGCGCCTTGGTGCGTGCCTCGGCCTCCGTGCGGAAGGCGCGTTCCGCGGCTTCGGCGGCCTCCGCCGCCTGCTGGAGTGATGAGAGATAGGTGGCAAGGCTCATGTCAGCGTCTCCTCACCTTCGGCCGCTTTTCGGCGCGGCTTTCTTATCGGGGGCGTGGGAGCGTGGCGGAAGAGAGTGGGAGTCGAACCCACCAAGGACCGGCTCGCGGCCCCTCCCGGATTTGAAGTCCGGACGCCCCACCAGGGACGCTTCTCTTCCTTTGGCGTCAGCCGGCGGAACCGCGCCGGCAGATTCTTGTGTCGGCGCATCATCCGCTGGCGGGCGGAACAGGTCTAGCCTGTGCGGGTTCACGCGCCGCAGGTCTCCCCGGCGCAAGGTGACCCCGTGGCGGTCGAAGAATTCCAGGATCTGGATGGCCACTTTCCGCCCGTTCTCCACCTCGTCGCGGAACTGGGCGGCGGCGAACTGGGTGTGGGCGGCGCCGAGCCTCACGAGGATGGCCACCATCTCCGCCACGGTGCCGCGCAGGAAGAAATGGTCGTGCGCCACCTCGTCCACGCGGCCCATGCGCCCTAACAGCTTCATCATGCGGCGGATGTCGGGCTCCGGCTCCCCCAGCACGCCGGCAATGTCGCGCACGCGGGGCGGGCGGAAGCGCTCGGTGCCGCCGATGAGCGGGCGGGCGCGGGACCAGAGCGCCTCGTCGCGCTCCGTGAGGCGCACCGAGAAGCCGGCGCGGCGTACCCAGGCGCCGTCCAGCGCGATCTCCCCCTCGCGCGCCAGATGGTGGAGCGCAGCGGCGAAGACGGGGGCGGGTAGGCGGGGCTCGGACTGAAGGCGCAGCCGCTCGATGCCGAGGCCCGGAAGGTCGGGATTCTCCACATGGAAGGTATCGAGGCGGGCGAGGAGCGCCGCATGGAAGGCCTGCCAACGGACTGCGGAGAGCACATGGAGCGCGTCTCCCACCGGCAGGCGCGCGAGGCCGAGCCGTTCCGCGATCCCGTCCGCCTCCTCCGCAGCCAGGGCGCGGTCGCGCACGAAGGCGGTGAGGTTGAGGACGAAGGGGCTGGTTTCGAGCAGGCCGGCGACGGCGGCCTCGGGCTGGGCCTCGGTGCAGGCCGCGAGCTGGGCGAGGCGCTCCGGCGTGCGGCGCTTGCGGGCGGGGGCGCGCAGGTCCAAGAGCCGGCCGCCGCCAATGGTGCGCCGGGCCGAGGTGTCGCGCACCACATAGCGGTCGCCCGCCGCCGCCGCGATGGGCCCTTCCAGCACCAGTTGCACGAGCCCCGAGCCGCCCGGCGCGATGGGATCGCCCAGGAGCACCACGCGCGCACCCACCTCGCAGGAGGCGGTATGGAAGCGCACCGGAAGCCATTGGGCGATGGCCTTGCGCTCGCCGGGAAGCACGTTCAGCGTGGCATCGATGCGGTCGGTGGGGGCGTGAAGCGCCGGGTCCAGCACCACGTCGCCCCGCGCGATGGCGTCCTTGGAGATGGCCTCGCCCGCAAGGTTCAGGCCGCAGCGGTCACCCGCCTTGCCGATCTCGGCCGGCGTGTCCTGGGCGCGGATGGAGCGCACGCGGGCCTGGAGCCCGGCGGGGCTCACCATGACCCGGTCACCCGCCCGGACGGTGCCGGAGAGCACGGTGCCCGTGACCACCGTGCCGGCGCCGGACAGGGTGAAGGAGCGGTCCACCGCGAGGCGCAAGCGCCCCGTGGCGGCGCGGGAGGCGAGGGTAAGGGATGCCTCGATGAGCCGTGCCCGGACCTCGTCGATGCCCAGGCCCGTGGCGCTGGAGACGGGGATGATGGGCGCGCCGTCCAGCGCCGTCCCGGCGAGGGTGGCGGCGATCTCCGCGGTCACAGCCTCCAGCCGGGCTTCGTCCACCAGATCCGCCTTGGTGAGCGCGATAAGGCCGTGGGAGATGCCGAGCAGATCGATGATGGCGAGGTGCTCGCGGGTCTGGGGCATCACGCCGTCATCGGCCGCCACCACCAGCAGCGCGAAATCGATGCCGCTGGCGCCCGCCAGCATAGTGTGCACGAATTTCTCATGCCCCGGCACGTCGATGAAGCCCAGCGTCTCGCCGCTTTCCTGGGGCAGGTAGGCGAAGCCGAGATCGATGGAGATGCCGCGCGCCTTCTCCTCCTTCAGCCGGTCGGTATCGACGCCGGTGAGCGCGCGCACCAGGGAGGTCTTGCCATGGTCGATATGCCCGGCCGTGCCGATGATCATGGCGCCGGCTCCGGCAAGGGCGCCTTCGCGCGGCGCTCGGCGTCCGCCAGTTCCTCCGCCGAGAGCGCGGCACGCACCGGCTCCAGGAACGGCGTGGCGAGGCCGCTGCCACCTTCATAGCCGCGCAGCAGCCATTCATAGGCAGCGGGCGGATCGCGCGGCACGCCGGAGCCGAGATGGAGCGCGGCGCCCAGCATGGCCTGGCCGTCCGCATCGCCCCGCTCCGCGCCGCGCCGCCACCAGCGGGCTGCCTCGGCCGGGTCGCGCTCCACCCCGAGCGCATTGTGGTGGAGCATGCCGAGGCGCGTCATGGAGGAGGCGATGCCATGCCCGGCGGCGGCCAGCGCCCAATGGCGGGCTTCGATCACGTCGGTGGCGATCACCTCGCCTTCCAGCAGCATCCAGCTCAGCATGTCCTGGGCCGGCCCGTCATCCTGCTCGGCGGCGGCACGGTAGAGCTCGGCGGCGTGGACATAATCCTGCGGCGCGCCTTCGCCCTTGAAATAGAGCGCGGCGAGGTTGCGCTGGCCCACGGGATCGCCCGCCTGGGCCGCCGCCGACAGCCAGCGCTGCGCCAGAGCGGGATCCCGCTCGACGCCGATGCCCTCGGCGAAGCAGGCACCGATATTGTTCTGCGCCCGGGCATTGCCCTGCCGGGCCAGCTTCTCCCAGAGGTTGAGGGCGGTGTCGTAGTCGCCTGCCTGCGCGGCGGAGAGCGCCTGCGCCATGGCGGCGGCTTCATCGCGGGGCTGCGGGGACGGCGTCCGCCGCAGGCGGTCAAGCCAGCCCATCGGGAAGCTCCAGGGCAGCGAAGGCGGCGAGGAAACCGGCCTCGTCCTCCAGGCAGCGCAGGTCCAGCACCAGCGCGCCATCCTCCATGCGGCCGATCACCGGCACCGGCAAAGCGCGCAACGCGCGGGCGAGGGCATCCAGCGCATGGCCGCCGCCTTCGGGGCGCAGTGCGAGGCCGAAGCTCTCCAGCGTCGCGGTGGGCAGCGCCCCGGAGCCGATCTGGCTGCGGCAGGGGCGGGGGGTCACTGTTACGTGGGGGCCGAGCTTCGCCTGGAGGGGCGGGGCGAGGCGGCCGGCTGCGGCCTCCATTTCCCCGGCCTTACGGGCGAGCAGGCGCAGCGTGGGCAGGCGCGCGGCGAGCCGGTCGGGGTCGCCATAGAGCTTCAGGGTGGCTTCCAGCGCGGCGAGGCGAATCTTGTCCACCCTGAGCGCCCGCTTCATGGGGTTCTTGTTGATGGCGGCGAGGAGGTCGCGGCGCCCCACGATGAAGCCGGTCTGCGGGCCGCCTAGCAGCTTGTCGCCGGAGAAGGTGACGATGTCCGCCCCGTCCGCCACCGTCTCGCGCACGGTGGGCTCATGGACGAGGCCGTAGCGGGCGAGGTCGCACAGCGTTCCGGAGCCGAGATCGTGGAACAGCGGCACGCCTTTCTCGCGCGCGATGGCGGCCAGTTCGCGGGGCTCCACTTCCTTGGTGAAGCCCTCGATGCGGTAATTGGAGGTGTGGACCTTCACCACGAGGCCCGTGTCCGGCCCGATGGCGCCCAGATAATCCTTGGGATGGGTGCGGTTGGTGGTGCCCACTTCCACCAGCTTCGTGCCGGCGCGCGCCATGATATTAGGCATGCGGAAGGCGCCGCCGATCTCGATCAGTTCGCCGCGCGAGACGATGGATTCCTTGCCCAGCGCCAGTGTGTTCAGCACCAGCAGCACCGCGGCGGCATTGTTGTTGACCACGGTGGCATCTTCCGCGCCGGTCAATTCACAGAGCAGGCCGCGCACATGGTCGTCCCGCTCGCCCCGTCCGCCTTCCGCGATGTCATATTCCAGCGTCACCGCCTGCCGCATGGCGGCGAGCGCCGCCTCCGCGGCCTCCTCGGCCAGGATCGCGCGGCCGAGATTGGTGTGGAGCACCGTGCCGGTGAGGTTGAAGACCGGGCGCAGGCTCGGTGCGGCATCGATTTCCAGCTTCGAGAGCGCGGCCTCCGCAATGTCGTCCGCGCCGGAGGGATGGCCTGCGCCCGCGCGCACCGCCGCGCGAGCCTCGTCCAGCACCCTGCGGACGGTCGCGGTGAAAGGCTCGCGCCCGTGCCGGTCGATGCCGGCGCGGGCGGTGGCGCTCTTCAGCACCTGATCCACCGAGGGCAGGGCGCGGAGCGCCGCGGTTGGCGCTTGGGGCTCTGGCGCGGACATGGCTGTCTCAATAGCCGAGCAGGAAGGGATTGAAGGCGGCGCGGCGGTATGGCCCTGGCCGCATCAGCAGGTCGAGCGCCAGGGAGGCGACGTCGTCCGCCATGGGCTCCACGCCTGTATCCTTCGCCTGGTAGAGCACCTTCACATAGGAATGGCACTCGTCGCAGGTCTCCGCCTTCACCGCGCCGGAGCTGCCTTCCACCTCCTGCAGGCCGATGCCCTTGGTGGAGCCGCACACCACGCAGCGCACGCGCACATGGTTCCAGAGCGTGCCGCAGAGCGCGCAGGCGCAATAGCGGGCGCCGGGAGCGGTGGGCCAGTCCACCACGAGGCTCGCCAAAGGCGGGCCGCCGCAGCAGGGGCAGACCCCCTCGGCGATGCGGGCGAGGCGACCGACATCGAGCCCGGCTGCAAGGCGGGCGAAATGGACCTGGAGGGCGGCGGCCACATAAAGGTGCTCCGCCAGCGCCTCCATGGGCAGGGAATCGGCGAGCACGTTGCGCACCATGGCATCGCGCGCGGCGGGGCCGGCGGTGATGACGCGCTCCAGCGCCTCCTCGGCGAGGGCGGGCTTGTCCACGCTCCGCGCCCCGTTCAGCAGCCGTTCCAGCGTGGCGTCGAAAGCGGCGTCAAGCGTGAAGCGGCCCCGGTCGAGCGGCGGCATGGCGAATTCGGCGGCGCGGGCAAGGCTTTCCGCGTCCGGCCCCTCGGCGGGGGGCAGATCGTCGAGGATGCGATGCTGCACCTCCACCAGGGCGGAGAGGAAGACGAGATACGGCTTCAGCTCGCTGCCCTCGGCGAGCGCCGCGAGGCGCCGGGCCCGCGTCTCGAATAAAGTGGAGGGATCGGGGAGCTTGGCATAAGGCGGCTGGGCGATGCCGCCGATCATGCTGGGATCGGGCTGGATTTCAGAGGGACGCGACATGGCTTCCTCACGAACCCCACGGGTCACGTGGTGCGATGGCCGCCGTGCCAGCCAGCCGGCACGGCGGAACGATTAAACCACACTCCAACGCGGGAATGCGGAGCGAGAAAGGCGGAGGCTTGCCTCCTCCACGCCGCGCCTATTCCGCGGGCGTACCTTTGGTGCGCTTTCCAACCAGTTCGCGCAGCCATTTGCGGTGGTGGCGCCAGGCCCAGCCGCCGGTCACCTGGCCCTTGGTCATGGCGCCGATGGTGCCGCGCACCCAGATGGCCGCATAGACGTGGATGATCCACACGCAGATGATCGCGACCGCAGCCATGGCGTGCACCAGGATCGCCACGCGCTTCTGCGGAATGGTGGTGAACTGGTAGAAATACTGATCCCACACGGCAAAGCCCGAGCAGATCAGCACGATGATGAGGAAGGACATGCCCCAGAAGACGAACTTCTGGCCGGCATTGTACTTGCCCAGCTCCGGCAGCCTTTCCTCATGGCCCGCCAGCACGTCGCGGATGCGGCGCAGCCACGTGCCGTCCTCGCTCTTCCAGAGATTGGCCTTCCAGAAGCGCAGGAACAGCCCGGCGAAGGAGAAGAACAGCACCACGCCGATCCAGGGGTGGATGGCGCGCGTCGCCTGTCCCCCGCCGAACAGGACGGTGAGGAAGAACAGCTTGGGGTGGAACAGCGCCATGCCCGAGAGCGCCAGCAGGATCAGGCTGATGGCCGTGATCCAGTGGTTGATGCGCGCCGCCAACGTGTAGCGGTCCACCGTGACGGGGTGGCCCTTATGGACCCCGTCACCCTTCTCGATGTCATACGGTGTCGTCATGACCGGTCGCTCCCGGTCAGCTTCTCGGCATTCGCCTCATCCTCCGCGCTGACCCTGTTGGCGCCGGCCACGAGGTGGTGGAGGACGCCGGCAACGGCCGCGAGGCCGATGAACCCGAAGCCGACATATTTGGTGACGCCCTTCCAGATCTCCACCACCGGGCTGATGCGGGGATTGTTGGGAAGGCCGGCATAGATCTCCGGCTTGTCGGCATGCTGGAGCACGTACATCACGTGCGTGCCGCCGACGCCTGGAGGATCATAGAGCCCCGCATTCTTGTAGCCGCGGGACTTCAGGTCGGTGATGCGGCCCTCGGCCCATTTCGTCATCTCGGCCTTGGTGCCGAATGCGATGGCCTGGGTGGGGCATGCCTTGGCACAGGCGGGCCACTGGCCCACCGCCACGCGGTCGGAGCACAGCGTGCACTTGTAGGCCTTGTTGTCGACCTTCGAGATGCGCGGGATGTTGAACGGGCAGCCCTTGATGCAATAGCCGCAGCCGATGCAGTTCTCGTGGACGAAATCCACGATGCCGTTGGAATATTGCACGATGGCACCGGGCGCCGGGCAGGCCTTGAGGCAGCCCGGATCCTCGCAATGCATGCAGCCGTCCTTGCGGATCAGCCATTCCAGATTGTCGGTCTCGGGGTTCACCCATTCGGTGAACCGCATCAGCGTGAAGCTCGCCGGAGTGAGGTCCGGCGGGTTGGTGTAGGTGCCGTTGAAGGTGCCGATCTCCTCATGGAGATTGTTCCATTCAAGGCACGCCGCCTGGCAGGCCTTGCAGCCGATGCATTTGGACACATCGATCAGCTTGGCCACTTCCGTCTGGCGCGGGGACGCCGGCGTGATGGTGGACGCCGAGCGCCGGATCAGGTCCTTGTCCCCGAACTTTGCCTGGGTCGGGGCGACCGGGGGATTTGGGGCTGGGGGAAACATTTTATCTCACCTCCCTCATGCCACCGCAGGCCCGGTCGAGGCCTCGATGTTGACGCAGAACGCCTTGTATTCAGGCGTCTCGATGTTCGCGTCGCCCACGAAAGGCGTCAGAACATTCGCTCCGAAGCCCTTCTTGGCCGCGCCGACAAAGCCCCAATGGATGGGGATGCCGACGATGTGGACGGTCTTCCCGTCCACGGTCATCGGGCGGATGCGCTTCGTCGCATAGGCCTTGGCGAGGACCGAGCCGCGCTTCGACCAGACGCGCACCCAGCCGCCGTTCGTGATGCCCTTCTCCTTGGCCAGCTCCTCCGAGATCTCCACGAAGAATTCCGGCTGCAGGACCGAGTTCACATGGTTGTTCTTGGTCCAGTAGTGGAAATGCTCCGTGAGGCGGTAGGAGGTCGCCGCATAGGGGAAGTCGGGCGAGGCGACTTCCGCAAACTGGGCGAAGTCGTCCTTGAACACCCGGGCCACGGGATTGCCCCGCACCTTGGGCGCGATGGCGTTCGCCACCGGGCTTTCGAACGGCTCGTAGTGAACCGGGAAGGGGCCTTCACGCATCATGCCCCGGGCGAACAGGCGCGAGACGCCTTCCGGGTTCATGATGAAGGGGCCCACATCCTGCGGCTTCGACGCCGGCGCGATGTCCGGGATGTCGTAGCCGGTCCACTTGGCGCCGTCCCACCACAGGAGCTTGCGGGTGTCATCCCACGGCTTGCCGTTTATGTCCGCCGAGGCGCGGTTGTAGAGGATGCGCCGGTTGGCGGGCCAGGAGAACGACCAGTTGGAATAGGCGCCGGTATCGCCCGGGTCGGAATTGTCCCGGCGCGCCATCATGTTGCCGGCCTCGGTGAAGGAGCCGGAATAGATCCAGTTCCCACACGCCGTGGAGCCGTCATCCCGCAGCACGCCGAAGCCGGACAGCTGCTTTCCGGCCTCCAGCAGCTTCTTGGTCGGATCGTTGGGATCCGCCACGTCGCTCACGACATAGCCGTTCATTTCCTTCGCGAGCTCCGAAGGGGTGGGCTCGTTCGGGTCCTTGTAGTTCCAGGTCAGGTTGAGGATGGGGTCGGGGAACGCCCCGCCTTCCTTCTGGTAGAGCGCCCTCAGCCGCAGGGTGATCTGCGACATGATCCACACGTCGGACTTGGCCTCGCCCGGAGGCGAGCCGCCCGGCCAGTGCCATTGCAGCCAGCGGCCGGAATTCACCAGCGCGCCCTCGTCCTCCGCAAAGCAGGTGGAGGGCAGCTGGATCACTTCGGTCTGGATCTTGGCGGGATCGGCCTCGTTGTAGATGCCGTGGTTCTCCCAGAACCGCGCCGTCTCCGTCTCCAGCGGATCCATGATGACCAGCAGCTTCAGCTTGCCGAGGGCTTCCGCGAGCTTGGCCTTGTTGGGGAAGGCCTGGAGCGGGTTGAAGCCCTGGCAGAAATAGGCCGTCATCTTGCCCTGCTTCATGAGCTCGAAGGCCCGCAGGATGTCGTAGGATGGCACATCCATCTTCGGCAGCCAGTCATAGGCGAAGCTGTTCTCCGCCGTCGCTGCCGGGCCGAACATGGCTTTCTGGAAGCTGACGAAGAACTTCTTGTAGTTCTGCCAGTAGCTCATCTGGTTCGGCCGCAACGGCTTGAAGCCGCGGGTCGACATGTAGGTGGCGAGGTCGGGTTCCCGTTCCGTGGCCAGGGTGAGGTAGCCGGGGATCAGGTTGGACATGAGCCCGATGTCGGTCAGCCCCTGGATGTTGGAGTGACCGCGCAACGCATTCATGCCGCCGCCGCGCACGCCGATATTGCCCAGGATGAGCTGGAGCATCGCCATGGTGCGGATATTCTGGGAGCCCTTGGAGTGCTGCGTCCAGCCCAGCGCGTACATGGAGGTCATCGTCTTGGTGGGCGATGAGCACTCGCCGATCATCTCGCACACCTTCAGGAACTTGTCCTTGGGCGTGCCGGTGATGCGGGAGACCATGTCCGGCGTGTAGATGGAGACGTGCTCTTTCAGCAAGTTCCAGACGCACCGCGGATTCTGGAGCGTATCGTCCACCATGGCATAGCCATCGGGGCCGATCTGGTAGTCCCAGGTCGAGCGGTTGTAGTCGCGCTTTTCCGCGTCATAGCCCGTGAACAGGCCGTCCTGGTAAGTGAAGCCATCCTTCACCAGATAATTGGCGTTGGTGAAGTTCTTCACATACTCCCACTGCACCTTGTTGTTCTGGATGCAGTAATTGATCACGCCGTTGAGGAAGGCGATGTCGGAGCCCTGGCGGACCGGCGCGTAATAGTCCGCGACCGCCGCCGACCGCGTGAAGCGCGGATCGACCACGACAAGCTTCGCTCCACGGGTGGCTTTCGCCTCCGTGACCCATTTGAAACCACACGGGTGCGCTTCGGCGGCATTGCCGCCCATGATGACCACAAGATCCGTGTTCTTGATGTCAGTCCACGAATTGGTCATCGCACCACGGCCAAAAGTCGGGCCCAAACTGGACACCGTGGGGCCGTGTCAAACCCGCGCTTGGTTGTCGAACACCAGCATGCCGGTGGAGCGTACAGCCTTGTACGTACACCATGCGGTTTCGTTGGTGGTCGCCGAGGCGGCGAGGAAACCGGTGGTGATCCAGCGGTTCACCGTCACGCCGTCATTGTTCTTGGCGATGAAGTTCTTGTCGCGATCGTCCTTCATGACGCGCGCGATCTTGTCCAGCGCCACGTCCCAGCTCACCCGCTCGAACTTGTCGGAGCCGGCCTTGCGGAGCATGGGATACTGGAGGCGCGTCTTGGAATGGACGATGTCGAGAAGGGCCGCGCCCTTCGGGCACAGGGTGCCGCGATTTGTGGGGTGGTCGACGTCACCCTCGATATGGGTGATTTCGGCCTTCTCGCCCTTCTTCAGGTCACCCTTGGAGAAGATGAGAATGCCGCACGCCACCGAGCAATAGGTGCAGGTGTTGCGCACCTCGGTTGTGTTGGTCAGCCTGAATGGTCGGATCGCGTCCGCGTAGGCTTCTTCCACGCCGCCGAAGCCGAACGCTCCAAGCGATGTCCCCGCGATCCCCGCACCCGCCGTTCTCAGGAACTGGCGCCGCGAGAGTTCCATATTCATCGAAGATGGCCTCCGATAGAACGCCCCCACCGGGGGACTTTTTGAAAGGCATCAATGCCTTTTGCCGGGATTCCGACGAGCTATCGACGGTATTCTGGAAATGGAATCATGTCAAACTGGCAACGAGCAAAAGCACGTGTTCAACAAGGCTTTGCTCTCATACTTTCGGATCATTTTCCGATGTCTTTGCATATTCCGCTGCGGAAGCGAACGGGTAGTCATGATTTTTGCTGCGAGTGCGAAATAAAACGCAACGTATAGCCGGCTGAACCAGCCGGGTTTGTATTTCAGCGCGGCACCGATTGACCGTTTCGATGCCGCGGCGCAAAGTCATTGCGTGAGCCGAGACAATGCTCCCGGGGTCCGGGGCGTGCCACGCTTGAGGTCAGCCTTTTACGGCCTGCTGCATCAACGCCGCGCCGCCGCACGGGGATCCATGGGCGCGGGCGGGGGCATGCTTTTCGGGGCGATGGTCTCGGCCTGGGCGACCGCCGTCATGGGCGCCCCCGTCGCGCTCCAGCCCTATGAAGGGCCTGCACCGGACTTCACCCTGGACAGGCTGGCGGCGGAACAGGCGCCCCCGGAAAAGATACAACTCGCGGACCTGCGCGGGCGCATCGTGCTGGTGCATTTCTTTGCAACCTGGTGCGAACCCTGCCGCGAGGAATTGCCCGCCCTCGCGCGTTTTGCCGAGCGCTTCGCCGGCCGCCCCGTCGTGATCATCGCCGTGGATGTGGAGGAGGTGGATGCCCGGGTGCGCCGCTTCCTTGCCGAGACGCCGGTGCCGTTCGCCGTGCTGATGGACCGGGACCGCGCGGTCACCAAGGCGTGGCAGGTCTCGGCGCTGCCGAGCACCGTGGTGCTCGATGCGGATTTGCGCCCCCGCTTCATGGCGGAAGGGGATGTGGACTGGGATCGCCGGGAGGCGGATGTCCCGCTCTCGGCGCTGGCGGACGAAGCACGGCTCAAAACCACAAACACGACCGAACAGACCGGAGGAAAGCTGCAATGATCACGCGTCGTATGCTTCTCGCAGGCGGGGCCGCCCTCACCGGCGCCGCGCTCCTGCCCCGCTCGGGCCGTGCGCAGGCGCTGTTCGCGCCCCAGCCCGGCGCGTGGCGCAATTTCCAGGTGGTGACGCGCCTGGAAGTGGTGAAGACCGGCGGTGCCGCCAAGGGCTGGGTGCCGCTTCCCGCCTTCAGCGAGGCCGATTGGTTCAAGCCCGCCGGCAGCACCTGGACCACCAATGCCGCCTCCGCCAAGACGGTGGGCGATCCGGCCCATGGCGCGCAGATGCTGGAGCTGGAATGGGCCGCGAGCGAGGCCGCGCCGGTGGTGGAGATCACCAGCAAGTTCGCCACCCGCGACCGGGCGGTGGACCTTGCAAAGCCCGGCTCGGCGGCTGCGCTGAGCGACAAGGACCGGGCCTACTACCTCGCCGCCACCGACTTCATCCCCACCGATGGCATCGTCAAGCAGACCTCCGACAAGATCGTGGCCGGCGTGAATGGCGATCTGGAGAAGACCCGCGCCATCTATCAATGGGTGGTGGAAAACACCTACCGCAACGCTTCCACCCGCGGCTGCGGCGTGGGCGATGTGGCCTCGCTCCTGAAGAGCGGCAATCTGGGCGGCAAGTGCGCCGATATCAACGCGCTGTTCGTGGGCCTCGTCCGTGCGCAGGGCATCCCCGCGCGCGATGTCTACGGCCTGCGCGTGGCGCCCTCCAAGTTCGGCTATAAGAGCCTCGGCGCCAATTCGGACGTGGTGACCAAGGCCCAGCATTGCCGCGCGGAGGTCTATCTCTCCGGCTTCGGCTGGGTGCCGACCGACCCCGCCGACGTGCGCAAGGTGATCCTGGAGGAGCCGCCGGGCAAGCTGGCGGTGGACGATGCCAAGGTTGTGGCCGCCCGCGCCGCTCTGTTCGGAAGCTGGGAAGGCAATTGGATGGCCTACAACACAGGCCACGACATCGCGCTGCCGGGCTCCAGCGGGCCCAAACTCGCCTTCCTCATGTATCCCCAGGCGGAGACGGTTGCGGGCCGGCTGGATTGCCTCGACCCGGATACGTTCAGATACTCCATCAAGGCGACTGAGATTTCGGTGTAGCCGGTGTACTCCCTCTCCTGCTTGCGGGGGAGGGGCCATGAAGCATGGGATCCGTCATGCCCGGGCTTGTCCCGGGCATCCACGGCCATCCCTTAAGCTCCATCTAGCGGAGCCCCGTGGATGGCCGGGTCAAGCCCGGCCATGACAGCTTTCATATGATCAGGAAGACCCCATGACCGACACCCCCTTCCGCCTCACCAGCCTCGCCCATGGCGGCGGATGCGGGTGCAAGCTTGCGCCGTCCGTGCTTCAGGAACTGCTCGCCGGCCAGCCCCTGGCAAAGCCCTTCGAGCGCCTGCTGGTGGGCACCGAGACGGGGGATGACGCGGCGGTGTGGGAGTTGGAGGGCGACACCTGCATCATCGCCACCACGGACTTCTTCATGCCCGTGGTTGATGACCCCGACCATTTCGGCCGCATCGCCGCCACCAACGCCATCTCCGACGTCTATGCCATGGGCGGCACGCCCATGATGGCGCTGGCCATCCTGGGCATGCCGCTCGGCAAGGTGGAGACGTCCATGGTGCGGGCCATCCTCCAGGGCGGGGCGGCGGTGTGCGCGGAGGCCGGCATTCCGGTTGCGGGCGGCCATTCCATCGACAGCGTGGAGCCCATCTATGGCCTCGCCGTCATCGGCACGGTGAAGAAGGGCCATATCCGCCGCAATGCCGATGCGAAGCCGGGCGATGCGCTGATCCTCACCAAGGCGCTGGGGGTCGGCATCTATTCCGCCGCCTTCAAGAAGGAAGCGCTCTCGCCCGACGCCTATGATGAGATGATCGCTTCCACCACCTTGCTCAACAAGGTGGGTGCGACGCTGGCGAAGGAGCCGGATGTGCACGCGGTGACCGACGTCACCGGCTTCGGCCTCCTGGGCCATGCGCTGGAGGTGGCGCGGGGCTCCGGCGCGGCCATCGAGGTGGATGCGGCGCGGCTGCCCCTGCTTTCCCATGCGGAGGCGCTGGTGCGCCAGGGCTTTGTCACCGGCGCCTCGCTGCGCAACTGGGCGAGCTATGGGGAGGGCATTCGCCTGCCGGAGGGCTTTGCCGACTGGCAGAAGCACCTTCTGACGGACCCGCAGACCTCGGGGGGCCTTCTCGTCTCCTGCGCGCCCGAGGCCGCCGATCGGCTGGTGGAGCATATCGTGGCGGCGGGTTATCCGGCGGCGCGCCGTATCGGCCGCGTGCGCGAAGGCGAGCCGGTGGTGGAGGTCAAGATCTAGCCGGAAAGGAACGGCGGACGATCACGGGCGTTTCCCTCCAGCGGGGAAGCCCAAGGACGTTTGCCATGAAAACCGAGAATGCACTCCTCTGCGCCCTGTCCTGCGCCGCGCTGCTGGCAAGCGCGCCTCTGGCGCCTGCGGCCGCCCAGACCTCGGGCCCGTCCTCGTCCGGATGCGAGGTCGCGCAGGGAACGGCGCCCACCCCCACTGCGCACGGCGCGCATTCCGGCACCCAGCCGGGCAGCTCCGGCTCCACCGCCTGGAGCGGAGGCACCGGCGGCTCGAACATCGGCACCACGCCCGGCGCGCCCACACCGGGCTCGCCGACCGATCATCCGCCTACGGTGCAGGGCGTCTCCCCCTCCGTGGTCGGCCCCGTCCGCAAGGATTGCTGAGCCTTACTGTTCGCCGGCATAGCGCCGGCGCAGATGGGTGATGAAGACCGAGGCGTCCAGCGGGCGGCCGGTGGCACGGGTGAGCAGTTCGTCGGTCTCGAACAGCGAGCCGTTGCCGTGGATGTTGGCCCGAAGCCACGCCACCAGCGGCGCGAAATCGCCCTTGGCGATGCCCGGCAGCACATCCGGATCCGCGCGGCGCGCTGCATCGAACACCTGCGCCGCCGTCATGGCGCCCAGCGTATAGGTGGGGAAATAACCCCAGCCACCGCTCGGCCAGTGGATATCCTGGAGGCAGCCCACGCGGTCGTCCGGCGGGGTGATGCCCAGCAGCTCCTTCATCATGGCGTTCCAGGCGGCGGGAAGGTCCGCGAGCCGCATTTCATCGCCGATGAGCGCCTTCTCCAGCCGGTAACGCAGGATAATATGAGCCGGATAAGTAACCTCGTCCGCATCCACGCGGATGAAGCCGCGATGCACCTTCGTATAGTGCCGCAGCAGCGCGTCGGCCTCCCAGGCCGGGCCGCTCCGGCCGAACGCCTCCCGCATCTTCGGCGCGGCGAAGGTGATGAATTCGCGGCTGCGGCAGGCCTGCATCTCCATGAGCAAAGACTGGCTCTCATGCACGCTCATGCTGCGCGCCGCACCCACCGGCTGGTGCAGGAAAGCCTGCGGCCGGCCCTGCTCGTAGAGGGCATGCCCGGTCTCGTGCATCACGCCCATGAGCGCACGGGCGAAGTCCGCCTCGTCATAGCGGGTGGTGATGCGCACATCATTGTCCGCCCCACCGCAGAAGGGATGGGCGGAGACGTCGAGGCGCCCACGCGCGAAATCGAAGCCCAGCACGCCCATCATGGCGATGCCGAGCGCGCGCTGCGCCTCCACGGGGAAGGGGCCGTCGGGGGAGGGCGTCTGGGGCTGGCGCGCCTGATGGGCGATCACCTCATCGGTGAAGGCGGGAAGAAACGCCGCAAGGTCCGTGAACAGCCCGTCAATGCGCGCCGAGCGCCCGCCAGGCTCATAATCGTTCAGCAGCGAGTCATAGGCGGAGAGGCCGAGCTTCTCGCCCTTGGCTGTGCCGATCTCGCGCTGCAGCCGCAGCACTTCTTCGAGGAAGGGCAGGAGGGCCGGGAAGTCCGCATCCGCCCGCGCCTGGCGCCACGCCATCTCGCAGGCGGACACCGCCTTGCTGGACGCTTCCACGAGGTCCGCCGGAAGGGCCGTGTCCACGGTCCAGATGCGGCGGATTTCCCGCACATTCGCCCGCTCCCACGCGCCGAGGTCCGTATCCGTGTCGGCCGCCGCGAGCCAGTCGCCGATGCGCGGGTCGGTCATGAGGCCGTGATGCGTTACGCGCAAGAAGGCGAGGCTTTCCGCCCGCGTGCCCACGGCGCCCTTGGGCATCATGGTGTCGCTGTCCCATTGGAGGATGCCGATGGCGTTGGACAGCGCCGAGGCGCGGGCAAAATGCGACGAGAGCTCGGAATAGGCGGTCATGGTGTCTCCCCGCCGGCCATGGCCGGAGCCGCGGCTTGGCGCCGCTTCAGGTTCATTAGGAAAGCGAGAAAGGGAAGACAAGCGGCGCCGCGGGGCGGGTGCCTGCGCAGGTCGCGCACAGGCCCCGGTCTGGCGGGATCTAGGCGGCCTTCTTTGTGCCCGCGATCTCCCGAATGCCGGCTTCGATGGACTGCACCAGCCCGGCGAAGGCTTCGGGGTCGGTGGCGGACTTGGTCAGCTCCGTCGCCCAGTTGGGATGGCGCAGGGTATAGGTGGTGAAGGCCGAATGGGCGTTGGTCTTCTTCAAGAGGTGGTCCGACACGCGCGCGGGCAGCGCTTCGTCCACGAAGAACAGAAGGGTGGGGTGCTCCTTCGCGAATTTCGCGATGGCCTCGCCCGCATCCGTGTATCGGTCCTCGCTGATGAGCCCCGAAATCTGCTCGATGAACACCACGAGTTCGGGCTTCCGAGATGTTTTTCCCGCAGGGCTAGGCTTGACCATCCGTGTGTCTCCCAATTTTCCGATGCAAATGAAGCCAGACGCCTTTGTGCCGCAGAGCGAGGCCCGCCCGCACGGCACATGACGATGATCTCCGCGATGGCGTGATCCGGATCATCCCATAGCCTGTGCGAAGGCGCGGCGGATCGTCAATGGCCCGAGCCGGGCCGGGTGGCACCAATCCTCCTTAGGGGAAGGTCTGATTCACTCAGAATCGAGCTGTCGCTCCGCTTTATGCGGCCGAGATGATTTGGTTCGAAAGCCAGTCGATAAGCTGCTCCTGGTTGTAGACCGGGCCTGAAGGGCTGACTTCGTCACTTTCCCTTTGGCCTCCGACAACGATCTTTGTGCGATGAACACCAAATTTGAGCACTTTACTTTTCCCGAGAACTGTAACGTGAAGACGTACCTCAAGTATTCTACTCGCGCGATGGACTGTATTAAATCGTTCGATTGAACCCATGGACTTTGTACGCAAAGTGCGATCGAGATTGTCTATAAAAACCAACGTTTCTCGGATGATCGCCTCCGACATGTTCTTAATATCGATTTCTTCCTCTGCAGATTTAAGGGACTTACGTTCAAGCTTTTCGATCACGCTGTTGACAGCTCGGGTCGTATCGATCATTTTCGCCACGTAGTTCCTATGTTCTTTGGGTCCATTTTCTAAGACGGATTATAGCTTCTCGGAAGTAATTTTTTAAGCTGCGGCGAAACGCACCTTTAATAATTGGAAGGGTCGCTTACTTTCGGACGACCCAGCGCTTTCTCATCTGAAATCCATGGTTTTTGAAGGGCGAAAGACCCTCAATCTAAAATCCATGCGTGTGCGTCCAAACGATGTGGGCACAGGTTGTGGAGCCGCCGCCGCCCCAGAGCGTGCCGCTCCGTAAATTCGGCGGCAATGTCAGGGGTGAATCTTGCGTGGCGCTGACCCCGGCAAGGGGCCTTTGATCGCGGGCGGGACCACGGCTCAATGGCCGTGAGCGTGGTGGTGACCGTGCGAATGCAGGTACGAGTCCGTTTGCCGAAGCCGGCCCTCGCGCACCCAATCCTCATGCCGAACCACACGGGGCTCATGCGCGCTCTTCTCGTTGCGTTCGTGGGCGCGACGGATCGCGGGATTGAGGCGCATCAGATAAGGCGAGGCCACGGTCCGGTTCGCTTCGGCTCCGCAGGCCGGGCACGCGGCCGGCTCGGCGAATGCCGCCATGGAGCGGAGCGCCGTGAAGATGCCGCACCGATCACAGCAGAAAGAATAGAGAGGCATGGTCCGCTCCGTTCGGTTGCTCGGCCCTGTTCCTCATGAGGTCGACATGAGGCCGCTCAGCAGCAGATACCCCGGAATCCAGCCGGTATAGATGCCTTGCAGGGCGCACAGCGCACCCGTGAACGTGGCCAGCTTCGTCCAGCCCTGCGCCAGGATGAGGAAGAAGAGAAACCAGAGGATGCCCCAGGACAGCCAGTTGATCGCGAGCCAATAGTCCCAGTTGGTCTGCGCGCCGGCGAATGCCTGAAGGAAGACCGGCACGGTCGTGATGGCCACGAACAGGCAGAACCACCCGAGGCCACGCCCGTCCGCGCCGTTCCAGCGGTTCCACGCCACCCAGAAGTAGGTGAAGGAGAACATCAGCGTCAGCGTCGCGGCCCTGATGGACGCGCCGTCTGCGGCTGGGCCGAACGCCAGATAGATGGAGATGATGAGCGTCAACGCTCCGACGAAGACGTCGATGACTGCGATCTCCCGATCGCCGACGCGGCCCAGAAGCCACATGCCGTTGAGGAAGAGGACGGCCCCCACCCAGAACAGAGCCATGCCGAGGATCACGGTGCAACACTCCTCAAAGGAGGGAGCGGCGCCGGCAGCGCCGGCGCGCGCTGGCCTCAACTCGTGGCAACTACGTCCACACCGGCCGTCACGCTCCGGGTCGGTCCCGATGCGTTGGGACGGATATCGAAGTCGAAGATCTCGGTGGGGATCGCGAGGGTGCAGCAGGCATTGGGGATATCGACGATCCCGCTGATGCGGCCCTCGACCGGCGCGGTGCCCAGCAGCACATAGGCCTGCTCGCCGCTATAGCCGAACTTCTTCAGATACTCGATCGCATTGAGGCACGCCCGGCGGTATGCCACGTGCGCGTCGAGGTAGAATTGCTTTCCGCTTTTCTCATCCACGGAGATTCCTTCGAAGACGAGATATTCCGAGAAGTGGGGTTCGATGGGGCTCGGCTGGAAGATGGGGTTGACGAGGCCGTATTTGTTGACGCCGTCCTTGATCAGATCGATGCCGATATCCAAGAAACCGGCCATTTCGATCGCGCCGCAGAAGGTGATCTCTCCGTCACCCTGCGACCAGTGGATGTCTCCCATGGAGAGCCCCGCGCCTTTGACATAGACCGGGAAATAGACCCGCGAGCCGCGCGACAGGTTCTTGATGTCACAGTTTCCGCCATGCTCGCGTGGCGGCACCGTGCGCCAGGCTTCCTTCGCCGCATCCTGGGCCTTCTTGTCCGTCATCTGGCCCATCAGCGCGGTGTCGGCATAGGGCGGGACGGCCAGGGGAGGCACGCGGTTCGGGTCGGTGGCGATCAGTTCCGCCTCGCGCTTGTTGCAGCGTTCAAGCAGTTCGCGTGAGGGGAGGGTGCCGATCAGCCCGGGATGGATGATGCCGGCCCAGCGTACGTTGGGCACGTGGCGCGAGGTGCAGTAGATGCCGTGGAAGTCCCAGATGGCCTTTCGGGCCTTGGGAAAATGGTCCACCAGGAAGCCGCCGCCGTTCTCGCGGGCGAAGATGCCGGTGAAGCCCCATGGGGACTCCGGCAGGGCGCCGACATCGAGCAGATCCACCACGAGGATGTCGCCGGGCTCGGCTCCTTCCACACCGAACGGTCCGCTGAGATAGTGCACCCGCGTCAGGTCGACATCGCGGACATCATTGGCACTGTCGTTGTTCGTGATCTGGCCACCCGTCCAGTCGAAGCACTCCACGCGGAACTCGTCGCCGGGCCGGAACATCTCAACCATGGGAATGTCGGGATGCCATCGATTGTGCGTCTTGATCTTCGCCTGTTCCGGTGCGCGCGAGAGATCGGCCTTGAACGCTGTCTTCGGCATCTGGACGTCTCCTCTGTCTGATGGCTTCCCGCGGCGTCTCCGCTCCGCAGGCGTGGCGTCATGGAGCCGTGCCCGCCGATGGACGTTCGCGAACGGGACGGTCCATTGGTCATGCCGCCGGTGCCGAACCTTCTCCGCCGTCGGCTGCTCTCACCACACCTCCGCGGGGGAATGCCATCGTTCCCAAAGCTGAGTTCTTAGCCTAGCTGGCGGATCGCGAGGCCGCGTCACCCCTTGGGGTGAGGCCGCCGAGGCCCGTGAGCCGGTTCGAGGGAGGGTCGAGCGTGCTCGGTTCGAGCAGCCGGCGCAGATCCTGCTGCCGATGGAGGTCGCTCTTGGCATAGATGTGCTTCATGTGCGTGCGCGCGGTATTCTTCGATATGTGCAGGGCTCCGGCCGCTTCCTTCAGGCTGGCGCCGCCGAGGATCAGCCCGGTGAGCCCTGCCTCGGCCCGCGTCAGGCCAAACAGGGAGCGGAGCTGGTTCGCCGAAACGCCGATGCCGCCGAGCTTGCTGCGCGTCGAGAGGACGGCCAGTCCCTCTTCCCCCTTCTCCGGGCCGGGAAGCGGCCTGACCACCAGCAGCAAGGGCGCGTCTCCGGCGCCTGCCCGCGTGACCAGCATGCATTCTCCCGATCCGCCTCCGCCGGCGTTCCTGGCGATGAGCTCGCGCAGGTCGCGGTTTTCTCCCGCATCGGTCGCGACGACCCGATCGTGCGTCCATCGCAGTCCGTCGGCGAGCCCAAGAAGCGCCTTGGCCGCCAGGTTGCACTCGCGGATTTCACCATTCCTGTCGACGACCATGATGGCCTCGGGAACGGCATCGAGGACGGCGCGCACCACGCCTGCCCGGCGCTGCGCAATCTTGATATGTTCCGCCGCCTCCCGAGAACGGCGGAGGCCTGGCAGTATTTGCTTGAGTAAATTCACGTCGTCCGTGGAGAATTGCTCGCCCTGCCGATGGCGCATGACAAGCAGGCACGTCAGCTTGTTCCGGTCGCGGGCGATGACGCCGATCAGCGCGTGCAGGAGATTCTGCGGGCGAAGCCACGCGCGATAGAAGTCTGTCAGCACCAGTTCACGGACCGGGACGAGTTCGCTGCCCGGCACCGCCGCACCTGCGGGGAGCAAGGCTGCCTGCCTGCACCAGAGGTTCTGGCAGGCCTTCATCTGCGTGTAGCGGGCCGTGAAGTTCGGCGGGATTCCGGCCGCGGCTTCGATCACGCCCCGTTCGACGTCCCATTGGTGGTGGCACAGGCCGATGCTGGATGCCCGCAGTTCGCGTCGGGCCTGTTGCAGGAATGGGGTCCATATCGATCCGCTGAGGGCCGTTTGATGCCCCAACTCGACGAGCGTTTCCGATTGCCGGTTCCCGTCCATCACCTGCTCTTATCGAAGGGCACCTTCGCGGGTGCCGGCCTCCGGAGCGGGCTAAGTCTGGCTGATCCTGGTTCCGCGCCGGATTAGTGTCGGTGTGCGATGCAGAATTCCTGCACCCACTGAATATTTTCCGACTAAAAATTCAGATAGGCATCCATTGCATGAGGCATATCATGATGTTCAGACCAAATGCTTCACTTCGACCAGTCATAAGAAATGATCTCGCCACCACGGCGTTCGGATGCACCCGCTTGGTCCCGATCTTGGCACCAAGCTTCGAAACGTAACAGCTCCCACAATTTTACTGCAGAGCGGACTGTGGCGCCAGTCCAGGTGCAAAAAGGACGCTACCCCAAGAAGGCTTAGGCGCAATCGCGGCTCATCCGTCTTCGCGGATTGTGCTTCCACTTTTGGTCGATCCCGCTTGCGGGCTCCGCCTCGTGAGTCACACTGCTCCGAGCGGAAGCGATCGATGCGTCGGGATCGAGCCGGGCGGACCAAGACCCCGCGGCGAGGGGAGCCCGCCGCCGGGTCACGCCAAGCAGGTCAGGCGCCCGCGGGCTTCGCCTCATGGCCGGGCCGGCTCGGCGGGCCAGCGCGCCTCCACCTTGTCCATCTTCCGCGCAAGCTCCTCCGGGGTGAGAATGCCCTTCTGGAACAGGATGTTGGCAAAAGCCGCGACCCAGCGCTCGTAATAGGTCAGCTTGCCGACCATCTCGGCGCCGAGGGCCTCGACGCCGCGGCGCTTCTCCTCGGTGTTGACGATCTTGTGGAAGTCGAGAACGTCAGCGAGCGCATGGCACCTTTTCTCCCACGGCTCAAGGTCGTGCTCGGTGCGGTCGATGGGCGCCGCCGGCAGGCCGCCGATGTCGTTGGGCAGCCGCTTCAGGAGATGCTCGGTCTCGCTCATTGGACGCTCCCCGTCTGGATGCTCGCCGGAACCACGCCGATCATGGCGTCGCGCGTGACGAGGGCGGCAAGCTGCTCCTCGCTAAAATCCTGCGTGCCGTCCGGCCGCTTCGGCAGGACGAGATAACGCACCATGGCGGTGGAATCGCTGACGCGGATCTCCACATCGTCGGGGATGATCGTGCCGAATTCCGCAAGGACAGCGCGCGGCTCGGACACGGCCCGCGCGCGGAAGGGCTTCAGCTTGTACCAGTCCGGCGGGAGGCCCAGAACGGGGCGCGGATAGCAGGAGCACAAGGTGCACACGATCAGATTGTGAACCGTGTCGGTGTTCTCGAGCACGATGAGGTGGGTGTCGTCATAGAAGCTGATGCCCAGCTCCTCGCACCCCTTGCGGCCATTCTCCAGGAGGCGGGCCTTGAAGGCGGGGTCCTGCCAGGCACGGGCGACGACCTTCGCGCCGAGGGCAGGCGTGCGGGAATCCAGCACCTCGATCTGCCGGCGGATCTCGTCGGCTCCGAAGTATTTCTTCTCGATCAGAAGCTCCCGGACCGCCGTTTCCATGATGTCGTAATACCCTGGACGCTCGGCTTGGGCGATCTCGGCATGGGGGTGGTCGTGCGGATGGTCATGATCGTGCGGATGATCGTGACCGGATGCGCCTTGGCTCATAGTTCAGATCCTCTCAAGCCAGGTCTCGAAGACTTCGATGCGCAGCCCGTCCCGCGATGAGCCGGCATAATCCTGCCAAATCTCGGTCATGGGGATGGCGATGCGGTAATAATGGCGCTTGGCCCCGGCATTCCGCCCATAGGCTTCCTGCTCATTGTCCACGCCCGCCGGCTCGATCACCCGCTCGACGGTCCCGCGCTTGCCGCGCAGATAGGTGGGGACGCGATAATGCCCCACGGGCGTGCGCGTGAGGATCCGCACCGCATCGCCGGGCCTGAAGATTGGCTGCTCGCCGAAAGCGAAGACGATGCCGGCCATCGGCACGCCATCCTGAAGCGTCTCGCTTGCCATCTCCTGGTCTCCCTGCCGGCCGCAGCCGCTAGCGAATAGCAGGCCATTATAGCGCAATGACGACGGGGGCCGCCTTATCGAAATAAGGATTCGGCGCCCGTGCGCCTGCGTGCCTTCACGCGGAACCAGGGACGAGACGGCTGAGCGTCTGCGAGCCGGGCCTATTCCGCCGCCGCGCGGCGGTCTGCTTCGTCCAGGGACGCGACGAGCGCCGCCAGCTGGGCGAGTTCGTCCGCGTCCAGATCGGTGAGCGGGGGACGGACCGGTCCGCTGTCGCGGCCGATCACCTTCATTCCCGCCTTGATGATGGAGACGGGATAGCCCTTCTTGCGATTGCGGATCGCCAGAAGCGGCAGGATGAACGCCTTGAGGCCGGCCGCCACCGCGTCGCGATCGCGCCGCCGGACAGCGGCGTAGAAGCGGGTGGCAAAGCCAGGAATGAAGTTGAACACCGCCGAGGAATAGGTGGTGACGCCCATTTCCAGATAGGGCAGGGCGAAGGTCTCCGCGGTGGGCAGGCCGCCAATATAGGTGAGCCGATCGCCGAGGCGCGACTGGATGCGGGTCATCAACTCGATGTCGCCGATGCCGTCCTTATAGCCCACGAGATTGGGGCAGCGCCCGGCGAGGCGGGCGACGCTGTCCTCGTTCAGGATGGCATTGTCGCGGTTATAGACGATGACGCCCAGTTTGGTGGACGCGCAAACCGCCTCCACATGGGCCATCAGCCCCTCCTGCTCGGAATGGACGAGATAGGGCGGTAGCAGCAGGAGGCCGTCGGCTCCGGCCCGTTCCGCAGCCGCGGCGAGATCCTTGGCGATGGCGGTGCCGTAACCCGCCCCGGCGATCACCGGAACCCGGCCCCGGGTCTCGGCCACCGCGACGGACACCACTTTCTCCACCTCTGCTGGGCTGAGCGAGAAGAATTCCCCCGTTCCGCCCGCCGCGAACAGGCCGGCCACGTCATAGCCGCACAGCCAGTCGAGGTTGGAGCGGTAGCGCGCCTCGTCGAACGCGAGGGCGGCATCGAACGGTGTCACGGGAAAGGAGAGCAGCCCCGCGCCTATCGCCTGGGCCATCTCGTGAGGGGTCATCTTGCTCATGGCGCCGTCCTCCATTGATCATGCGTCGAAGGACAGTTCTAGCTTCAGGATCGATGCGAGATAGAATAAAGCACGCATCGATCCATACAAAAACTATATGGACTTAAGAGCCTAAGGAAAGCCGTAAAGGCTGCGCGCGATATTCGCGATAATCGGCAGGAGCGGATTGTCGTTGTCCTTGCGCCAGACAAGAAACAGTTCGACCGGGCGGGGGAAGGGGAAGTCGAGCGGGCGCAGCACGACCCCTTTCGCATGAAGGTTGACGGCCGCTTCGGGCACCAGGGCCATGCCTATGCCTGAGCGCACGAGTGCCAGCATGGTGTGGATCTGGGACAGGTGCTGGACATATTTCGGCTGGCAATCGCCGCGCGCGAACAATTCGGAGACCAAGTCGTAGAAGTAGCGCGCCTCGTAGGGCGTATACATGATGAAGGGCTGGTCGGCGAAATCGGCCATGGCGAGGCGTTCGCGGGCTGCCAGCGGGTGCATTTCCGGCACCGCGGCCATGAGCTGTTCGGATGCCATGCGCACCCTCTCCATGCTGCGCGGGATGGGCGGACGCAGCAGGCCGGCATCGATCTCTCCGGCCCCCAATTCCTCCACCTGGGCGCTGCTCACCATTTCCTTCAGCGCGAGATCGATGTCCGGAAGATGCGTCAGGCAGGCCGCCGCGAGATCCGGCAGGTGAGAATAGGCGGAGGCGGCCGTGAAGCCGATGCGGATGGAGCCCGCCTTGCCGGCGGCCACGCGCTTCGTCATCAGCGCGGCGCTGTCCGCCAGCTTCAGGATTCTCCGGGCTTCGGGCAGGAAGCTCGCGCCCGCCGGCGTCAGGTGCACCGAGCGGCTGGTGCGCTCGAACAGGGTCACGTCGAGGATGCGTTCGAGGATCTGCACCTGCCGGCTGAGGGGTGGCTGGGTCATGTTCAGCCGTTCGGCCGCGCGGCCGAAATGCAGTTCCTCGGCGACCGCAACGAAGCACCGAAGCTGGTTGAGATCGAACATGGGGCGGCTTCCGACGATGCGCGCAGGCCCCGCCTGCGGCCACGCTGTCGGCGCGGTCGCCATGGACCCTTTACGCTGCATGGTCACGCGCGCCCCTTCCGTCAAGTCTCATGCCATCCCGCAGGCCACCGCTGCCGTGTCATTCGGCCAGCGCCTCTTTCCGCTTGCGCAGCACCGCCGGCGACAGCAGGGCCAGAAGCAGCACCACCACAACGCCGAGGAGGATGGCGCTGATGGGGCGCTGGATGAACACGGCGAAATCGCCGTCGGACAGCAGCATGGCGCGGCGGAAATTCTCCTCCAGCTGCGGGCCGAGGACGAGGCCGAGCAGCAGCGGGGCCGGCTCCACGCCCACCTTGATGAAGAAGTAGCCGATCACGCCGCACCCCAGCATGAGCCAGACATTGAACAGCGAATTGGCGATGCCGTAGGTGCCGATGCAGCAGAACAGCACGATGGCGGGGAACAGAAGGCGGTAGGGAATCTTCAGCATCGACACCCACACGCCCACCAGCGGCAGGTTGATGATGAGGAGCATGAGATTGCCCGTCCACATGGAGGCGATCACGCCCCACACCAAAGCCGGCTGCTCGGTCATGATCTGCGGGCCGGGCTGGATCCCTTGCATCATCAGCGCGCCGATCATCAGCGCCATGAGGGCGTTGGAGGGGATGCCGAGGGTCAGCATGGGGATGAAGCTGGTCTGGGCCCCCGCATTGTTGGCCGCCTCGGGGCCCGCGACCCCTTCGATGGCGCCCTTGCCGAAGCGGCTGGGATCACGGGCGATCTTCTTCTCCAGGGCATAGGCCGAGAAGGGCGGCAGCGCTGCCCCGCCACCCGGCAGGACGCCGAGCACCGAGCCGATGAAGGTGCCGCGCACCATGGCGGGGAAGGCCGCCTTCATGTCGGCGCGGCTGGGAATGAGATCGCGGATCGACTGGCTGACCACCGCCCGCTGAGGCTCGGGCCGCTCCAGGTTGGCGATGATCTCGCCGAGCCCGAACAGGCCCATGGCGACGGGAACGAAATCGATGCCGTCGGCGAGTTCTGGAATGTTGAAGCTCATGCGGGCGATGCCCGAGCTCACATCGATACCGATGAGGCCCAGAAGCAGGCCCAGCAGCACCATGGCCAGCGACTTCATCACCGAGCCATGGGCGAGGATCACCGCCGCGAATAGGCCCAGGACCAGGAGGCTGAAATACTCCACCGCCGTGAATTTCAGCGCCAAGGCGGAAAGCGGCAGGCTCAGCACCGCGATGACCACGGTCGCCACCGTGCCGGCGAAGAAGGACGAGATGGCGGCGATGGCGAGCGCCGGTCCCGCCCGGCCTTGCTTTGCCATCTCATGCCCGTCGATGCAGGTGACGACGGAGGATGTTTCCCCCGGCACGTTGACCAGGATCGCCGTGGTGGAGCCGCCATATTGCGCCCCGTAGAAGATGCCGGCGAGCATGATGAGCGATGTGGCCGGATCCAGCCCGAAGGTGAGCGGCAGCAGCAGCGCCACGGTGGGGATCGGGCCGATGCCCGGCAGCACGCCGATGGCGGTCCCGATCACGGCGCCGATCAGGCAGAACAGGAGGTTCTTGAATTGCAGCGCGGTGGAGAAGCCGAGCAGGATATTGTCGAAGAATTCCATTGCGCCCTCACCACGGCCAGACCGGCACCGGCAGCGCCAGGAATTTCACGAACAGCAGCACGGCGCCCGCGCTGATCACCATGCCGAACAGCAGGTTTTCCAGCGGGCGGGTCTCGCGGCTGGCAAGGCCCGCCACGACGATGGTGGCGATGGAGGCGAGCGCGAGGCCGGCGCTCGCGGCCAGCACGGCGAACACCGCCACCGATCCCGAAATGGCGACCACGGGGCGCACCCGCAGCCGCTCGATGCCCTGATGGCGCCTCACAAGCCCCCGGACGGTGAAGAACAGGCCAAAGGCCAGCAGCGCCATGGAGACCATGCGCGGCATGTAGCCGGCGCCCATATCCGCCGCAGTGCCCACCGTCAGATGGCGCGTTGCGACGAGGGCCGCCGTCGCAACGAATACGAGGAACAGGCCGAACAGAATGTCCGGCAGATCGAAGCGCCGAGCGGTCATGTCGCTCACTCGACCTTGATGCCGGCTTCCTGGATCGCGGCGCCCCACGACTTCATGTTCGTGGCCAGCCACTCCTTGAAGGCATCCGGCGTGCCGGTACGCACTTCGCCGCCCTGGTCGGCGATCTTCTTGGCGATATCCGGATCGGCCAGGATCTTGCGCAGCTCGGTGTTGAGGCGTGCGATCACCGCCGGCGGCGTGCCGCTGGTGGTCAGGAGGCCCTGCCAGGTGCCGGCATCGGCGGCGGGCAGGCCGGCTTCCTTGAAGGTGGGCAGATTGGGCGCGGCCGCGAGGCGCTCATCGCCCGTGACGGCAAGGCCCACGAGTTGCTTGCTCGTGACGAAAGGCAGGGTTGCCGAGGTGCCGTTGATGATAACCGTGCTCTCGCCCGCCACCACCGCGCGGGACGCTGCGGCGCCGCCCTTGTAGGGCACGTTCTTCCAGGTGATGCCGAGCGCCTTGGCGATGATGACCGCCGTGACGTGATTGAGCGCGCCGACGCCCGAATTGGCCACCGCGAGCTTGCCAGGATTGGCCTTGGCATAGGCAACGAGTTCCTGGACGGACGTCGCCGGCACGCTCGGATTGATCGCCAGGACATAGGGGCCGAACATGACCATGCTGATGGGCGCGAGATCCTTCTGCACGTCATAGGAGAGGTTGGGGAACAGGCTCGGCGCGGTGGCGAGCGAGCCCACATCCATGAGCAGCAAAGTGTGGCCATCGGGCTGGGCCTTCGCCACGACTTCGGCGCCCACATTCCCGGCGGCGCCGGGCTTGTTCTCCACCACCACCGCGACGCCGATGGCCTCCGACAGCTTCGGCGCGATGAGCCGGGCCAGGATGTCCGACGTGCCACCCGGCGCGAATGGAACCACGAGCCGGACGGGGCGGGCAAACTCCTGCGCAGCAGACGGCAACGCCGCCGCGAAGGTCAGAGACAGAACTGCAGCAATACTTGCAATGTTTGTGAAGGCGCGGAAGCGCATTGGCGTTTCTCCCAGATGTCACGAGCCCCGCTGACGCATGGGTGCGGGATCTAGAAGAGCGGACTTTCTGCCGCTCATTATGTGACCCTATTGAAACTTTGATGCCGAAAAACCCTCGTTTCGGCATCAATCAATTTATTTTTTGTATCGGCCGCATCCGGCCATTTGGCCCCTGAGACCCGCAGGAGGATCGTGCGCCCGGCTCTTTTCAAGGTCGTGCCAACGGCGGTGGTTACTGTTCAGGTCAAGTTTTAGCTGAATCGATTCTTCACAGTGAACCTATGGCGCACTGAGTAGTTTTCGGTTAGGGGACGAACAACGTCTTCTAATTCCAGCGTCCGCCATGACTGATGCAAGGCTGCCCAAGGTGGAAAACCACACGAATGGGCCGATAAATTTCCTGGCGGGCGGAGGCGAGATGGGCTCGCTGCTCCGTGCCTTCGAGTGGGACAGCACCCTCGGGCCGCCGGAGCACTGGCCGCAAAGCCTGAAGACCGCCATCCGCATCATGCTGACCTCGCGCCAGCCCATCTGGATCGGCTGGGGCCGTGAGCTGATCTTCTTCTATAACGACGCCTACAAATCGATTATCGGTGGCAAGCATCCCGAGGCGCTCGGCCGGCCAGCAGCCGAGGTGTGGCGTGAGATCTGGTCCGACATCGGCCCTATGCTCGCCACAGCCATGGGCGGCATCGAGGGCACCTATGTCGAGGAGCAGCTCCTGATCATGGAGCGCAACGGCTACCCCGAAGAGACCTATTACACGTTCTCCTACAGCCCCATTCCCGACGATGACGGCAATCCCGGCGGCATCATCTGCGCGAACACCGACGACACGAAGAGAGTCATCGGCGAACGCCAGCTCGCATTGCTACGCGACCTGGCCGCCCGCACCAGCGAGGCCCGCGCGTGGAAGGACGTTGGCCAGCAAGGCGCGGCGGCGCTGGCCGCGGACGCGCGGGATCTGCCATTCGCCATGATCTACATGGCCGACGAGGAGCAGAAGACACTCGAACTCGTTGGGGCTGCGGGCATCGTCGCGGGCCATTTCGCAGCGCCGGCCAGCATCCGGGTCGCCGATGCCGCATGGCCCTTCGCGAAGGTGCTCGAAACCCATGAGACCAGCGTCGTGGAGCTCAATGGCCAGGCCGGGGGTTTTCCGACGGGCGCCTGGAGCGAGGCCCCGGCCGCGGTCGCCTTGCTGCAGATTCCCGCCGCGGGCGAAACCGGCCGCACGGGCGTCCTGGTGGTGGGGCTCAACCGCTTCCGCCTGTTCGATGCGGACTACCGCGCGTTTCTCGGTCTGGTGGTGGGCCAGATCGCCGCCGCCATCGCCAATGCGGATGCCTACGAGCAGGAGCGGCTCAGGGCCGAAGCCCTGGCGGAGCTCGACCGGGCGAAGACCATCTTCTTCTCCAATATCAGCCATGAATTCCGCACACCCTTGACCCTCATGCTCGGGCCGCTGGAGGAAAGCCTCGCCGAGGCGACGGCATTGGCGCCGGAGCAATACGAGCGCATCGCGGTCGCGCATCGCAACGGCACGCGGCTGCTCAAGCTGGTGAACGCCCTGCTGGACTTCTCCCGCATCGAGGCCGGGCGGACTCAGGCGAGCTTCGAGGCCACCGACCTGTCGGCCCTCACCGTGGAACTCGCGAGCAATTTCCGCTCCGCAACACAGAAGGCGGGGCTCGCCCTGACGGTCGATGTCCCGCCGCTGCCGGAGCCGGTCCATGTGGACCGGGACATGTGGGAGAAGATCGTCCTCAACCTCCTGTCCAATGCCTTCAAGTTCACGTTCGAGGGTGAGATCGCGGTGACCCTCACGGCGCAGCGTGGCGCTGTGACGCTTGCCGTGCGCGACACGGGCACGGGCATCCCCGAGGACGAGCTGCCCCATCTGTTCGAGCGCTTCCGGCGGATCGAGGGCGCGCGCGGACGCAGCTTCGAAGGCAGCGGCATCGGCCTCGCCCTGGTGCAGGAGCTGGTGAACCTGCACAGCGGCGCCATCTCCGTGGAGAGCGAGGAGGGCAGGGGAACCACCTTCCTGGTGACCATCCCCATGGGCACCGCCCATCTGCCGGCGGACCGGATGCGCGGGGCGGGCACGGCCGTCGCCACTTCGGGTCGCGCGCAGGCCTTTGTGGAGGAGGCGCTGCGGTGGCTCCCCGGCGGGCCGTCGGAAAACGCCATCGGCGACATTGCCCCGGAAACACCAGTGGAAGCCGCTGCCGGGGATGCCGTAGCGCGGGCGCGCATCCTCGTCGCTGACGACAATGCGGACATGCGGGACTATATCTGCCGCCTGCTGGGCGGGGGCCATGGCTGCGTGGCGGTGGAGGATGGCGCGGCGGCTCTCTCGGCCATCCGTGCCAACCGCCCTGATCTGCTCGTGACCGACATGATGATGCCCCGGCTCGACGGCTTCGGGCTGATCCGGGCCATCCGCGAGGATCCGGAGCTGCGCGACTTGCCCATCATCGTCCTCTCCGCCCGGGCCGGCGAGGAGGCGAGCGTCGAGGGGCTTGCGGCAGGCGCCGACGATTATCTCGTGAAGCCCTTCTCGGCGCGCGAGCTCGCCGCGCGGGTGGACGGTGCGCTCGCCATGGCGCGCATGCGCCAAACCATGAACGAAGCGCTGCGGGAAGAGGCGTCCACGCTTGAGACCCTCAACCGGGTGGGGATCGCGGTCGCCGGCGAACTCGATCTGGCGCGCGCCGTGCAGACCGTGACCGACGCCGCCACCAGCCTGACGGGCGCCGCCTTCGGATCGTTCTTCTACAACGTGATCGACCAGAAGGGTGAGAGCTACATGCTCTACACACTCTCTGGCGTGCCGCGCGAGGCCTTCTCCCGGTTTCCCATGCCGCGCAACACCCAGGTGTTCGCGCCCACGTTCAACGGCGAGGGCGTGGTCCGCTCCGACGACATCCTGACGGACCCGCGCTACGGCAAGAACGACCCGCATTTCGGCATGCCGAAGGGCCATCTGCCGGTGCGTTCCTATTTGGCCGCACCTGTCGTGTCCCGTTCGGGCGAGGTGCTTGGCGGCCTGTTCTTCGGCCATCCCGAGCCGGGCGTGTTCACCGATCGCGCGGAACGTCTGCTGCTGGGCATTGCCGCGCAGGCGGCCATCGCCATCGACAATGCGCGCCTCTACCGGTCCGCCCAGAGCGAGATCGAGGAACGCAGCCGCACCGAGGCCGCGCTGCGCGAGAGCGAAGAGCGCCAGATGCAGCTCAACCAGACTCTTGAAGCCAAGGTAGTGGCGCGCACGGCGGAGCTGGAAGCCGCCAATGAGCAGCTGCGCACCCAGGCCGACGAGCGCGAGAAGATCGAGCAGGTGCTGCGCCAAGCGCAGAAGATGGAAGCGGTGGGCAAGCTCACCGGCGGCGTGGCGCACGATTTCAACAACCTTCTCCAGGTCATCGGCGGCAATCTGCAACTGCTTTCGAACGATGTGGCCGGCAGCGAGCGGGCGGAACAGCGCTTGCGCAACGCGCTCGCGGGCGTGTCGCGCGGCTCGAAGCTGGCGGCCCAGCTGCTGGCCTTTGGCCGCCGCCAGCCGCTGGCCCCGAAGGTGGTCAATCTCGGACGCTTCGTGCGCGGCCTCGATGATCTGCTGCGCCGCGCGCTTGGCGATGGCATCGAGATCGAGACCGTGGTGTCCGGCGGGCTGTGGAACAGCCTGGTGGATCCCACCCAGGTGGAAAATGCGCTGCTCAATCTCGCCATCAATGCGCGCGATGCCATGGCGGGCCATGGCAAGCTCACCATCGAGGCCGGCAATGCGCTGCTGGACGATGTCTATGCGGCGCTCCACCCCGATGTGAAGGCCGGCCAGTACGTGATGCTGGCCGTGACCGACACGGGGTGCGGGATGACGCCGGAGGTGATGGAGCACGTCTTCGAGCCGTTCTTCACCACCAAGCCGGAAGGGCAGGGCACCGGCCTTGGCCTCAGCATGGTCTACGGCTTCGTCAAGCAATCCGACGGGCACATCAAGATCTACAGCGAGCCCGGCCAGGGCACCACCATCCGCATCTACCTGCCGCGGGTGCGCGAGGCGGAGGACGTGGCGACCGAGACCGAGGCCGGCCCCATCACCGGCGGCACCGAGACGGTGCTGGTGGTGGAGGACGACGAGCAGGTGCGCAGCACCGTGGTGGACCTCTTGTCCGACCTTGGCTACGGCGTGCTGAAGGCGAGGGATGCGCAAAGCGCGCTCGCCATCATCGAGAGCGGCGCGGCCATCGATCTCCTGTTCACAGACGTGGTGATGCCCGGCCCCCTGCGCAGCCCGGAGCTCGCCCGAAAGGCGCGCGAGCGCCTGCCGGAGGCGGCGGTGCTGTTCACGTCGGGCTATACCGACAATGCCATCGTCCATGGCGGGCGGCTCGACGAGGGCATCGAGCTTCTGAGCAAGCCGTACACGCGCGAGGCCCTGGCGCGGAAGATCCGCCACGTGCTGCGCAACCAGCAGCAGAGGAACGCGGCGGCCGCCGCGCTCCAGCCGGACTACGGGCGCGGCAAGGCGCCGGCACGGCCCGAGCGGCTGCTGCGGGTGCTGCTGGTGGAGGACGACGCGCTGATCCGCTTCGCCACCGCCGAACTTCTCAAGGATATGGGGCACACCGTGTTCGAGGCGGCGGACGGCCCGGAGGCCTTGGTGCTTCTGGCAAACGAGCCGGTCGAGGTTCTCCTCACCGACGTGGGCCTGCCGACCATGTCCGGCAGCGTGCTCGCCGTGGAGGCGCGGCGGCGCCTGCCGACGCTGCGGATCGTCTTCGCATCGGGACGGAACATCCTCCCCTCCGAGGACAATGAGGGCCTGCTGGCGGACGCGGTCCAGCTGGTCAAGCCATACGATTCGGAGCGGCTGGCGGCGGCGCTGAAGGCGGTGATGCGCTAAAGGGCGTCCCGCCTCAGGCGCCGCCGATCATCTCGCTGATCTTCAAGGCCAGCGCATCGAGCGTGAAGGGCTTGGAGACCATCTCCATTCCCGGCCCCAGGAACCTCGCCTGCTCGACGGCCCGCTCGGTATAGCCGGTCACGAACAGGATCTTCAGGTTCGGGCGTTGCTCGCGCGCGATAGCAGCCAGCTGGCGGCCGTTCATTCCGGGCAGACCAACGTCGGTGATCATCAGGTCCAGGCGAACGTCGGATGACAGGATCGGCATCGCGGCCTGGCTGTCGCTCGCCTCGACGCACCCATAGCCGAGATCGCGCAGCACCTCGCCGATCAGCAGGCGCACTGAAGGATCGTCTTCGACGAGCAGAACTGTCTCGCCCGCGCCCTTCGGCATCTCGGCCAGCCCGCCCTCGGCTGCATCGTGGAGGTCGCCTCTGTGTCTTGGCAGATAGAGGCTCACGGTGGCGCCGGCGCCGGCCTTGCTTTCGATGCGTACATGCCCCCGGGATTGCTTGGCGAAGCCGTAGATCATCGAGAGCCCGAGGCCCGTGCCCTGGCCGATGGGCTTGGTGGTGAAGAAGGGCTCGAAGACCTTCGCGAGCACCTCCGGCTCCATCCCGACGCCGGTGTCCCGCACGCAGATGAGGGTATATTCCCCCGCCTCCAGAACGTCCTGCCTTTGCCGTTCGGCCTGGGCGATGACGGTGTTCGTGGTGGAAATGGTCAGCTTCCCGCCGTCCGCCATGGCATCGCGCGCGTTGATCGCCAGATTGAGAACGGCGTTCTCCAGCTGGTTCGCGTCGGAAAGGGTGGGCCAGAGATCGGGCGCGAGTTCGATCTGAAGCTGGATTTGCTCGCCCAATGAGCGATTGAGCAATTCCTCCATCCCGAGGATGAGCTCGTTCGCATTCACCGCCTGCGGATCGAGAGGCTGGCGGCGCGCGAAAGCGAGCAGGCGGTGCGTGAGCGCGGCCGCGCGGTTCGCCGAGGCGGAGGCAGCATCCATGAAACGCTGCACGTCGCTGTACTGGCCGGCCTTGATCCGCCGCTTGACGAGGTCCATCGCGCCGATGATGCCAGTCAGCAGATTGTTGAAATCGTGCGCGATGCCGCCGGTGAGCTGGCCGATCGCCTCCATCTTCTGGGATTGCCGCAGGCCTTCCTCGGCTTCCTTCAACGCCTGCTCGGCCTCGCGCTCGGCGGTCACGTCGCGTCCCACCGCCTGCAGGAGGCCGTCAGCCGCAACCGCACTCCAGGCCACCCGTCGGAAGCCGTGGTCCCGGGTCCGTATGCGCAATTCGAACAAGCGCGGGGTATGGAACTGGGAGAATGAGTGAAGAATGGCCCGGAAGCCGTCCCGGTCCTCATCGGCGACGAAGTCGGCGATGTCCGCGCCCACAAGGGTCTCTTCGGTCCAGCCGAAGAGCGGGCCCCAGGCGGGATTGATGGCGTTGATGGTGCCATCGAGCTGCGCGACCATCATCACGTCGGTCGAGAGGCGCCACATGCGGTCGCGGTCGGCCGTGCGCTCCGCAACCCGGCGCTCCAGCGTCTGATTGAGGTTTCGCAACGCTTCTTCGGCGGCGCGGCGCTCGTTGACGTCCCGCAGGATCGCGGTGACGAACACCCGCGAATTGCTGAGCCACCGCGAGGCGGATGCTTCCATATAGCTGAGGGAGCCATCCTTGCGCCGAACCACGACCTCGATGGGGTGGTGGAAGGTGCCCTCGGCCAGGACGGTTTTCCAGGCCGCCGACCAGGCCTCCCGATCGTGGAGAAGCGGGCCGATGGGCTGGTTGAGCAGATGCTGCGGCTCATATCCGAGCTTGCTGGCCGCCGCGGTATTGGCGAACTGAATGTTCCCCTCGGCATCGAGGGTGAGGATCGCGTCAGAGGCGCTGTTCATGACCGCGTCGTAGCGCGCATCCTGGCGCTCGCGGAGCACCCGCTCGCGATGGACGGCCGTGGTGATGTCGGCAATCTGGATCAGGCACCAGGAATAGGGCTTCTCGCCCACCGGCCGGACGGTGACGTTATGGAACAACTCGGCTCCAGCCCGCGTCCTGAGAGGAAACAGCTTTGGGTGCAGGCTGTGCGTCAGAAACGCGGACGTGCCCGCGTCAAAGGCCTGGGAGATGGCGGAGGAAAGCCAGCGCGCGTCTCTGCCCGGAAACAGCTCGTCCAGCGTCCTGCCCATGGCCTTCGCCGCTATGAGCCCGCTCGCAGCGGCAAGCCACGCGTTCCATGCAATTACGCGATGGGTCGTATCGACGACGATAAGGCCGGTGTCCTGGGCATCGACCACATCGGCCCAGAAGGTGTTCCCAGGTCCTGGCATGGTCTCAGCTGGGTGCGCCGACTGTTCGCTCGATAAATTCACCGAGCAGCTCCTTCAGCGCCGCCAGGGAGGGCATGTCCATCAGCATAGCGATATAGCCACGAATGTCCCGCTCCCGCACGGCAAAATCTATATATAGGAACATTACGATATCATCGGCCTCGGATATGGGGCTCAGGTTGAAAAAATCAGCCCCTTCTCCACGCAGGATTTCCGGCAAGGACATCTTGAGGCTGCGTTGCAGCAGGTTGGCGATGGTGGCAAGGCAGCTGTTGAGGATGATATTGCCGGTTTCGGCCAATGCCTCCTGTTCCAGCTCGATGATGTCTTCCAGCGGCAATTCCCCGCCGGTGACCGCGCGCACCAGCTCCAGGCTCTTGGTCTCGGGGAAAATCAGCATGACGCGCCCGGCAATATCGCCTTCGAACGCCTGATGGACGGCAACGAGATTTCGATCCTCCCGCTCCCTCAGGATTTCCACCGCCCGCGCAGAACTGACAAGCGCGAGGGTTGGAACCGACAGCAGCACCTGCTCGCCGATCATTTCGCGCAAGCTGACGGCCGCGCGGCTCACGCCGAGATTCACCAGTTCGGTGAGGGCATCCAGTTCCAGGTCAGATAAGGCCGGCGCGGTATTTCCCATCACTTTGCCGCCGGCTTCAGGTGCCCCGCAGCGCCGTTCAGGAACTCCGCCAACAGCTTTTCAGTCAAAGGTTTTGCAAGAAAGGTGGCGCCGATGTCGGTGGCCTTCCTGACGATCTCCTCCTGGTGATTGGCCGACACCACCGCCAAGGGAAGATCGGAATTGATGGCCTTCAGCTCGGCCGCCAGGGTGAGGCCGTCGCGACCCGGCATGTTGAAGTCCAGCAGCGCCAGATCGACTTTCTTCTGCTGCACCTGCGCGAGGGCCTCATCCGCATTGGCGGCTTCGAGATGAGACCAGTCGGGATGAAGCGATCTCAACGCCTTGATGACGGACATCCGGGCCAGTTTGCTGTCGTCGACGATCAGGACGGTGAAGCTCATGAACTCTCCGGAAGGCACGGATGAAGCATCAGAAATCGAGTTTCTTCTATCTCAACTCCACGCAGTCCACAAAGATGCATCAGATAATGCGGCTTGTGAGCGCGGGCGCGACCCAGGTTCGCAGGAAGGCTCCCGCCGGCGGACCCTGCAGCGCAACGCCAGTGGCGAAGAGGACCTGGACGACGGCGGCATGGGCCTGCTCGCACCCGCGCCAGTCCACGCGGGCGGCGGGGCGGGCGCAGAGATGCGAAAGCAGCGTCTCGGCATCTTCCGCCGGGCATTCCCCCTCCAGGAGGAGTGTATCGGGCTCGACGAGGCGGACGGTCATTCGAGCATCTCCTGCACGTCCAGCACCAGCAGCACGCGCCCATCGCCCAGCAGGGTGGTTCCGGCGATACCGCGCATGCCGGTCAGGATGCCGTCCATGGGCTGGAGGATGACATCGAGCCGTTCGCCGAGGCTGTCGACTTCAAATCCGCCCAGTTGCGCGCCCATGCCGACCACCACGATATTTGCGTCCCCTGTCGCGGGGCGGTGTCGGGCCTCGCCGAGCGCCCCTGTCAGCGACACCAGCGGCACGGTCCGGTTGCGCAGGGCGAACGCCTCGGCCGCCCCGATGCGCACGATGCGTCCGCGCGGCACCCGGACCGTCTCCACCACCATGTCCATGGGGATGCCGAAGGCCTGCCCGCCCGCATGCACGGTCATGACGCGCGTGACCATGACGGTGAAGGGCAGGGTGAACCGCACTTTTGTGCCTTTTCCCGGCCGGGTTTCAACGCCCACCCGGCCGCCCATCCGCGCCAGGGAGGTCCGCACCGCATCCATCCCGACACCTCGCCCGGAAAGGTCCGTGACGGTGTCCGCGGTCGAGAAACCGGGCCGGAAGATCAAATCGAGCACCTCGGCGTCGCCCATGGCGGTGACCGCCTCGGCCGTGGCGACGCCTCGCTCGGCAGCGATCTGGCGAATGCGCGCGACATCGATGCCGCCGCCATCGTCCTGCACCTCCACCAAAACATTCTCGCCTTGGCGCACCGCGCGCAGATGCACCGTTGCGAGGTCGGGCTTCCCCGCTGCCGCCCGGCGCGAGGCGGGTTCGATGCCATGATCGACGGCGTTGCGGATGACATGAAGCAACGGCTCGAAGAGGGCCTCCACGATGGCCTTGTCCGCCTCGGTGGCGTCGCCCTCCGTGACCAGCTGCGCCGGCTTCCCGAGCTCCGCCGAAATCTCCCGCACCAGCCGGGGAAATCTCTGGAAGACGTGGCGCAGGGGGAGAACCCGCAGGCGCAGGACCGCGCCCTGGAGTTCGTCCATCAGCCGTTCCAGCAGCGCGTGCTGGTCCTTCAGGCCGGCGGCGATGGTGGGGAGGTCCGCGCCCTTATGGGCCAGCCGCGAGAGGTGCCCCACCGCATTCTTCGCGATGGTCAGCTCCCCGGTGAGCTTCACCAGGGCATCGATCCGCTCCACATCCACCCGGAGCGTCCGTGCCACGGTCTCCTGGGGGCTCGGCGCCCCCGATCCTTCGGCTTCGACCGAAGGGGCGGCGGGGCCGGCAAGCGCCATGCCGATGGCCGAGGACAGGAGGCCGGCATCATTCGCCTCTTCGCTGGCCGCCAGGGCCCGGGATACGCTCTCCGCCAGGATAGCCTCACCCACATGCCGCAGCACGTTCACGGCCACCCGGCCGGCCGAAGAGAGCCGCCCGGAGGCGCCCTCGCCACCATGGCCCGCCAGCAGCCGGACTTGCGCTTCCAGCAGCGCCCGCGCCGGGGCGGGCAGCGAAGATCCCTCCGGCTGGTCCGCCGTGGGCTCATCGAGCGGAACGATGTCCACCTGATCGCGCACGGCTTCCAGGAGCCCTTCCACCGTCTCGGGCGGCCCGGACAGCAGCGCCAGAAAGACCAGGCGGCAGGTGAAGGGGTCGAGTTCCTCCGGGATGGGCCAAGGCCCGGCCGGCTCCAGGCGAAGGGCGAGCAAGCCCGGAAGGGCCTCCACGCGCTTTAGCGGATCCTCGCCCCGGAAGAAGCTGTCGGGGGCGGGGCGATAGCGCAAGGCGGTTCGTGCCGTGCCCGCCGCAGTCGACCCTTCCAGCAGGTCGCGCACCCAGCGATCACCCGGAGCCGCCGCTGCGGGCGCGGGCGCTGGCACCTCGCCAAAGCGGCGCGCGATGGCGGCGGCGCTCGCCTCCGCATCGGTCGGCGGCTCGCCGGTTGCTTCCATATGGTCGAGCCACTGCACCACCTGATCAAGGCAGGTGAGATAGTCGCCGACCCGCGCGGGCGTTATCGGCTGGGCTTGCGCGCGGGACTGGGAAAGTGCGTCCTCCGCCGCGTGCAGCGCGCGTGCCATGGCATCGAAATCCACGATGCCGGCCGCGCCCTTGAGCGTGTGGAAGGCACGGAATGCGCTGTCGAGGCGGCCCGCATCGCCCGGCGTGTGTTCGAGCGCCAGCAGATCATCGGTGGCTTGCGTCACCAGCTCGCGCGCCTCGATGAGGAATTGCTGGAGCAGTTCGTTCACGCGCCCGCTCCGCACATCAGGGCGGCATAGTCCGCAAGAATGCTCTGGCTCACCGGCTTCACCAGATAGAAGTTCGCCCCTGCCGCCTGCGCCGCCGCGAAGTCCTGCGGGCCGGCCTCCGTGCTGATCACCAGCGCCGGAATGGCGCATAGCGGCCGAGCCTGCCGCCGCAGGGCTTTCAGGAAGGTGAAGCCATCCATTTGCGGCATGTTCACATCGACCACCACGAGGTCGGCGGGGGTGAGAAGCAGCTTCTCCAGCGCTTCGAGGCCGTTCAGCGCCTCGTCGACCTCATAGCCGGCACCTTCGAGTGCTTCGCGATAATAGAGCCGCACGAGGCCGGCATCGTCCACCACGAGGACCCGTTTCCTCACGTTCTCAGCCATCGGCGCCTCCTCCCGGCTTCTGGTAGACGATGGCATCCGCATATCGGCGCACTTCGAACAAAGGCGATATGCGGCTCATGGATTCCGTGTGCCCAAGGCAAAGATATCCGCCGGGCGCGAGGTTCTCGAACAGATTCTCGGCCGCGACCCGGCGCGACGCATCATCGAAATAGATCAGGACGTTCCGGCAGAAGATCACATCGAAGACGCCATGGCTCCTGGTCTGCCCGGGCTCGGACAGGTTGACGGGCGTGAAGCGAACCGACTGGCGCAGCTCCTCGATGATGTGCCAGCTCTCCGGCCCGGCCTGGACGAAATACTTCTCCACCAGCGCGTCCGACAGCCGCATCAAGGCCCGCCGGCCATAACGCCCGGCGCGCGCGGCCTCCAGGACGGCGGTGTCGATGTCGGAGCCGATGATCTCCACATCGTGCTCATCCACCTGCGGCCAGTTCTCAAGCAGCCACATGGCGATCGAATAAGGCTCCTCACCGGTGGCGCAGGGCGCAGACCAGATGCGGATCGCCTCGCCCGGGGCCTTGTCTTTCAAGCGCCTGTTCAACAGGTCGGTGGTGAGGCAACGGAACTGGTGATCTTCCCGGTAGAAATACGTCTCGTTGACCGTGAAGGCATTGATGAACTGCTCGGTCTCGCCCGCCACGTCGCTGCGCAGCCGGGCGAAGTAGCTGGCGAAGGACGCGGACCCGGTGGCGGCCATGCGCTCGGCGATCCGCCGCTGCACGAAGTAGCGTTTGCTGTCGGAGAAGATCATTCCGGTTCGCCGGTAGAGGAAGTCGCAGAGCCTGCGGAATTCCTCGTCGGTCTCGCCCGCTTCATTCACGTTGGTCAGGTCTTTGCGAGGCGATACGCTGGATGGCGACCTTGATCGAAAAGGCAAGGAAGGGGTCGTTGCCGAAGCGGTTCGCGCATTGGGAAAGGGCAGGGAGCATTTCCCGCCCTCCGCAATCGGCGAGCACGTCCACGGCTGCGGCGCAGACATTGGCCTCGCTCTCCGTCGCCAGCAGTCGCCCGAGCATCTCGTGCATTTGGGCGAGCGGCACGCTGCGGCAGAGTTCGCAGGCAAGAAGGCGCACGTCGGAATCCGGATCGCTCAGCAATGCCGGCAGATGGCCGGCGGTCCGCTCCGGCATGGCGCGCAGCGCGTCGAGGGCGCCGGTCCGCACGCGGGCATCGTCCGAGCGCACATGCTGGAGCACGGCCCTCACGCTTTCATCGGTGTTGATGAGGGCCAGGCTCGTGAAGATCGCCTCGCGCACACGGGGGTCCCGCTCTTCCGAAAGCGCGGCCTCGAGGGCCGCCACGTTCCCCGCGGAGTTGGCGGCGGCGCGCGCGGCGGCCCACCGCTCCTCGCTCGTGCCGCTCGTCAGGCCGGCGTGCGACGGCGGCGGAGCGGATGGCTTTTGAGAGGTGTTGCGGATCAGCGGCATGAGGGGACCAATCCAAGCAGGCAGCCGGAAATGGCGGGAAGGGGCACGACGAAGTCCGCTCCATCCCTTCGGACCAGTTCACCCGGCATGCCCCAGACAACGGCCGTCTCCTCGGCCTCCGCGATGGTTCGCCCGCCCTGATGATGCAGCAGCGCCATTGCCTCGGCGCCGTCATTTCCCATTCCCGTCATCAGGATGCCTATGAGCTGGCTTGCGGGCAGGTGGTCCATCGCGCTGCGCACCAGACGGTCCGCGCTCGGGTGCCAAGGATATCCAGCCTGGGACGGTGCCGCCATGGCCATCAGGCCCGCCGCCCGCCGCGCAACGATGAGATCGGCATCGCCCCGCCCGATATAGACGTGGCCGGGCTGGAGGAGGGTCGGTTGGGCGGCCTCCATGACCGTGACCGCGCACAGAGTGTCGAGGCGCTGCGCCAGCGGCCCGGTGAATGTTGCCGGCATGTGCTGCGCCACCAGGACCGGCCAGGGGAAACCGGCGGGGAGGGCGGTCAGGAGGGCTTCGAGGGCCGGCGGGCCCCCGGTGGAGGTGCCCACCAGCACGAGGCCTTCCCCGGACGCCTGTGGAACAGGGGTTCGCCGGGGGGATGATTCACGCTTCGGGCTAGCGGCTGCGCGGGTGCCGATGCGGTGGCGCACGCGCTCCTTCAGCCGCAGGCTGGCCCTCAGCTTTGCCTGGGCCGCCCCGCGCACCTTCGCGACCAGCTCGGCCGCCATCTTCTCGATATGCAGCGAGACGGCGCCCGTGGGCTTGGCGACGAAGTCCACCGCGCCCAGACGAAGTGCCTCCAGCGTGGCGTCCGCGCCTTCCGCGGTCAGCGAGGAAACCATCACCACCGGGCGCGGCCGCTCCACCATGATGCGGTCGAGGCACGCGAGCCCGTCCATCTGGGGCATGTGGACGTCCAGGGTGATGACGTCGGGCTCGAAAACCGCCAATTGATCGAGGGCCTCGACGCCGTTCCGGGCGAACCGCACCTCGAAGTCGGGCTCTGCGGCCAGAACCTGGCCCAGAAGTTTCCGCACCAGGGCGGAATCGTCCACCACCAGGATCTTGATCACAAATCGACGCGCCCCGTGCGGGCGGCGAACGCGTCCAGCAGACCTTGCTCGGTCCGCGTCAGAAGCTCCTGCGGGTCGAGCAGCAGAACCATGCGCCCCTCTTCCGGCAGGTTGACGACGCCGTGGACCAGGCGGGTCTCCTCGCCCGCAAGGTCCGGCGCCGGCTCGATCATGTCCTGCGACGTGCGCAGGACATGGGAGACGCTGTCGACGATGATCCCGGCGCGGTGGCGCGCAGTGCGGGTGACCACGAGCCGGCGTCCGGCGCCGCTCTCAAGCGGCGGCATGCCGAACCTGCGGCGTTGATCCACCACGGGAAGAACCTCGCCGCGCAGGTTCACCACGCCTTCCAGGAAGGCTGGCGTCTTCGGCACCCGCGTGAAACGCGTCGGCACCGATGCCACCTCATCGACCGCGTCCACGGGAAGGCCGAACTCGTTCTCACCCAGCCGGAACACCAGGAAGTGCAGCGGCTTTTTTTCCCCGGCCGCAGCTTCGGCCGCCACCGGAGATGACGCATTCCCCGCCGCTAAACGCTGCATGACGTCCTCCCCGAACAGATGCTCGGGCGCGAGGACCGAGACCAGCCTGCGGCCCTCCTCCGCACGATAGATGGACCTGATCCGCGCTTCCCCCCCGGTGCGGGCTGCGAGAACGGACGGCACAGGTTCCATCAGCTCCGGATCGATGGGCAGGACGGAGCGCATGCGGTCCACCATCAGCCCCACCATCGCGCCGTGAACGCTGGTGACGATGACCTTCTCGCGTTCGTCCCGCTCGCCCTCCGGCAGGCCCAGCAGGCCCCGCAGCGAGAACAGGGGCAGGAGGGTGTCGCGATAGGGCATCATGCCAAGCACCAGGGCTTCGGCCCGCGGCATGAGGGTGAAGCGCCCGGGGACGGGGACGATCTCCCGCGCATCCTCCAGCGCGAGGGCAAACTCCTGGCCCGCGACCTCGAATGTCACCATCCGCCCGCGATGCGCCGTGCCCTTCTCGCCATCCCAGGCGACCTCGAGATCAAGCCCCTCGCGAACGGGTCGGCGGTTTGATGCGCGCTGTGCGAAGGCGCTGCCGATCAGCCCCGTTATGTCCAAGATCTTGGCGACCGTTCCGCTTTCGCCGGCGCCATAGGGAAACGCACCGTTCAGCCGCTCTCCCGGCGCAGCGGCCAGTTCCGCCTGGCGGGTTTCGATGCCGTCGGCATCCACCGCGACAAGGGCCTCGACCTTGTCCACCGTGAGCGCGATGGGCGCGCCGCCTTTCAGCACTATGGCAACGCCGGCGGGCTGGGGGCTGTCGGTTTCCCGCGCCAGCAGCCCGCGCAGGCTCGCCACCGGCAGTGCGGTGCCCCGCAGGTTGCCGATGCCGAGAAGGCTCTTGGGGGCCATGGGCACCCGCGCCACCTGCGGCACAGAGATGATCTCGCTCACCATCTCGACCGGCAGGGCATAGAGGTCCGCGTCCGACCGCAAGGTCAGGAAGCGTCGCCGGTCGCCGGCCGGCTTCAAGGCGGGCTGAGCGCGGTCAGCCATTTTGTGTCTTCAGCTCATCTGCGAGCGAGGCGATCTCCTCGATGGCGGCCGCGAGATCCTCCGCGCCCTTGGCCTGCTCCGTCGCGGCCGTGGCCGCCTGGCGGGCCGCGGCGCCGGCTTCTTCGGCGGCGGCGGAAATCTGCCGCGCGCCGGCCGCGGTCTCTTCCACGGCGGAAAGAATGTCGCTGGCGCCCTGCAAGATCTGCGTGGCTGCCGCGCTGAGCGCGGCCACATCCCCGTCCAGCTTCTGCAGGGTGGCGGAGATGACGGTGTTGTTCTGCAACTGGGCTTCGGCGGATGTGATGAACTGCTCGAGATCGCGCTTCAGCGCATTCACCTGATCGAGAATGCCCTGGACCGTGTCCTTGACGCTCCCCATGCTGTCCGACGCCTCGTGCGCCAGGGAGCGGATGTCTTTGGAGACCACGGCGAAGCCCCGGCCGAACTCGCCGGCCCGCGCTGCTTCCACGGCCCCGCTCACGGCCAGCATGGTGGTTTGGACGGCCACCAGCGCGATGGCGTCGACGGTCTTCTCGATGGTCCGCCCCAGGGTTTCGATGCGCAGGATGGCGCTGAGGTTGCCGCGCGCCGCCTCCAGCCCCGCCGTCATTCCGCGGGACAGGCTTTCGACCGAGGCGCGGCTGTCCTGCAGCGCGGCGATCATGAGCTGGATGCGGTCGCCTGCAACGGTGGCATTCTTCTGGGCCAGCTTGGCGCTGTTCTCTATCTGCGTGAGCGCGGCCGAGGTCTGCTGGGTGGCGGCCGCCTGCTGCTGGGATCCACGATTGATCTGATCGACCGCAGCCATGATCTGGCTGGCGGCGCTCGACAGCTCCTGGATGGTGGCGGAAAGCTCCTCCGCCGTCGCGCTGATCTGCTCGGCGGCAGTGCCGTCCGCCCCGCCGGAGCGCACGGCTTCGCTCAAGGTGGCGAGCATCTGCGCCGCGGTCAGGCCCTGATCGAGCGACTGCGCCTGCTGGGCGATGGCCTGCTGGGCCTCGGCCGCCGCAGCGGACTGCTGCTCGGCCGCCGACGCGACTTGCTCTGAACCCCGCTGGGCCTCCGTTGCGGAGCGTTCGGCCTCAATGGATCCGGTGAGCGTATCCTCGCTGCCCTGGGATATCCGGTTCATGTCCAGGCGGATGGCGTCGAGCGTTTCGACCACCAGCAGGCCCGCCTTGGCCTCCTCGGTTGCTGTCTGCGCCGATGCCTGGATGGACACGGCCACGCCGCGCACGTCGGCGCTGATGCGTTCCGCGAGCCGCTGGACCTCCTGTGCGCTCAAGTCCGACTGCTCGGCAAGCGTACGCACCTCCTCAGCGACGACGGCAAAGCCCCGTCCGTGATCGCCGGCCCGCGCCGCTTCAATGGCGGCATTCAACGCAAGCATGTTGGTCTGGTCGGCGAGGCCGCTGACGGTCCGGCTGATCTCGCCGATGGCCAGTGCGCGCTGCTCCAGCTCCGCGATGACCGTGACGGACCCGCTTTGGCGCTCGGCATTGTGCTCGATGGCCCGCACCGTGGTGGCGATCTGCACCGTGGTCTCGGACAGCACCTCCTGGACGGCCTCCGTCTTGCGCCGGGAGGATTCCGCATGGGTCCGGGCAGTGCCGAAACTGCGGGATATTTGAAAGATGGCCGCCAGTTGCTCCTGCGACGCGCCGGCGGCTTCCTCGGCGCCGGCTGCGGTCTGCTCCATGGCCTGGCGGAGCTCCTCGGCCGCGGCTGACGCTTCGCTCAGCCCGCTCGCCAATTGCTCCGTGGCCGCCGCCAGACGTTCGGAGAGCTTGTCGTGCGTGGTTTTTGCCGGGCTTTTTCGCCGCGCTGCGGGAGCGGTTGAGGCTGGTGACTTCGTTTCCGGATCAGCGTTCCGCGCCCGCGTGGCAATTTTGGAGCTTTTGACCAGAGCCATGCTGCGCTCGCTTCAGGAGGGGCCTCGACGACAAGCGTCTTGGTTACCACGTGAAGATCATCACGTACAAAAGGGAAAGGGGAATGGCTGGAGCCGCCTGGAGGAGGACACGCGCCATCTCCGGGCTGGATCAATGCCGTAGTGGCTCCAGCCTTTGGCATGGCCGAACTGTGCCCTGCTTGCTCCTGTGGGTGATGGCCATCTATCGTGGTTGGAACCTGCCTTCGGCGCGCCCAAAGGCTCCCGGCCCGGGTTGGGCAAACCGATGAGCGCCAGGACGCCTCCCATGACCAACATCATCTTGCAGGACCTCGCACCGACCGGCGTCCTGCGCGCCGGCATCAACCTCTCCAACTTCCTGCTGGTTTCCGGCCGCACCTCCTCCGGCGACCCGGAAGGAGTCTCACCCGATATGGCGGCGGCCATTGCAGAGCGGCTTGGCGTGCCGGTGCGCTATGTGCCCTTTCCCCGGCCAGACGCGCTGGCTGAAGCGGCCGGGCAGGATGTTTGGGACATCGCCCTCATCGGCGCCGAGCCGGCGCGGGCGGAGAAGATCGCCTTCACGGAGGCCTATGCCGAGATCGAATCCACCTATCTCGTTCCCGCCGGCTCGCCGATCGGCGCGCTGGCGGAGGTGGACCGGGAGGGTGTGCGCATCAGTGTGAGCGGTGGCAGCGCCTATGATCTCTGGCTGGCGCGCAACATCCGCCATGCGGAAGTCCGGCGCGCACCGAGCATCGATGCCTCCCTCCAGCTTTTCATCGATGAGAAACTGGATGCCCTTGCGGGCCTGCGTCCCCGTCTGCTGGCGGACGCCGAGCGCCTGCCCGGATCGCGGGTCCTGGAGGGAGGCTTCACCACCGTGCAGCAGGCCATCGGCACCGCGCGGGCGAATGCGGCAGGGGCGGCCTTCTTGCAGGATTTCGTCACGGAGGCGAAGCGCAGCCGCCTTGTGGAACGCCTGATCGACCGGCACGGCGTCAAAGGGCTCACCGCGGCGCGCTAGCCCGCCGTGACCCTCGGGCGATCGATCCTTTAGAGGCGAATCCGCTGCCTCGGGGTCTCAATGGTGCGCCGTCGATCACCGAGGCGTGGCTATATCGTCAAACCAGCCATTGGTGGCCGGTGGCGCTTGTGAAGTCGAGTTGGACGACGAGATCGTTGTAGTCGAGATCGCCGCCGCCCACCTGGTCTTCCCAGCCCCAGGTGTTCAGGCCGTAATTCCAGATATGGCCCACGTGGAGGCCGTCCGCTCCGGTTTCGTTGGCCTGCGCGAATGCCGAGAAGACCTGCTTGTCGGACATCAGCTCCATGGCGATGAGGTCGCCACCGTTCACGCCGGTGATCTCGGCTTGCGCGTATTTCCCGTAGCCCGCGCCTTCGACCCAGGTGTGGCCCTCCGTCGTCTGATAGGCGCGGGCGTGGGCCGCAGCCTCGTAGCCTGCGTCGCCCGGCTTCAGGCCATCGATGGTGCCGGCGTAATCGTCCACCCGGTAGAACAGAACGGCGTTGGACTGCGTGCCGTTCTGGCGCATGCGCACCACGGCGGTCTGGTCGTCCGCTGCATCCACGGTCTGCGCGACCGCGACCACCCGCGCCACCTGCACCTCCCCCGCATCGGCGCCGAAGGTCACGAAGCCGTACGGGTTCGACAGCGACGCCTGCGGCGCGGAGGCCGCCATCCCGCCGATCTCCACGCTCAGGCTCGCGCCGGCATCGATGTTGGCCTGGAGCGCGCGCCCATGGGAGAGCTGGTCGAACGCGGTGACGAGATCTGAGGAGAAGTCTGGCTGGAGCACCTGCTGGGCGAACTGGTTCGACCACGCATAGGCACCCGCCTTGTGGATGTCGAACGAGAGCGTGGTTCCATCAATTCCAATGCTCACTTGGGACTCGCTCGAGAGCGTGGACTGGAAGATCAGGCTCTCCGATACGCCGCCGGTCCATCCGGTGCTCGCATTGCCGGCGAGCACGCCCGGCGTGTCGAACGACCACTGGGCATGGGCGATGGCGGTGAGTGCCCGCGCCAGCAGCAGACCGTTGGGCGTGCCGAGGCCGGTCGCATAATCGTAGCCTTGGCCGGCCTCGTAGCCATAGCCGGTCGGCGTGATGCTGCTCGTGCTCTTCGAGCCGTCTTCGTTGTAGATGATGCTGGTCGTGGAGCCGCCACCAAAGTAGCTGGATGTGTTGTTGCCGATGGTGATGTCGTTGAACGATGCTGGCGCCACCACGGCGGCGATATAGAGCAGGTCGTTCATGTAGCCGGGGCGCGGCAGGCCCTGATCCTCGAAAATGGTCTGGATCTGGAGCGTGAGCGCGGCCCAGAGCGGCGTCGCGGCACTGGTGCCGATGTCGCCTCCATGGCTGGTCATGTCGCCGCTGGGCAGATCGTATCTGAGGTTGCCGCCTGACGCCGCCGAGACGTCGGGGACGCCGCGTCCCGTGCCGCCGTCCGGCCCGGCGGAGATTGGATGAAGGCCATAGTCGGTCTGATAGCCGGGCGTCGGCTGGGTGGTATCGACGCCGCCTCCGCCGGCCTGGACGGGAGAATTGAAGCCCGGATTGAGCGTGTCGATGCCCGCATCATATTTGTAGCGGTTCCACACCGTCTCAACCAGGACGGCCCATGTCTCGTCATCGTGGGGCAGGTCCTTCAGACCCGCCTGGACCAGGGTGTGAAGGACATCGAGATTCCCGTTCTTCGCGCGGCTGACCAGATGGCTGAGCGTGGGATCGTCGAGCGCGGTTCCCAAGGTGCTCAGCGAGGTGCCGCCCACCATGATGCCATAGAGGCTGGTCTGGTCCTGAAGCACGTTCGGCAGGCCGTTTGCGATCCTGTGGCTCGATCCGACGTCGCCTGCCGCCGTGAATGCGGCGATGTTGCGTAGCGCGGCATCCACGAACAGTTCGCGATAAGCGGCGAGGAAGGGGGAATCCGGAGAGTTCGACATCCAGTCCGTATAGGAGGACGAGATCACCCCGGGATTGTTGACCAGATCCCAGATGGCTCCCTGGAAGGCCGTGTAATAGCTCATGTCGGCGAAGGACGACCCGGTATAGAGCCCCACCTGGCTGCCGGGATTGATCCCGGCGACGACGCCCACATCCAGCGAGCGCTCGCCCGAATTGGTTCCCCCATCGAGCCATTGCTGTGGGGCGCCCACGACGTAGTAGCCGGCTTGCTGCGCGTTCGTGAACTTGGCAAGATAGCTATTGAGCAGATCCTGGAAGGAGCCCGCGGGCAGCGCAGCGCCGATAAGGGGTTCCACCAGGGCGAGAGGGTCGGTCACCGCGCTGGAGTCGGTCAGCGGGAAATTGTAGAGCTTCGCGATCGCGTCAGGATAGAGCACCGCCGAGGTCGCGGCGTAATTGCCAATGACCTGCGCTCCGTCCTTCGGCGTCGCGGGCGTATTGGTGCCCGGCATCGCCATCTCGTTGGGCGAGGTGATGTAGTCCACCCACAGACCCGAAATGGCCGAGGCCCAGGGTTGGGACAAGGAGAGGTTGCCGTCCCAATAGAGGACGTTCGGCATGTCGCCGGTATTGTCCGAGGCGCGGAGGCCGAGCAGGGGCGTGCCGAACAGCTGATTGAACTGGCTGCTGTCGAGCTGCACCCAGATGGTCCGCGATTCCGGAGAGCTGACATAGCCCTCATCCGAACCGAGGATGGTGATCCCCTGCAATTTCAAGCTCTCGGCGACCGTCGCATATGTGCCGGCATCGGCGCCGAAGGTGTTCCAGAGCGTGCCCGAGGCGTTGAGCAGGGCGAGAGACTTCTGGCGGTCGGCCCAGTCCGCGCTGAGGAGCGCGGAGGGATCGTTTGCCCGTTCCAGCGTCAGCCCGACTGTCATGGTGACCGTGTTGCCGGTTACCGTATAGGCGTCGCTGTCCGCGTAGCCATAGGCGGTGGGAACGTCGGTCGTGGTGGTCCGATTCCAGGCTGAGAAATCGAGAAAGGACGAATTGGGAATTTGCGGCATTAGAAAAACATGACTCACACCGACATCAATGGCCGCATTATGTGCGGCTGCGAAATGCGCCACAAGAAGCCCGGGGCCTACCAAGCCCGTGCCGGCTGCATTTTGAACTCCAGGCTCATAACCAATAACCGACGATTGCGCGGTGCAGACGGCGACCATGAAGTTACGGCGGGGCGGTCATCGTGTCTGGTGATGCGCGCGGCTAGACCAGCTTATCCGCCGGCCTCGTTCTTCCTGCTGCCCGCATGGCCGCTGACGGTGGCGCCGTCCTCGGGCCGGAGCTGGAAGAACCCCGGCACACCGAGGAGCGGGATAATCCCGATCATCAGAAATGCCTCGTGGAAGCGCTCCGTGGTGAGTGGCAGGCCGTCTTGGGTGAGGAGGCCGAGCAGCATGGCAGCGACAGACACGCCAAAGGAGACGCTGAGCTGCTGGAGCACGCCGCCGAGGCTGGTGGCGCGGCTGAGCTGGGCTGCCGGAATCTCCGCGTAGGACAGCGTGTTGGACGTCATGAACTGCGCCGAGCGGGCCAGCCCGAAGATGATGACGTAGAGGCAGATGAACCAGTGCGGCGTGTCCGGTTTCATGAAGGCGAAGCCGGCGATGATGAGCGCAGAGGCGACCGCGCTCCAGGTGAGGATGTGTCCGAAGCCGTAGAGCCGCATGAGCCAGGACAGGGACCGGCGCATGAACAGCGCGCCGAAGGCGGACACGAAGGTGAGGGAGCCGGAGACGATGGGGCTCATGCCGAAGCCGAGTTGAAGCATGAGCGGCAGAAGGAAGGGGACTCCGTTGATGCCGATCCGGGTCAGCCCGCCGAACACCGTACCGATGCGAAAGGAGCGAACCCGGAAGAGCGTGAGGTCCACCGCCGGGGCCTTGGCGGTGCGGGCATGCCGGGCAAACAGCAGGAGGAGGACCACCGCAACGACGATCACCGCGACGATGGCCGGCACGGGGATGGTGGGCCGACCGATGTTCTCGATGCCGTATTCCAGCAACGCGCAGCCGACGCCGACCATGAGAAAGCCGGGAAAATCGAAGCTCGCCGAGCTTTCGCTCGTGCGCTCCTCGACGAAATGCAGCGCCATCAGCATGCCGATGATGCCGAACGGCACGTTGACATAGAAGATCCAGCGCCAGGACACATAGGTGGTGAGCACGCCGCCGAGCAGAGGGCCGATCACCGGGCCCATGATCGCGGGCACGGTCATGTAGGTCATGGCCGTGATGAGCTGGCTGCGCGGGAAGCTGCGGATCAGGATCAACCGGCCGACCGGTGTCATCATCGCCCCACCGATGCCCTGGAGCGCGCGGGTGGCGATCAGCATGGGAAAGCTGGTGGCCATGCCGCACAGCATGGAACCGAGGGTAAAGGTGAACAGCGCCAGGGCGAAGATGCGGCGCGCGCCGAAGCGGTCCGCAAACCAGCCGCTCACCGGGATGAACATGGCGAGCGCCAGCACATAGGTGGTCACCGCGAGATTCATGCTCAGCGGCGGTGTATCGAGGCTGTGCGCGATATCCGGGATGGCGGTAACAATGATGGTGGAGTCGAGTTGCTCCATCAGGAAGGCGAGGCCCACCACGATCGGGATGATCAGGCGCAGGCGGGGATCACGTTCCGTGGCGAAGGTCGGCCCTTCAGACGCTTTGTCCGAAACAGTCATTACGCAATGGCCCGGCTTCTTGCTGCCGACGGATAACCCGTCGGTTTGCCGCTGCCCGGCAAGCGGGCGCCTTCTGCGTTCCAATCATCAGGCTGGCGTGGGCGCAATACCTCGTGGCGCATGGCTCTGAAGAGGCATCCGGCAGGATCGCGCATCTCCTCTAGCGTAAGAGGCACGGCGCCCGTGCATCACGCGCTCGGCCCGGTGCGCCGACGCGCGGGCACGGATGGCAGCGACGTGTTCAGCACCGGTCGGCTTGGCCGCGGGCCGAAGGAGCGCCGATCTATCGTCGTTCAGGTTGGATCATCAGTGAATGTTGGCCATCGAGCGATAATAGTGCTCTGCATATTGCAGATAGTTCTCCGCTGCGATGGCGTCGCCTTTGGCCGTCTCTGCGCGAGCAAGCTCGGTGAAATGCTCGTATTTCCGACGGGCATCGTCGCCGCTGCCTGATGGGGGACGGGCCTTCCGGGGCGCCCGTTGTGCTTTCTGTTGTGTGTTCATGGATCTCTAGCCGATCTGGTCGGCAATGATTTTCCTGAGCTCTTCGCGAGACAGTCCGCAGGGTTGTGGCTGCCAGTCGGGGCTGGAACGAAGAGGCGTGGGTGCGGGTCGAGGCGCGATGCGCTGTTCAGTCGTATTGTTCATGGGTCTCCAAGGCGGTGGCGCACAGTGCTGCCACGGCAGACCTTCCGGATGTGCCGGTGGTCGAAATGAGTTTGGGAGTTTGGGGCTCGGGCGCCGTGCGTCCGGTAAGCCGAACTTGGTCGGCTGATGGGAATGTGGGGGCAGACTGAGTCTTTTGAAAGGCCGGCGCGCCAGATTATCCGCTTCTAGTCGGCAGCTTTAGCCTCCGTCGCGCCTTGCGTCTTGGGGGCAGTCGCAACGCCCCGTGACCACACCTCAGCGGCCCGCCAGCGCTCGTGTGACCTGGGCGACGCCACCGGGCGGCTGCCGAATGGGCAAGGAAGGAATGTCGAGGCTGGCCGCGCTACATGTCCGCGGAGCACACAGGTGTGTAGGCCGCAGCGACAAAGCGCTCACATGCTGATGTCCGAATCTCCTCGCTGCAGCCCCCTGGGGAAGCGGCAGCCTCCGTCCGCGGTTGGCACGACCTTTGCGGGATCATGCAGCGCCTTCGATGGCGCTGAATAACAACGCTGCCGATCAAAAGAAATAGGCAGCGGCAGGGAGGGAAGAATGCGCTTCGTGCGTCTTGCCGCGAGCCTTGCGCTCGCCACCATGGTGCTGCCGGGCAGTGCCTCAGCCCAGTCCTATCCCAATAAAGCCATTGATCTCATCGTCCCATTCGCACCGGGTGGCTCAACCACCCTGAGTGGGCGCGCCGTGGCGCAGGCATTGGAGGAATATTGGAAGGTCCCGGTTCGCGTGGTCTCCAAACCGGGAGGAAACACCATTCCGGCGGTTGAGGAAGTCATGCGGGCCCCTCCAGACGGCTACACGCTTCTGATCGATTCCGCGGCATCCGCCTCCATGCTGGAGGTGGTGGTGAAGAACCCTCCAACTCCGGTCATGAACCGCACCTTCGTGGTGTCGGTCGCCCAGACGCCACAGGTTTTTGTGGTGGCGGCGGACTCGCCATTCAAGACCATGCAGGAGGCCATTGATCAGTTGAAGAAGGACCCCGGGAGCTTCACCTGGACCTCGCTGGGTGGCGCGGGCGGACAGGATTTCGCGTTCCGCGCTTTGTTCAAGGCGGCGGGGGTCGACATCAAGCATACGCGGCCCGTCGCCACCAAGGGAGGCAGCGAGCCTGGAACCATGGCCGCGGGTGGGCACGTGATGATGGGCGCCGGCTCCTGGGTCTCCATGGCGCCGATGCTGCAGGCGGGCAAGGTGCGGGCCTTGGCGGTGGCGTCTCCAGAACGCTTGCCCAACTTGCCCGACGTGCCGTGCATGGCGGAACTGGGCTATCCCTCGGTCCAGATCCTGTTCTGGACCGCCGTTTCCGGGCCTCCCGGTCTGCCGGCATCGGTCACCAAGGTGTGGGACGACAGCCTGAAGGCTGTTTCTAAGGATCCGAAGTTTCTCGATGCCATGAAAAATCTTGGCATGGTTCCCTTCCTGAAGGATTCCGCCGAATTGCGGTCCTATGTCCAAGAAGAAAAGAAGACCGTCGAGGCTCTTTGGGCCATCGGCCCATGAACCGGGCACGGCATACAAACTTATCTGGGAGAAACGAGATGCCAGCAACCGGACGGACGAAGACCGTTCTGTGCACGTTCATGGATATAGCGGCGGAAGAGGAGCCGGGGTTCAAGGACTGGTACAATCGAGAGCATATGCGCGACCGCATTCTCGGATTGCCGGGGTTCGTGCGTGGGCGTCGCTATATCAATGTCAGCCCCGGCCCGAAATACTTCGCTTTCTACGAGGCGGAGGACAAATACATCCTGCAATCACCGGACTATCTGAAGCTTGTGACGAATCCGGACCCGGCGAGCCGCCACTACATCACGCGATTCAAGAACGCCATCCGGACTGTCGCGCGGGTGTCGGGCTCCTTGGGCGAAGCCGAGGGAACAGCGCTTGCGGTGATTCCGTTCTCTCCCTCTTCGCAGGAGGAGGAGGGCCTGCGCAGCCACCTCCTGGAGCAGGCGGCACCCTTTCTGATGCAGCAGCCCGGCATCATCGCGTGCCAGCTGCTCGAGCGGGACGAAACCCTTTCTGCCAGCGCAAGCGGACAGCATGTGCGGCGGGGCGACCGCACGCTCGATTGGGCATTGCTGGTCGAGGGAAATGACGTCGAGGATTTGCGCGATGCGGTCTCAAAGGCCGGATCGATGCTGGGGAGCGTGAGTACCGCGCCTCTTGCCGGCGTCACCTACCTTCGGCAGCTGTACCGCGTCTCTCCAAACTGACCGGGCGCCGACGATAAGACTGAGGCGATCCATGGTTTCCCCCATGGATCGCCTCAGCGGCGCCCAAGCCTGTGCGCGCGTAGTTGCGCGGGCGAGGGGCCACCTGTTCAGCGATGGTCGGCTTGGTGGCGGCCTCAAGGAGGGCCATCTCTCTGCGATGGGGCCGGGCAGCTGACCGCAACCTGATTTGCGGGCGCATGTTCTGCACAAGCTAAGCGCGGATAGCATCGGAGCGGCGCCAGCCTCCCGAAACACGATTGCTGGCGCCAATCCGGCCGAAGCCAAAGCGGCCATGCGCCCCGCTGGGCTCCATCTCAGCGGGGCGCAATTGCAAAGGTGGAAAACCGAAGACGGGGAGGCACCAAAAAAGTCGTATCGGTGGCGGTTTCGTTGGCGGCGGCATGTGAGCATCAAGGGTCGCTTAGCCAAAACCCTTGAAAAGATTGGTGGCCCGGCAGGATGAGCGATGGAAGGCGTGTGGGCGGATCTGATTCTTGTGCGATTTTAGGTTGGTCGCCTGTACCCCAGAACGAGAAGATCCTCCCGCGGAACTCCAGAGAACCGTTGGCTGGAAAGGTTTCGATCCGCGCCTCTGCATGAGAGGCGACCCGCCGCGCGCTCTCCGAGGACGGAGGTGCGTCATGTTTCGATCCACGCCTCTGCATGAGAGGCGATGCGGTCCATGTTCCAATGCCGCGCATGCTCCAATGCGAACGCGAAGGAAGCCAGCGTCTTGCCCCCGCCCGTGGGCACCTCCAAGGTGAAAATGCCCTTCGGCATGTGCGCCTTGCCGCGCCGTGGGCCAAGATGTCCCGGCGGAGCAGGTTCAGCGGAGCCTGGCGCCGGTCCTCGGGCAGTTGCTCCAGCTTCTCCGTCATATGGCGGTCGAATGCAGCTATCAGGCAGTCCACATGCTCGCCCAAAAGAGGCCATGTGCGATCGACAATTCGCCCTTCGGTCTCAACGTAATGAGCCTTGGTATCGAGAAAATCCGCGTCTACCAAACAGGAGAAAATCGCCCGGCCGAGAAAGGCCATCTGGAACGCAATCCGCTCTTTGTCCTGGATAAGGCTGAATCCGGTCGGCATCAGGTTCATGGCCTGCGGCGCCACCTCATCCCGCCAGTGAGGGAGGAGCGAGGGAATTGCCCGTGTCCTGGGGTCCAGCCGGTCGTTCAGCGAACCCGATATGCCGGCACGATCCGGCAGTCCGGCATGATGGCCGGCAATAGCATAGCTCAGCAACTCCGCGACAAGTTTGGCGGGCCGAGACTCGGCGAGCCGAAGCACCTCCCGGGCGCCAGCCGTTGAGTGATCGACGCTATTGCCACGCCCCTGAATATAAGACTGGAAAGGCTCGGAATATTTCCCGAGATCGTGCAGGAGGCCGGCCAGGCCTGCCGCCTCCGACGCTCCAAACTTGCCTCCAAATCTGGCGGCCTCTTCGGCAACATTCTCTAAATGTTTAAATAGTGGCTGCCAATCAGAACGATCAGTGCGAACTGTAGAATGTGCGTAACACATATTTCGAGTGTACATGGTGATAGATCTTCGATCATATTATTTTATTATTGATATCATACCCTAAATCTAATTGATGATTACTATCAAGGTGCTGCAGAAATTTAATAAGCGAAAAACTAGCAGCGCTTCCATGAGGGTTTATTATCGGTCAAGCCTAAAGCATGCAGTGTATGTCTCATGATTGTGCTGAGTGTGCATAATTTAAAAATTTTGAGACACAACTGCGCATACAGCAAACGCAATAGCTTAGGCATCTCTGTTCTTAGTCTCAAAACTCACGCAATTTCAGTGAGCTACATTCGCAGCGGCTTCCGCCCTTGACCCATCTCAGAAGTTCGTAACGTCCGCTAAGTAGAGTTACGGCAGCGATTCCTCGCTCCTGCTCTTGGTTCGAAGCGCCAACAAACGTCCGGGATTTGGTTCCACACGCACGCCGCGCTGGCCTGCCGCCGGTTTTGTGGACACCAGGTTAAGCTAATTTAGCTCGCTCCTCGAACTCGATCGGGCTCAGATAGCCTAGCGTCGAGTGCCTGCGTCGGCGATTGTAGAAGCGCTCGATGTAGTCG